>JAHDPQ010000083.1 GCA_018434245.1 Oscillospiraceae bacterium
GTAAACGTCGCTTTGCGACAACGGCCACCGAAAGAAAGGGAAATTCTTAGGTTTGCATATCCTTACCGCTCGTCGTCCTCGTCCCTCGGACTTCTCGCGGCGGTCAAGGTAAAATCACACATTGCCCTTTCCCTTTGTACGCACCTACGTACCCAAGCATTGATGCTGCCAAGGTATACAACTCTCCAGCAAACCTTAAACAGGAGTAGCATCTATAGCTTTGCAGCTACGGAACGCGGGGTTACAAAGGGGTGTCAAACCCCTTTGAGAGGGGGCCGGGGACCCATCCCCGGCGTGTTTTGCCTCCTTTTGCACGAACAAAAGGAGGGGCCCTGCCCCGGCCTGAGGGGCAAGCTAACGCCGCGATGTCCTTTGCGGAAGGAGAAGCCGTTCCGGCTTGCGGAGCAAAACCCTGCCCCGCGCCTGAGCGGCGAGCTATGCTCTCAATGGCCTTCGCAAAAGAATTACCCATTCAGGCTTCTAGGAAAACAAACCCCCAGCTCCAAGAGGGCGGATGGCCAAGTCGCTTTGCGGTTATTATACCACGGGTCGAATTCCGTCTCAAGTATAAGCCTGTGAACCAGCCTTTTCAACTCGCTTTGCAAGAGGACCGATAGCCCTTATTGCAAGAGAAAAAACCACTTGTAAACAATTTATGAAAGCTCTTGACAAACAATGGGAAACGTTATAAAATGTATCTAGCACTCGGAGGTTAAGAGTGCTAAAATATTCTACAAACCGCATAATACCGGGCTTTTTACCGGAAAGGGGGAGCAACCGGTGAAGTTAAGCGAAAGAAAAAAGGCTATTTTGGCCGCCATTGTGGAAACCTATATCCAAACCGGCGAGCCGGTGGGCTCCAAACTGCTGGCCACCAAGCTAAGCTTTCAGGTTTCTCCGGCTACCATTCGCAGCGACATGGCGTGGCTGTTTGAGATGGGATACTTGGAGCAGCCCCACACTTCTGCGGGGCGTGTGCCCAGCCACTTGGGCTTTCGGGAGTACATCGACTCTCTGATGCGGTGCAAGCCTCTGACACAGGACGAGCGCCGGGAAATAGATTCTCTCTTTAACGTGCGCAACCCTGACCCAGATAAGCTACTGGAAGATGCCGCAGAAGCTCTTTCCGATTACACCCATTGTGCCACCGTCACCTCCAGCATCACGCCTAAAACCGTGCGAATCCGCCGGGTGGAGATGATTGCCGCAGGCCAGAACACCGTTGTGATTTTGATGATTGCCTCCAACGGCGTTATTCGCAACAAAATCTGCCGGATGGACTTTCAGGTCACCGAAAAGTTGGTGGAATTCTTCAACAAGTTTGCCAATGCCCGTTTGGGCGGCATGAATATCGCCACCGTTTCCACTAACTACATCAACTCTCTCTCCATTGTCTTGGGGGAATATTCCAGAATCTTTACCCCTCTTCTGGTGGCGATTTTTGAGCTTTGTAAGGAGATCAACGACGGCCAGTATTATCTGAGCGGCGGCACCAAGCTGTTGGAATACAACGAGCTGAACATTTTGGTGCGGGACCTTCTGACCATGCTGGAAAAACGGGACATCTTACAGTCCCTGTTTACTTTGGAAGGGGAAGACTTCCGGGTGATTATCGGCAAGGAAAACCAATCCATGGAGCTGGCGGATTCCTCCGTAGTGATGACTCCATACAATGTAGGCGGCGAGCCTGCTGGTACTGTGGGACTCATCGGCCCGGTGCGAATCGATTACGCCAAGATCATCCCCCATCTGGAGTATTTTGCCAAAACTCTGGGAGACCTGCTCACCGATACCTTTGAACTGCATCAATAAAACACAGGGAGAGGACAAGGACAAGTGGGAAAAGAGACACGTAACAAAACACCAAGGCAGGAGCATGAACTGGAGAAGGAAATTCCTGTGGAGCAGGAGGAGGTTCAAGATCAGGACACCGGGCAATCGGAGGAAGAAGCGGCCTCGCCCCCCAAAAGCGAACAGGAGCTTTTACAGGAAAAATACGATCAGCTTCAGGACCAGCATCTGCGACTAATGGCGGAGTACGACAACTACCGCAAGCGCACGCAAAAGGAAAAGGACGACATCTATCAGGCTGCCACGGCGGCCACCCTGCAAAAGATACTGCCCATGCAGGATAACTTTGACCGAGCCAGCGCCTTTGAATGCCATACCGAGGAATTTGCCAAGGGCTTTGCCCTGATTGAAAAGGGCTTTGCCGAGCTTCTTTCCTCCTTTGGGGTGGAAGCCTTCGGGGAAGTGGGAGACCCCTTCGACCCGGAGCTGCACCACGCCGTCATGCATATCGAGGACGAAAGCCTTGGGGAAAATGTTATCGCCCAAGTGCTGCAAAAGGGATACCGAATGGGAGATAAAGTTCTGCGCTACGCCATGGTACAGACAGCCAACTAGCCGACAAACCGGGGTATATGCCCCTCTTAATAGAATGAAATCCACATCTCGATCGATCAGGAGGAAAACGTTATGGGAAAAATTATAGGCATTGACCTTGGAACAACCAACTCTTGCGTCGCTGTTATGGAAGGCGGCGAAACCGTTGTCATCCCCAACGCCGAGGGCGCCCGCACCACTGCTTCGGTGGTGGCCTTTAATAAGGAAGGGGAGCGCATGGTGGGGCAGGTGGCAAAGCGCCAGGCCGTCACCAACCCCGACCGCACCGTCATGAGTATCAAGCGCCACATGGGTACCGACTACAATGTAAAGATCGACGATAAAACTTATACCCCTCAGCAGATTTCCGCCATGGTGCTGCAAAAGCTCAAGGCCGATGCCGAGGCATATCTTGGCCACCCCGTCACCGAGGCGGTTATCACCACCCCCGCCTACTTTACCGACGCTCAGCGTCAGGCCACCAAGGACGCAGGCCGCATTGCCGGGCTGGATGTCAAGCGGATCATCAACGAGCCCACCGCCGCGGCCTTGGCCTATGGCATGGACAAAGAACAGGACCAGAAGATCATGGTTTACGACCTGGGGGGAGGAACCTTTGACGTTTCCGTCATCGAGATGGGAGATGGCGTGCAGGAAGTTCTGGCCACTGCGGGCAATAACAAACTGGGCGGCGATGACTTCGACGAGCGCGTCATCAACTATCTGGCCGACGAGTTTAAAAAAGACAGCGGCATCGACCTGAGAAACGACAAGATGGCCATGCAGCGCCTGAAAGAGGCTGCCGAAAAAGCCAAGATCGAGCTTTCTGGTATGACCAGCGCCAACGTCAACCTGCCCTTTATCACCGCCGACGCTTCCGGCCCCAAGCATCTGGACGTCTCCATCACCCGAGCCAAGTTCAACGAGCTGACCGCCGATCTGGTGGACGCCACCATGGGACCGGTCCGTCAAGCTCTGGGCGACGCAGGCCTCAAGCCCTCCGACATTCAGCGGGTGTTGCTGGTAGGCGGTTCCTCCCGGATTCCCGCCGTACAGGATGCGGTGAAGGATTTCATCGGCAAGGAGCCCTTTAAGGGCATTAACCCCGACGAGTGTGTCGCCATTGGCGCGGCCATTCAGGGTGGCGTACTGGGCGGCGACGTCAAGGGTCTTCTGCTGCTGGACGTCACTCCTCTGTCTCTGGGTCTGGAAACTCTGGGCGGAGTCTTTACCAAGATCATCGACCGCAACACCACCATCCCCACCAAAAAGAGCCAGATCTTCTCCACCGCCGCCGACGGCCAGACCTCGGTAGAGGTGCACGTCCTGCAGGGCGAGCGGGAAATGGCTGCCGGAAACAAAACTCTGGGCCGCTTCCATCTGGACAACATTCCCCCCGCACCCCGCGGCACCCCTCAGATTGAAGTCACCTTCGACATCGACGCCAACGGCATCGTCAACGTCTCTGCCAAGGATTTGGGCACCGGCAAGGAGCAGCACATCACCATCACCAGTTCCACCAACATGAGCAAGGACGATATCGACAAGGCGGTCCGGGAGGCGGAGCAATATGCCGCCGAGGACAAAAAGCGCCGGGAAGAGGCCGACACCCGCAACAACGCCGATCAGGCGGTCTTCCAGACAGAAAAGCTGATTTCCGATTCCGGCGATAAGATTGCCGAGGACGATAAGCAACGCCTGACCGAGAAGAAGGACACCCTCAAGGAAGCCCTCAAAGGCAGCGATCTGGAACTGATCCAGAAGGGCCAGGAGGAGCTGCAGAAGGTGCTTTACGAGGTAAGCGGCAAGATGTACGAGGCTCAGGCTGCCCAGCAGCCTCAGGACGGCGCAGGTTCCCCTCCTCCCAACGACGACGGAGTGGTAGACGCCGAGTACAAGGAAGTTGACAACGACTAAAAAACCCTTTATGATGGAACAGGCCACGCCGGGCAGAATAAGCTGTCCGGCGTGGTTCATGGGAAACCTTCCGGGAAAACCTGCATAGAATCATAATGACGGCAGAAAAGACGGACATAGTTTTGGCGCGGGCAGGGGGGAGCTTTCCTCCTGAGTAGTTACCGTTATCCCAGCAAGGCGGCACACTCTGCGCCGGAACCTTTTGCACTGCTTTTTCCCAAGGTACACAAGGAGCAACTCACTCTGCCGGTTTGGTGCCGGCGCCTAGTTACTACGAGAGATGGTGGTAAATTTGCCAGAAAAAAGAGACTACTATGAAGTTTTGGGTGTGCAGAGAGGTGCGTCGGAAGACGAGATTAAAAAGGCATACCGAAAGCTTGCAAAGCAATACCACCCGGACGTAAATCCCGACGATAAGACCGCCGAAGCCAAATTCAAAGAGGTGGGGGAGGCCTACGAGGTTCTTTCCGACCCTCAGAAGAAGAGCCGCTACGACCAGTTTGGTCACGCAGGGGTGGACCCCAGCTATGGAGCAGGCGGCGGAGCGGGCTTTGGCGGATTTTCCGGAGGCTTTGGCTTCGAGGATTTGGGGGACATTTTCGACAGCTTTTTCGGAGGCGGGTTTGGAGGTTCCACCCGCACCCGCAACCCCAACGCTCCCATTAAGGGAGCAGATATTCGCATCAACATGCCTCTGGAATTTATGGAGGCAGTCAAAGGCGTCAAAAAGACTATATCCATATCCCGTCAGCAAACCTGCCACACCTGCCATGGCTCGGGAGCGGCCGAGGGAACCAGCCCCGAAACCTGCTCCGAATGTGGAGGCTCCGGTCAGGTCAAGGTGAGCCAGCGCACCCCCTTTGGAGTGGTACAGTCGGCCAGAGCCTGTTCCCGCTGCGGCGGCAAGGGCACCGTCATCAAGGACCCCTGCAAAACCTGTGGTGGTAAGGGGCGGGTAAGAGCCAGTAAGACGCTGGAGGTCAGCGTCCCTGCCGGAATTGACGACGGCCAAAGCTTTGTGCTGCGGGGCGAGGGAGATCACGGCCTAAACAACGGCCCCGCCGGCGACTGTGTGGTGACGGTGAGCGTCCGCCCCGATCCCATCTTCGAGCGGGACGGCTTTGATATTTGGTGCGAGATTCCCCTTACCTACGCGCAGGCTGCTCTTGGAGATGAGATTGTGGTTCCCACGGTGGATGGCAAGGTGAGCTACAACGTGCCCGAGGGAACCCAGCCCGGTGTGGTGTTCCGTCTGCGCAACAAGGGAGTCCCCTACATCAATGGCCGAGGCCGGGGAGATCAATACGTTCGGGTTCTGCTGGAGGTTCCCCGCAACCTGTCGGGTAAGCAGAAGGAGGCCCTAAAAACCTTCGACAATTTGGTCAGCGACAAAAACTACGAAAAGCGTAAAACCTTTTTTGATAAAATTAAAAACGCCATGGGCATCTAACTAAAAAGGACACAGCAGAATTCGCCTGCCGTGTCCTTTTTGATGCCTTTCAAAAGTATTCATTTGGAGAGAGGATATGCGTTGTATATGCAGATTCACATTCATCCAAAAAAATAATTTGTGTGTTTTAGAATCTGAAAGTAATATCTAGAAAAGCCTATAGTTGTCGCAAAGATTGCTGGTAAGCATGACAGGAAAAATGTAAATTTTCTGTATATTTTAAAAGGCTGATCGGATTTTGGGTTGAATATAATCTTAACTTGCGCTATAATATACAGGTTGGAGGCAAACAGGAAGTTGAATTCTAGATGAATTTTTGCGCGATCTGCTGCCCCGGCAGCGATCCGGAATACCTTCTCAGCGTTGGGGCCACAGCTTTGACTGTCTGTGAGCCATGATACCAATCAGATAGCCAGTTGATTGCAGGTAAAAAGACCTCCGGAAAATCCAATCCAGATTTTCGGCAGGTCTTTTAATTTTATGGCTTTTGCAGAAACACACTCGACGTAAGGGACGTTTTTATCTGAAACAGTGACAACGATATTTCATGACACCGGAGAAAACCGCCTGAAGCGGGTGGATATATTCTAATGAACAGGGGCAACTTTTGAGTGGAGCATCCTTGGTGACAACTTAAAATACCGCACTGCGTGGGCAAAAAAATGCGCACCTCACATGATGTGAAGTGCGCAATCTACATCCAGCCCAAAGCTGGTGGTCGAGGCGACAGGACTCGAACCTGCGGCTTCTACGTCCCGAACGTAGCACTCTACCAAACTGAGCTACGCCTCGACAGCCTTTACAATGTAACACAAAGGGCCTGTCCTTGTCAATATCCTGAGGGGATTTCCTAGTGCTAAAATGCAAACTGCTATTTTTTTGGATGGCTTCTCTTGTCTCGGACCTTGGTATAAGGGACATCTTTAACATTTATAAACAATTTTATTTCAATTTGAGGAATTAAATTGCCATAAACATCAAAAGGTGTTATACTTGCCATTATAATCTTACAAAGGGAGGAATGAAATGGTTACTTTCGACAATGTAACGAAATCATTTTCCGGCCACACCGTTATTTCCGATCTAAGCCTTGAGATTCCACGGGGCCAATTCACCGTGCTCATAGGACCCAGTGGCTGTGGAAAAACAACATCACTTAAAATGATCAATCGGTTGATAGAACCCAGCAAAGGGAGTATCTTCGTAGATGGTCAAAATATCACTAAGGTCAGCCCGGTGGATTTGCGCCGTCAAATCGGCTATGTCATCCAACAAATCGGTCTGTTCCCCAACATGACCATCGAGCAAAATATTGAGGTGGTGCCTAGGTTGCTCAAGTGGCCCAAGGAAAAGCGCCACCAGCGGACCCGGGAACTGCTGGAAATGGTGGGGATGGACCCCAAGGAGTATCTGGGGCGGTATCCGTCGGAGCTTTCCGGCGGACAGCAACAGCGGATTGGGGTGCTGCGGGCTCTGGCGGTAGCTCCGCCTCTGATTTTAATGGATGAGCCCTTTGGCGCTCTGGACCCCATCACACGGGAATCCCTTCAGGATGAGGTGAAAAAGCTGCAGACCAGCTTGGGCATCACTGTAGTCTTTGTCACCCACGATATTGACGAGGCGGTCAAGCTGGCCGACCGCATTATCCTGATGAAGGATGGCGAGATCGTCCAAAACGCCCCACCGGAAACTCTGCTGGCCCACCCTGCCAACGACTATGTTCGGGAATTCATCGGCAAAAAGCGGATGAAAGCCAACTACGACGTGGACTTGGTCCGGGAGATTATGAACCCCAGAGTGGTGACCACCACCCGGGACAAAGGCTTTGCCGAATCCATCAACCTGATGCGCAAGCGCAACGTCGACTCTCTGGTGGTGTTGGACAAGGAGGGCCGTTTGGAAGGTGTGGTCACCGTAGAAAATCTGCGAGCGGTGGCGGGCAAACAGCACATCGCGCAAATTGGCGAGGTGGAGATGAAAAGCGTACCCACCATCAGCATGAACGCTCAGGCCCGGGAGGCCTTCGACACCCTGATTACCGAAAAGCTCCCCTTCCTGTTGGTGGTGGACAGCAAGGACCGGGTGAAGGGGCTGGTAAGCAAAACCAGTTTGGTCAAGGCTTTGGCCGGCGTAGTTTGGAGGGATGATGAGGATGATGAATAAATCCATCGCTATCCTGCAAAAAAACTGGCCGCTGCTCCAAACCGCTTTTTTGGAACACATTCAGATTTCGTTTTTCTCTGTTGTGATAGGGATTATCATCTCGGTGCCTCTGGGCATCCTGCTGACCCGCCTGCCCCGGCTGGCCAAGCGGGTGATGGCGGTAATGGGGATTTTGCAGACCGTGCCCAGTATGGTGATGTTCGGGCTACTTCTGCCTGTGACAGGAATTGGAAAGCCCACCGCCGTGATTGTGCTGACGGTTTACTCCATCCTGCCCATTCTGCGCAACACCTACACCGGCATTACCGAGGTGTCTCCAGGCTATATCGAGGCAGCTACCGGCATGGGGATGAACAGCCTGCAAACCCTGTTTCGGGTAGAGCTGCCCCTGGCTCTGCCGGTGATTGTCACCGGTATCCGGCTGAGCAGCGTGTATATCATCAGCTGGGCCACGGTGGCGGCCATCATTGGCGGGGGAGGTCTGGGGGATGTGATCTACACCGGGCTGGACCGCTACAACCACACCGTTGTGCTGATGGGAGCCATTCCCGCCAGTCTGCTGGCCATTGCCACCAGTTTTGTCATTGGCCGTTTGGCCCGGCTGGCGATTCCCAGAGGATTGAGGAGGGAAGGCAATGCTTGAGCTGATTCAACGCGCTGCGGTTCACCTGCTGATCTCCCTGTCCGGCGTGGTGCTGGCTACAGTGATCGGCGTGGTGATCGGTGTGATCTTGACCCGTGTTCCCAAGCTGGCCGGCCCGGTTATTGGCATAGTAGAAGTACTGCAGACCATACCGTCACTGGCCATGCTTTCCATTCTTCTGGTCTTTTTTGGCCTGGGCAATATGACTGCTGTCATGGCCATCTTTTTTTACTCCCTCTTGCCCATTGTGCGCAACACCTATACCGGTATCCTGGCTCTGGAACCGGCCCTGCTGGAGGCCGGACGGGGCATGGGGATGAGCAGCCTGCAGATTCTGTTTCAGGTGGAGCTCCCCAATGCCATCCCTGTCATTGTGTCGGGACTACGGATTTCCCTGATCACCGCCTATGGCATCGTCACCATTTCGGTGCTGGTAGGAGGCGGGGGACTGGGGCGGTACGTCTACCGTGGCATTCAGATGGCGGATATGGCCATGCTGTTTACCGGAGCCATTCCCATCTGCCTCATGGCCTTTTTGACCGACCTGCTTCTCAACAGGCTGGAGCAAAAGCTGCTCCATCGTTAATCTGAAATTATACCTGATACTGGTTGTGCGACAGGAGGTTTTATAAATGAAAAAAGTTCTTTCCTTCACCCTTGTGCTGATGCTTCTGCTGGCCATACTGTCCGGTTGCTCCGGCAAGAAAGGCAATACGGTAATTGTGGGCGGAAAAACCTACACCGAGGCCCAGCTTACATCCGAGATCATCGCCCAGATGCTGGAGCAAAAAACAGACCTGCAGGTGGAGCGGAAATACGATATGGCTTCCGCCATCTGCTTTGAATCCATCAACCGGGGGGATATTCACATCTACCCCGAATACACCGGCGGAATGCTCCTTGCCTATCTGGAGCAGGAAATCCAGCCGGGTACCGACCCCCAGGCTACCTACGATCTGGCCAAGGCCGGATTCAAGGAGGAGTTTGATCTGGTGGTGCTGGAATCCATGGGTTTTAACAACACCTACGCAAACGCTGTTTCCCGGGAGTTTGCTCAGGCCAACAACATCAAGACCAACAGCGACCTTGCTCCCTTTAGCTCCCAGCTTTCCTACGGGGCGGAGCACAGCTTCTTTGACCGGATGGACGGCTACGAAAATATGTGCGCCACCTACGGCTTTGAGTTTGTCAAAGAGATCAAGATGAACGTGGCCCTCAAGTATCAGAGCATGGCGGAGGGGCTGATGGATGTGGTGAACGTCTACACCACCGATGGCCTGCTTTCCCAATTGGATGTGGTGGTGCTGGAGGACGACAAGCACTTCTTCCCCGCCTATTATTGCTGCCCGGTGGTCCGCCAGGATATTCTGGACAAACACCCGGAAATCCAGCCTGCTCTGGCCGGGCTGAAGGATTGCGTCACCGAGGAGGATATGATCCGCTACAATGCTCTGGTGGACAGTGGCAAGATGACCATTGCCGCAGCGGCGGAGGAGTTCATCAAAGAATTTGGTCTACTGGACAAGTCATAAGGCTTACATATATCATAAAGACGGTGGCAGGATATCCATAGACGAAACTGCCACCGTCTGATTGACAGAGAAAAAGGGTGATCCCATGAAAAACAACAAGGAGATGCTCAAGGCGCTGGAGGGGATTCTCTCCATCGAAAGTGTCAGCGTCAAAGGAGATGCCGCCAGTCCCTATGGGGAAGGGGCTACCAAGGCTCTGGGCTACATGCTGGAGCTCTGCCAGGCGCTGGGCTTTCGGGTCAAGAACTGCCAGAACCGGATCGGCTATGCCGAAATTGGGGAAGGGGATACCTTGGTGGGGATTCTGGCCCATCTGGATGTAGTCCCCGCAGGCAGTGGCTGGGATTTCCCCCCCTACGCCTGTACCCGTCAGGAAGGCAAACTATACGGGCGGGGGATCAGCGACGACAAAGGCCCCGCCATTGCCTGCGTCTACGCCATGAAGGATCTGCTGGACTCCGGGCTGCCTCTCACCAAGCGGATTCGCATTATTTTCGGTTTGGCAGAGGAGACGGGAAACTGGTCGGACATGGAGTTTTACAAGGCTACCGAGGAGCTACCCCACTTTGGCTTTACCCCCGACGCCAGCTTTCCCGCTATCCACGGGGAAAAGGGAATCGCCCATTTTACCCTCTCCCTGCCTGCGGAAGGTTCGGGACTAGTCTCTATTCGCGGAGGAGCCGCCTTCAACATGGTGGCCGACTCCTGTACCGCCGTTCTGAAGGATCGCCATGGCCATAACATCACACTGGAGGCCACAGGCCGTTCGGCCCATGCCAGTACCCCTCATCAAGGGGAAAACGCCATCTCCAAGGTGATGGCTCAAATCGCTCAGAGCAAGAAGCTGGCTCCCTGCCCTGCCGCCGATTTCTACAACGCCGTCATCGGCTTTGACCTGCACGGACAGCGGGCAGGCTGCGCCTTGGAGGATGCCCAAAGCGGCAAGCTGACTCTAAATGTAGGCAAGACTGAGATGAGGGAGGGACAGGTGGTGTTCTCTCTGGACATCCGCTATCCCGTCACCAAAACTCCGGCAGAGGTGCAGGCGGGCCTTGCCCAGGCTGTAACGGGTTACGGGGCAACGGTGGCTTTGTGCTCTCATCAGGAGCCAGTTTACATGGATGCTCAGGGGCCTTGGATCACTACACTGATGGAGGCCTACCGGGAGGTATCCGGGGACACCCAGGCCCGGCCCGAGGTGATGGGCGGCGGAACCTACGCCCGTGCCATGGCCAATATTGTGGCCTTTGGCCCCATCTTTCCCGGGCGGGAGCACACGGAGCACCAGAAAAACGAGTACATGCTGGAAGAAGATTTTCTGGCCCTGCGCAACATCTACCGCAAGGCGTTGGAAAAGGCCCTTTCCCTGTAGAAAGTGGGGAAAAGGACCGGGTTTCAGGAAACAATCATCGCTGGATGCAAGCAGCCCGGTCAGGGGTATCCCCTGACCGGGCTGCGCCTATTTGGTTGAATCGGAATCGTTTGCGTTGCGGCAGTCGGGGCAAAGCCCCTCGAATACCATGCTGTGCTGCGAAATTTCGTAGCAGGTTTCCTCCGCAAGGCTTTGGACCAGCTCGGCCTGTTAGAGAATGGGCACATCACAGACCTTGCCGCATTGGAGACACAGCAGAGGATAATGGGGCTCGACCCGCCAGTCAAAACGATCCAGCCCGGGAATTCGAACGTGCTAAATCGTTTCATTTTCCGCCAACGGGTTCCGGTTCCGGTATACCGTTCCCCGGCTGATTTCAGGGCCCTCGCGGGAGCATCTATTTGAGCTCGGCAATGGTGACCCCGGCGTCACCCTCTCCGTAGACTCCGGCGCGGTAGCTGCGAACATTACGATGGGAGCGCAGATGCTGCTGCACGGCCTTGCGCAGAGCACCGGTACCCTTGCCGTGGACAATGGTGATGCTGTGGATGCTGGA
This sequence comes from Oscillospiraceae bacterium, assembly GCA_018434245.1. Lineage (GTDB taxonomy): Bacteria > Bacillota > Clostridia > Oscillospirales > Ruminococcaceae > WRAV01. The sequence goes on from JAHDPQ010000083.1 coordinate 12,019, forward strand.
GAGCACCGCCGTATCGATGTAGCGGTCCAGCTCCATGAGAGCCTCCTCTGCCATCATGCCCCGCAGGTCCACCGAAGAGGTGGCGTTTTCTTTGGCGGAGCGCACCGCCTGCCGGGTGTTGACCGTGCCCCCCTGTATGGTGGCTTTTGGCTTTTCGATAAGGCGCAGGCTGTTTTGGTTCACCTTGGTTTTCATGATACCTGCCTGCACCAGCACGTTTCCGCCTTTGTCGGCGGCGGAAAGCACCACACCCTCGCTGCCCAAATCCACCAGCCGGACGGTATCTCCCGGCTTGAGAGGGCGGGGCAGACGATAGTTTTCCTGCTGCTTCTTGGTCTGGCGGGCGATGGGGTCCGCAGTATCCTCTAAATCCCGGAGGTAGCTTTTAAAGGTGGTGCGGACATCGGAAACGGTGGCGGAAAAATCCTCCCGGTCCTTCTGCTTTTTCAGGGCCTCCAGCTCATCCAGCAGCTGCCGGGACTGAAAGCGCACGTTTTCCACAAGGCTTTTGGCTTCCTCCCGGGCTTTGCGAAGCTCCAGTTCCTGACGCTGCTCCAGATTTTTCTGCATCTGAGCCGCCTTTTGCCGAGCTTCTTCCGCCTCCCGCCGGTACCGCCGGACCTGCTCGCGCTCCCGTTCCAGCTCCTGACGGGTCTCCTCCAAGCCGCTGACCACATCTTCAAAGCGGGCGCTTTCCCGGGAGACTCCCTGCTTGGCCGCCTCAATGATTTCTTCAGGCAGACCCAGACGCTGGCTGATGGCAAAGGCGTTGGAACGTCCCGGAACCCCGATCAGCAGGCGATAGGTGGGTCGCAGAGTGGCTACGTCAAATTCGCAGCTGGCGTTTTCCACCCCCGGAGTTTCCAGAGCATAGAGCTTGATTTCGGCGTAGTGGGTGGTGGCGGCTATCTTGGCTCCCAGACTGCGCAGCCGGTCGATGATGGCCACTGCCAAAGCGGCTCCCTCTACCGGGTCGGTGCCGGCTCCCAGTTCGTCGATGAGCACCAGAGAATGTTCGTCCGCCTGCTTTAAAATCTCCACAATGTTGGTCATATGTCCTGAAAAAGTGGAAAGGCTTTGCTCGATGCTCTGCTCATCCCCAATATCCGCCAGCACCTGCCGGTAAAAGCAGACCGAGCTGCCGTCGGCCACCGGGAGCATCAGGCCGCACCGGGCCATTAAGGCCAGCAGCCCCAAGGTTTTGAGGGCCACCGTTTTACCTCCCGTATTGGGGCCGGTAATCACCATGGTGTCAAACTCCCCCCCAATCATAATGTCGATAGGGACGATTTTTTCCCGGTCGATGAGGGGATGCCGGGCCTTCTTCAGGTTGGTTTGACCCTCCTCCACCAAGGTGGGGACGGTGGCCCGCATCCGGTCGGCCAGCCGGGACTTGGCAAAGCAGAGGTCCAGCTCCAGCAAAGCCTGATAACTGGAAATGAGATAATCGGATTGCAATCCTATCCTTTCGGAAAAGTCCAGAAGAATCCGAGAGATTTCCTCCCGCTCCAAGCCTTCCAGCTCCCGGATGGCGTTGTTTTGCTCCACCACCGTCATTGGCTCAACAAAGACCGTGGCCCCGCTGGAGGAGGTATCGTGAACCAGACCCTTTACCTCGTTTTGATACTCCTTGCGCACCGGAACTACAAAACGTCCATTCCGAATGGTGATAATTGCTTCTTGAAGATACTTTTGATAAGTGGTAGAACGGACCATCCGGTCCAGCACATCCCGGGCTTTTTGATGGGCGTTTCGGATTTTGCGGCGGATGTCATAGAGGTTGGGGGAGGCGTGGTCGCTCATCTCCTCCTCCGACAAAATAGCGGTGGATAAATCATCCTCCAACGCCTTGTCGGAAACTAGCTGGGCAAAGAGGTGATCCAGGGCGGTTTCTTCTCCGGCGGCCTGTCGCCTCCAGGTAAGGAGGGCGCGGCCGGTGCGCAGCAGTACGCCAATATTCAGCAGATCGCCCATAGATAGGGTGGCGCCCACCTTTGCCCGCTCCAGCAGGCTCACACAGGGAACCAGCCCATAGACGGAAGGGGTGCCGAACCGGTTGGAAAGGGAGTGGGCATCCACCGTTCGGGCGAGAGAGCGGCGGGCGGCGGCAAGATCGGCTTCGGGAGTCATAGATGCAATCAGCTCCCGGGTGCCGGAACAGCCGGTCTGCTCCGCCAAAAGGGCCAGAACCTTATCCAGTTCCAGCGTTTTATAATGTCTGTTATGATTCATTCTCATGTTCTCGTTTCATCGGTAATGGCAGGCTCCCATTTTTGGGTGATCCTGCAGGAGTTGTACAGCTCCAGGGCCGAAAAGCTCTTTTCCAACTGGGTGAGGAGGTAACGCTCGCTCACCTGATACAAAGCGTCCAGCCCTTCCTCCCCCAAGACGAAGGAGAAGAGCTTTTCCGGGCCGGTGTAGAGGATGTGGCGCATAGCGGCCAGCACACCGGGGGAGACTTTGATTCCTCCGACGGCGGAGCTTTCCCGGGTGCAGTCGGCGCAGCAGAGGTCTCCCTCGTTGGGGAAGAACAGTATCTCCGGTTTTTCGTACTCGGAGCAGCAGCGGCAGCCCACTAGATCAGGCATAAAACCGGTGAGGGTGAGAAGCCGCAGCTCGAACAGGGCTTTGAGCTGACGCATATCCCGGCTGCCTTTTTCCAGGTAGTGGAGGGTGTTGAGGAGCAGCCGCAACGGTTCGGCGGCAGGCTCGTCAAAGGGGCAGAGCTCGGCGGCCAGCTGGGCAAAGTAGGAGGCAAGGCAGAGCTTATCCCAATCCTGCCGCAGGCCGAAGAAGATGCGGTTGCTGTCGGCTTTATCCACCACATAGCCGCTCTTGCCCTGAAAGAGCACAAACCGGGAGTAGCAGAGAACCTCGGTGGTGGCGGAAAGCTTGCTGGCCATGGTCCCCCGCTGGTTGACATAGGCGGTCAGCACTCCCTGCTGGGCGGTGAGAATGGTGAGCAACTGATTTTGACCCAGAGGACGGCGCCGCAGCACCAGCCCGTCTATGGTGAGCTGCACATCATTCCCTCCATTCTACTGAAAAACAAGGGCGCACAGTGTGCGCCCAGCCTGTTGAGCCTTATCATAGCTGTGATCTCCCAATCGGGAGGACACCCTAAGGTCTTTTGTGGCGGAGAAGATTCCGGCCGGGGCGTTCTTCCATCATCGGGAGGAGTCCTTCTATCCCAGCAGCCGGATGCAGTAGGTAATGGCCATGGCGGCCACAAACAGCAGGGCAAAGGGGATGTACAGCCGCTTTGCGTTTTTGACATAGGAAGAGATGATTCCCGCCACCACAAAGGCCATGGCGGCTCCCGCCAGAGCGCCCAGCAACACTGCAATGACCCGCCAAGTCTGCAGGGGAAGCTTAAGGCCGGACCGATAAGGGTAAAAAAAGGTTTCTCCAATCAGATAGGCCAGAGGGACGGTGCAGAAGGGCAGGGTCATTTTGACTACTGCCCGGCGGCCGGAACGCAGGGCCATAGCGGCAGCCACACCCAGCACAATCAGAATGGCGATGCTTTCACCAACCATGGGTTCCTCCTTTTTGTTGGACCCGCTCAGAGAGCTGCTATTTCAGCAGCTGCTCCACCGTCTTCTGAGCATCGGGGTCATCGGTGAGAACCAGTACGGCCACGTTGTCTTTGGTCACCCGAACAGGGTTGTTGATCTTGGTCAGCTCCATGGGTTGGTAGTTTTCAAAGGCGGTCTTGAGGTTGTCCAGCCGCTGGTCCAGAATGGCTTCCAGCTGGGCTACATCGTCTGCGCTTTTGCATTTGAGCACCGCCAGCTCCTCGGCGGGAACTACGTCTCCGTTGATGTAGATGGCGTACTCGGTGACGGTATCGCTGAGGAAGTACCAGTTTTCCACCGCTTCGGGGGCAATGGGAACCAAGTTGGCGTCGAACTTTACCTGCTCTAAAATTTCCGTAGCCAGAGCACCGGGGTCCACGTCGGAGGCTTTGTCCTTGCCGCCGCAACCGGAAACCACCAGAACCAAAATCATCAGAAGAGGGAACAGCCTTGCTTTCATCACAATAATTCCTTCCTTTTGTGTTTGCTATCTATTTTGTATGGGATTTGAGGTAGTCGAACCATTTAAAGTAGTACTCGGCGGAAAGGTGAAGCCCGTCGGCGGAGACTCCCTCGGGCAGATAACCCTCGGCATCGCACAGGGCTTCAAAGACATTGACAAAGGGGAGCTTGTTGTCCTTGGCCAGCCTAGCAATGGCGGCGTTGTACTCCATCACCTTTTGATGGGTGACGCTGGGGTACTTGGCCTCCACCCCCCGGGCCACCGGAGTCATGGACTGAATGTAGATGACAGCTCCCGGATACTGGGTTTTTACCGCATCCAGAAACTTCTGATAGTCGGCGATGAAGCCGTCCTTATCCTGCCAGAGGCCGTTGCCTCCCAGCATAATGTAAACCTTGCTGCGTTGGCCGTAAGCCTTGGCGGCCTCCAGCACCGTGACCTTTCCCCCTTCCCGTGTGGGGATGTAGGGGGTGGAAAGGGCTGTGTTGGGGGAAACCCCAATGGCAGCCACGCAGGCGGTGTTGTTGGCAATGTTGTAGGCGGTGATGCCGGTGCTGATGGAGTCCCCAAAGAAGATGGCGTCGTCAAAATAGCTGTTGTCCACCTTGTCGGAAACGGCAACCTGCCCCTCTACCGAAAATTCCCCGGTGATGGTGTCGGGAACCTCCTCCTGAGAGGAGGAAAAGTTGGCGTCTCCCGGCAGGGCGGAGGGCTCTGCTTCAAAGGAGGAGGTGGAGGGCATCTGGGAAAGACTATCTTCCGGGGTTTCCGGCTGAGAGCTCTCGCCGTCGGAAGGCAAATCGGGAGAAGAAGGCCCGATAGAATATCGCACCGTGTCGGTTTGAGAACCGGCTGAATTGGACTCCTGAAAGCGTTGCCAGAGGGTAGCGCCTCCAAAGGATACCCCCGCTGTCAGCAGCAGGACCAGTAGTCCTTTTAAAAAGGCATTGCCCCGTCTGGGGCGTTTTTTTCGCACTCGCATTGGCTATGAACCACCTTTGGATGATTGCTGATAGTTATAGATGATAAATTTAAATCAGAAAGTACATCTGCCTGTCCAAAAAGAACGCGGTAGGTTTTCGGCTCCATCCTGTTGGGGAGGGAACGCCGGACGCTACCACTCCATTATACCTCAAAGGACAGCGGTTTGCCAAGAGTCTTTCCCCGTAAGAAACGGGGGGATGTAAGGTCCCCCCGTGTTCTATGCAGTTGGATGTCAGGGCTCCTTGGGATTGGGGTTCTTTTCCAGCGCAGCCTTTTCCTTAAAGGGCTCGTTGGCATCCACCAGTTTGGCCATCACCACATACCGGTAATCGTTGGGGTACACCCCGGGGGTGTACTTGTAGACACAGGTGGAGAGGGTGAGAATTTTGTCACTGGTGGAGACGTTGACGTCGTAAATATATTCCGAGCGCTTGTTCACTTCACTGATCAGGTTGGTGAATTCTTCGTTGCTCTGCTCGGGAACGTTGTAGGGCAGGGCAATGGTGGAGTGAAAAACGGCAAAAACCTCCCACACCAGCTCTTCTCCCGCCACCGAAAAGTAAATGTAGGGATGCTGCTGGGCAAAGTCCTGATCCAGATACTTCTTCAGTTGGCTGAAGTAGGGGGCATCGGGGCTGTCGTTCATATCCAGAGAGTGGCCGTAAATTACGGTATTGCGGGAAAGCCCCGCCGCTGTTCCGTCAAACTTGTTGCGGAAATCGGCGTAATAACTTCCCGCCTGATTGTACCGCTTGTAGACGTCTTTTCGCAGGTAATACTCGTTGTAATCGTTGGGATACCAGACCACCACATCGCTGATGGAGGTGCCGGGAATTTCCAGCCAGCCCACTACATCGCTGTTAATGGCTTTATACTCGGCAATGGTCTCCCGGTGCTCCGGCAGATGCTGGGAGACAGAGCCCGACTCCTCCGGTAGGCTGGGCTGGGAGAGGGGGTTGGAAAAGACAAAGCTGCTCTCTGACGGGGGAGATTCTTCTTTTCCCTTGCTGGTGCAGGCGGCAAAACCGGCTAACAAGGAAAGGATCAGAAGCAGACTAAACAGTTTGCAGACAGGATTTACTCCCGTTTTCTTCAAAGGATCAACCTCCAGTACGCGGATATGGCCCCACAAGCAGGGGAGTGGTGGGGTACTTGCCATGGGTGTTCCCTGGATCAGGTACCAAACTCCCATGGCTTTTGCCGCCGCTTCCCACTTGGGATGGGAAAGGCGGAACCTGATGTGGGCTGCGGGAAGAGAAAGACGCGCCAAAAGCCCTTTTGCCGGTACTCAAAAGGCAAGATGCCCGCCTTGTTTGGCGGCTCATTGCCTTTTCCCAAAACAAGCTGTTTTTTCGCTTGCTTTTTAGCATTGGACAAATCCGTAATCTTAATACTACTCCAGCAAAGGAACTCCTGTCAATGGCTGTTACCCAATTGTAACAGCACTGTTTTTTTCGGGAAAAGGATAGAAAAAAGCTGTAAGAAGTCAAGAGTAAAAAACTGTAAAAGAGTAGAAAATATTGGAAAAATGTTGAAAACTCTGTGGAGATGGTTCAAAAAGGCGGTTATCAAGGGGTTTTTCATCAAAATAGCCAAGGGCTTTTGCCCTCATTGGATTAGTTTCACCATAACAAGCCGGGTTACCCACGAAATTTGCAGTTCTCCTCTGCATATTCTTGACAAAGCCGGTTCCACCGCTTTATAATAGGGTAGGTTGCAAGAGGTACAAAGGTATTTTGCCCCGCCGCATCCGAAGAGCGGGGAAACGTTTTTATCAGCTCTTGAAGATGTTGCGCCTTGAGCGCTTTTTTTGATGCACGGGAAAAGGATAAGGATAACGGAACAGTATGAATCAAAATGAGTTTCAGACTAAGAATATATTGGGAACCCAGCCCGTTGGAAAACTGCTGGTGCAGTATGCCGTTCCCAGTGTGGTTTCCATGGTAGTAATGGCTCTTTACAACATTGTAGACCAGATTTTTATCGCACAGGGTGTGGGCTACATCGGCAATGGAGCCACTACCGCCGCCTTCCCCCTGATTACGGTGGGACTGGCCCTGGCGCTGCTCATCGGCAACGGCTCCGCCGCCTTTATCAGTTTGGAGCTGGGACGGGGCAATACCGACAAGGTTCAGCGAACCTTGGGCAACGCGTTGCTGCTGCTGACCTGTGCCGGAATTCTGCTGATGGGCATTACCTTTCTCTTTATGGAGCCTCTGCTGCGGATGCTGGGGGCCACCGATGCCATTATGCCCTATGCTGTAGACTATGTGACCTATATTGCCGCAGGCTTTCCTTGTATCATCATTAGCACCGGGCTTTCCAACATCATCCGGGCGGACGGTAGCCCCCGGTATTCCATGGCTGTCAACCTGGTGGGGGCGGGACTCAACACCATTTTGGACCCCATCTTTATTTTTGCCCTGGGCATGGGAGTCAAAGGTGCGGCTATTGCCACCACCATCTCTCAGATGGTATCGTTTGCCCTCAGTATCTTTTATATTCTTAAAAAAGCCCACTATGTGCGATTTCTTCCCGCCAACCTGCAGCCCGACGGTACGGTGATCCGTCAGATACTGACCTTGGGCTCTTCCAACTTTATCACCCAAATGTCCATCACCGTCGTCAATGTGGTGCTCAACAATTCCCTGGCCTACTACGGGGCTCTGAGTTCCTACGGTGCGGAAATTGCCCTGTCCGCTTTGGGAATTGTGATGAAGATCAACGCAATTTTTATCAATATCATTTTGGGGGTCGTCATTGGAGCCCAGCCCATTCTTGGCTTTAACTACGGTGCCGGAAACTACGCCCGGGTCAAGCGCACCTACCAGACGGAAATTTCCATTACCTTTGCCATTGCGCTACTGGGCAACCTGCTGTTTGTCCTGCGGCCGGAAATTCCCCTGAGCCTATTCCGGGATGCCAATCCCGTCTTTAATGAGTTTGCAGCCATGGCCACCCGCATTTTCCTCTGTTGCGTGTTTAGCGCCGGCATCCAGATTCCTTCCGCCAACTATTTTCAGGCGGTGGGCAAGCCCTTCAAGGCCATGATTTTGAATATGGCCCGGCAGCTTTTAATTCTGGTGCCCTGTATTTTGATACTCCCCTTGTTCTTTGGGCTGAAAGGCGTCCTCTACGCCATGCCCCTCACCGATCTGCTGGCCCTGTTCATTACCTTGTTCTTCATCGTCCGGGAGCTGGGGCATCTGGGACGTTCTCAGAAGCTTCCCGCCTCGGGTTTGGGAGAGCCGGAGGCCATCGGCAACTGACGTAAGCGACACAAATTCCAATACACCCCCGTTTGGATTTTGCAAGAAATCCTCTCTCTTTGGCGGGGGCCACTAGGTTCTCTGCCAAAGGCACTATGAAAACAGGAGCGTATTTATGGCATATAACGAAAGCATCCGCAATTTTTGCATCATTGCCCACATCGACCACGGAAAGTCCACCCTGGCCGACCGCTTGCTGGAACAGACCGAGTCTGTCGCCCAAAGAGAAATGGCAAGCCAGCTGCTGGACAATATGGAAATTGAGCGGGAGCGGGGCATCACCATCAAAGCCCGGGCAGTCCGCCTCAATTACAAGGCCAAGGACGGCCGGCTTTACACCTTTAACCTCATCGATACCCCCGGCCACGTGGACTTCAGCTACGAGGTTTCCCGCTCTCTGGCCGCCTGCGAAGGAGCCATTTTGGTGGTGGATGCCTCTCAGGGGGTAGAAGCCCAGACTCTGGCCAACACCTATCTGGCCATCGACCACGGTCTGGAAGTGGTTCCCGTCATCAATAAGATCGATCTGCCTGCCGCCGATCCCGAACGGGTGGCCCACGAGGTGGAGGATATTGTCGGCATCCCCTGTCTGGATGCTCCCCGGATTTCCGCCAAGCAGGGAGTGGGCATTCAGGAGGTCATGGAGCGGATTGTCACCGACATCCCCGCCCCTCAGGGAGACTCTGACGCTCCCCTGCGGGCTTTGGTTTTCGACTCCTACTACGACAGCTACAAAGGGGTTATCGTCTACATCCGGGTGCTGGACGGCACCCTCAAGGCCGATATGCCTATCCGCATGATGGGCACCGGTGCCGAGTTTGAGGTGGTGGAGGTTGGCACCATGGGAGCCACCCGCCTCAACCCCTGTCAGGAGCTGCGGGCGGGCGAGGTGGGATACCTGACCGCCAGCATAAAAAATGTAAGGGACACTCAGGTAGGCGATACCGTTACCGGCTGCGAACGCCCGGCGGATGTGCCATTGGAAGGCTACCGCAAGGCCATGCCCATGGTGTTCTGCGGCATCTACCCTCAGGACGGGGCCAAGTATCCCGATCTGCGGGATGCCCTGGAAAAACTGCAGCTCAACGATGCCTCCCTGAGCTACGAGCCGGAAACCTCCATCGCTCTGGGCTTTGGATTCCGTTGCGGCTTTTTGGGGCTGCTCCATCTGGAAGTAATTCTGGAGCGGTTGGAGCGGGAGTTTTCCCTGGACCTTATCACCACGGCTCCAAGCGTGGTTTACAGAATCACCCTGACCAACGGCAAGACCTTGGAGATTGACAACCCCACCAACTACCCCGACCCCGCCACCATTCAGGGTGCGCAGGAGCCCTTTGTCAACGCCAGCATTATGACGCCGGCGGAGTTTATCGGCTCCATCATGGAGCTGTGCCAGCAGCGGCGTGGGGTCTATCTGGACACCAAGTATCTGGATACCGACCGGGTGGAGCTGCACTACAAGCTCCCTCTGGGGGAGATTATCTACGACTTTTTCGATGCTCTTAAGAGCCGCACTAAGGGCTACGCCAGCTTTGACTACGAGCTGAGCGAATACCGCGATTCCAAGCTGACCAAGCTGGACATCCTCCTCAACGGGGATATGGTGGACGCTCTGAGCTTTATTGTCCACGCCGACAACGCCTACGCCCGGGGACGCAAGCTGGCGGAACGGCTCAAGGAACACATTCCCCGCCAGATGTTTGAGGTCCCCATTCAGGCGGCCATCGGCGGCAAAATCATCGCCCGGGAGACGGTCAAGGCCCTGCGTAAGGATGTTCTGGCCAAGTGCTATGGCGGCGACATCTCCCGGAAAAAGAAGCTGCTGGAAAAACAGAAGGAAGGCAAGAAGAAAATGCGCCAGTTGGGCAGCGTAGAGGTCCCTCAGGAGGCCTTTACCGCCGTTCTCAAGCTGGACGAGTAACAGACCAAGGGGGACCACAGTGTGGAGCCCCCTTGCAGGCCTATCTGCCTGCACACCTCAGCGAAATCACAACCTTCAGGCCCGATGAACCTGCCCTCCAGCAGTTCAACCGGGCCGCTGTGGTTCCCTCAGTCTCTTTGGTACACTGTTTTGCCGGTGGCTGGGCGAGAACCGTTGGAGACAACCCATCATGAACAGACAACCCATCGGGCTTTACCTGCACATTCCCTTTTGCCGGGGAGACAAATGCCCCTACTGCGACTTCTACTCCCTTCCTTTTGAGGAAGATTTGGCCGACGCCTACACCACCGCCCTGATCCGGGCTATGGAGGACCATCCTTTTGGCTCCTTGCAGGCGGATACGGTGTATTTTGGCGGCGGAACCCCCACTCTGCTGGGAGAAAAGCGGCTGGACGCCCTGCTACAGGCCGCTGTCCGGTCCTTCGGGCTGCCGAGGGACAGCGAGATCACTCTGGAGGCCAACCCGGAAAGCGTGACCCGGGAGCTGCTGCAAAGCCTTAGGCTCAGCGGCTTTACCCGGGTTTCTGTGGGGGTGCAGAGCGGAGTGGACACAGAGCTTGCGGCACTGGGCCGCCCTCACACGGCGGCGCAGGCAAGGCAGGCCATCCTGTGGGCCCATCAGGCGGGCTTTGCCCACATTTCCGCGGATTTGATGCTGGCCATTCCCGGTCAGAGTGAGGAAAGCTTAAAACAAAGCACTTCGTTTCTCACCAGTCTGCCGGTGGATCATATTTCGGCCTACCTGCTCAAAATCGAGGAAGGCACCCCCTACCACCAAAAGCGGCGGGAGCTCCCCCTGCCCGACGAGGACGCCACCGCCGACTGCTATCTTCTCTGCGCCGGACTGCTGGAGGTGGCGGGACTGCCCCGATACGAAATCAGCAACTTTGCGCGACCGGGGGGACAGTGCCGCCACAATCTCAAGTATTGGCGCTGTCAGCCCTATTTGGGGCTGGGCCCAGCGGCTCACTCCTACCTGCAAAGGGAGGATTCCCGGCAGGGCAGGCGCTGCTTCTTTGCCAAGGACCTGCAAGTTTTTGTGAAGGCGGACAACCCCTACACCCTGTTGCAGGAGGAAGGGGAGGGAGGAAGCGAGGAAGAGCGGCTGATGCTGGCTCTGCGGCTTACGGAAGGCTTTGATGCCAACACTCTGGAAAACCCCTTAGGCAAAGGATCTCTGCTGTGTAAAGCCCGGGAGCTTGCCAGCCATGGACTCTGCCAAATCCAGGGGGAGACAGTTTCTCTGACGGGAGATGGGATGCTGGTCTCCAACGGCGTTACCCTTGCTCTTTTAGAGGCCTTAGAGGTAGGGTAGGGCGAAATACAATTCGTAATATCTTCTAGGAGTAATACAGATCGCAAAGCTTGACAAAAGGCAACAAAATATGCGGAAAGACGATGTTCTTCCCGCATATCCTACACGTAATAGATTGTTACAACCGATCGTCCAGCAGCGAACGAAGCTGATTAGAAAGTTCCTCGGTGCTGTGAGCAATATCTTGTGCCATTTCGTCCAACAAGCTGGCCAGTTCGTTGCCGGGCCCGGACTTAAAGAAGTCCCGGCTCTTTACCTTACCATACTGCTTGAGCACCTTGCGCACCCGGTCGGTGTCCCGGTCGGCCCGCAGGTTTTGCTTTAAATGGTCCATGACCTGGGCGCAGTCCCGCATCAGTTCCATGTATTCGCTGCGGCTCTGCTCCCGGAACTGGCGGATGGTTTTTTGCTCGTCCACCGTATCCAAAAAGCGCAGCTCGGCCAAGGTGGTTTCGCCGCCCATATCCCGTATTTTAGAGGCCAGAGCACGGAATTGGGCAAGGCTTTGGGGGCTTTTGGGCAAAATTGCCACCCCTTGTTTAAAGTAGCCGGCTCCCAGCTCCTTGAGCTTGCGCCAGACATAGACCCGGTTCTTGGATGGATTGATGGGCACATTATATCCAAGAGCCAGCCAGATGACCTGCAAAGGATCACCTCCCTCTTGCCGATGGGGCCACTGCCATACCAGCGTCCACCGTATTCTATTTTATTGTAACCACTGTTTGCTTTTATTGTCAAGTATCGATTTTTGAAAGCCGCGCCGCCGGCCTGAAATAGGAGGAGTCATTATGCCAAAGCGTTTTATCATTCCCGAGGGATACCAGTCCCGTCTGGATCTGGTGGAAACTCAACTGGCCATCAAAGCCGCCAAGGATACCTTTGAAAAAGAGCTTGCCAACGCCCTGAATCTCATTCGGGTGTCGGCGCCTTTGTTTGTACATCCTTCCTCTGGGCTCAACGACAACCTCAGTGGAGTGGAGCGTCCGGTTCAGTTTGATGTGATGGATCTGCCGGAGGATGTGCAGATCGTCCAGTCCCTTGCCAAGTGGAAGCGGCTGGCTCTCCACCGGTATGGCATTGCGCCGGGCCACGGCCTTTACACCGATATGAACGCCATCCGCCGGGACGAGACCCTGGATTCCCTCCACTCCATCTATGTGGATCAATGGGACTGGGAACTGGTGATCAGCCAAGAGGACCGGACCCTGGATTATCTGTACCTGCTGGCGAAGAAGATTGTCAAGGCTCTGACCCGCACCCAATACCGCCTGTGCCAGCAGTTCCCCCAGTTGGATGAATTCCTCACCGAGGACGTCACCTTTATCACTGCTCAGGAGCTGGAGGACCGTTATCCCAACCTGTTGCCCTTTGAGCGGGAATGCGAGATCGCCAAAGAATGCGGCGTGGTATTCCTCAGCCAGATTGGTGGAACCCTCAAGAGCGGAAAGCCCCACGACGGCCGCGCCCCCGACTACGACGACTGGAGCCTCAACGGCGACATCATCGTCTGGAACCCTGTGATGGAGCAGGCCTTTGAGATTTCTTCCATGGGAATCCGGGTGGATGAAAAGAGTCTGGCGGAGCAGCTGAAAATCACCGGCTGCGAGGATCGCCGGGAACTGATGTTCCACAAGCTGCTGTTGGAAGGTAAGTTGCCTCTCACCGCCGGCGGAGGCATTGGCCAGAGCCGGATTTGCATGCTGTTGCTGCAGAAGGCCCACATTGGTGAGGTACAGGTCAGCGAGTGGCCTGCCGACATGGTGGAAGAGTGCGCCAACAACGGCATCATCATCCTGTAAAGGTTCAAAAATAGGGCTGAATTCTCTTTTCTCAAAAGCTTGTCTAAAAAATCTGGAATTTGTCAGGAAACAGTTGCATTCAAATAAAAAAAATGGTATGATAACTCGTAGCCTTTAACGCCTAGATAGGCTTTCAGCACCAAAGTGGGAGGTGAATGAACCAATGGCAAACACCAAAACTGCTAAAAAGCGGATTAAAGTCATCGCTGCCAACACGATGCGCAACAAGGCATACCGTTCCAGCCTGCGCACCGCCATCAAAAAAGCGGATGTGGCTTTGGAAGGTGGCACTGAGGATACCACTCAGGCGGTACGCAGCGCTATGAAAAAGATCGATCAGGCCGTCACCAAGGGTATTCTTCATAAGAACACAGCGGCGCGCAAAAAGTCTAAGCTGGCCAAGCGCCTTAATCAGGCAGGTTAAGCGTCCGCTTTTTTATTCTGCCGGCAACGGCAGCCCCGTCTTTCCTCCACCGAGGAACGGTGCTGCCTTTTTGCGTTTTCCTTATTTTAATGCAGGAGGTAACGCCATGCTTCACAAGCAGCGCCAAAAGCTGGCCGCCATCAAACTGGGGGATCTGGGTGCCGTTGGGATTTTTGCAGGCGCCATTGCTTTGCTGGTACTGGTGGGCTTTTACGTGGTTGCCCGTTTGGCCGGGGAGCGTGCCTACCGGGAAAAGTGGAAAGATTACGTGGATTGTGGTTGGGCTTAATCCCAACACACAGCGCAAGACGGATGGGGATTACCCCATTCGTCTTATTTTTTTGTCGCCTATCTGTAAAAACGTGCTGAAATATGACGAATAGTATAATATTTTGTGCTTGCATCCGGTCAAATGTGCTGCAAAGACGCTGAAGGAATTTCCAACAGGGCGGCGGTGGATTATGACGAAACACGGGAATCCCACGGATAAGCCGAAAACCCCCAGCTGGGCAGATTTTAAGCTTGCAGCCCGCTTCAAGTATTGATCGAAGAAGGCGGCCGCTCAGGCTCCGGGACTTGGCCGAGATAGGCGGATGCCATCAGGAGAAAAGCTGCCATATTCTGTAGAATGATGTAGGAATATAACGAATGGTATAGTTTTTTCCATAAAAGATGCAATAAAAACCGGCCTTCCTTGTCAAAGGGAGGCCGGTTTGGCGTAGTAGGGAAGGGAGATTAATACTGAATGGAGAATCCGGTGGAGTCGTACTTATCGGAGCCACCGAAGCCTGCATCGTAATCGGAAGAGTAGCGAAAGGAGGTGGAGGGGTTGCTGTCGGTGTAGCTGGAGCCACCGGCATTTTTCAGTTTAAAGCGGCCGACCACGCCTTCCAGCATCCGGGCTTGGGCGCTGATTTCCTGTGCGGAGGCGGCGCTTTGCTGCGAGGTAGCGGAGTTTTCCTGCACAACGGAAGAAATCTCGGTGATGCCTTGAGTGATTTCTGCAATGGACCGGCTTTGGATCTGGGAAGCCTGACTGATGGCGGCCATATTGGTGGCGCTGATAGCGGCGATTTCCGCAATGGACTGCAGGCTTTGATTGGTGGCCTGCACAATTTCGTTACCTTCTTCTACCTTGTTCACGCTGTTTTCGATGAGGGCTGCCGTCTCCTTGGCGGCTTCGGCGCTCTTGCTGGCCAGATTGCGCACCTCGTTGGCTACAACGGCAAAGCCCTTGCCGTGTTGCCCTGCCCTGGCTGCTTCTACAGCGGCATTGAGGGCCAGAATGTTGGTCTGGAAGGCAATGTCATCGATGACTTTGATCACCTTGCTGATGTTCTGGGAGCTTTCGGAGATATGCTCCATGGCCACAGTCATTTGCTCCATGGACTTCATGCCCTCATCCATGTGAACTCCGGCACTTTGCATGTCGGCTGCGGCTTGTTCCGCTTGCTTGGTGTTTTGCTGGGACTGCCCCAACACCTCGCTGATGGCGGCGGAAAGCTGTTCCAGTGTGGCGGCCTGTTCGCTGGAGCCGGTGGCCAGCACCTGCGCTCCCTGAGCGATCTGTTCGGAGCCGGTGGCCACCTGAATGGATGCGGTGGAAACTTCGCCAAACATGCTATTCATATTTTCCAACATGGTGTTGAGAGCGTTGCCGATGGTGTCCTGGGGGCTGATGGTGGCAACCTCCACCGACAGATCACCGGTGGCTACTTGATCCAGAATCTTGGTTTTTTCCACCAGAGCATCGATCATAGTGACAAAGGCCCCTGCCATCACGCCGGTTTCATCCTTGTTGAGAGCATCCTCCCGGATGGCGTTGATCACCTCGTCGGAAAAGTTGAAGTCCCCCAGTTTTCCCGCCTGCTCCATGACGGAGACGATTCTGTTAATGGGTTTTGCAACAAATCCGGAGTTGAGAAAGGCCAGAAAGACGCCCAGTATAGCAGCGCCGATGGTTCCGGTCAGCAAGATGAAGAACAGGCGGTTGGCGGTTCTGGTTCCCGCTATCGATGTGGCGGTTGCAAGGGATTTGGAGTTGCTCACCATGGCAGAAATCTCGTCTATCAGCTGGGTTTCAATCAGGTTTAATTCCTCTAGGTGCTGATGAACCACTATATCGTTTCGGGCTTCAACAGCCTTTATGTATTCCTCCAGCTCCGGCAGAAACCGGGTCTCATAAGTATTTCGAACAGCGGTAATGTAGCTGTCCTCTCCCATAACAGCAGCATAACCTGCTACAGCTTGATCCATAAAGTAGCTCTTGTAAACATCAAGGTTTTCTAAGGCTTTGGCCGCATGAACAGGATCATCCGATTCGATATAGAAATCCCGGTAAGCTGTCCGCTCCTGCTGCAGGGTGACCTCTATCTCTTCTCCCCAGTATTGGGCTTCCAGGGGGCCGTTAAGCAGATGAGTGGTATTGGCGTTCAGTTTTTTAAGGCCATAAATTCCCAGACCTCCCACCATAGCTGTTAGAAAAACCGTAATCATAAACCCTACCATTAGTTTGGTTCGAATTTTCATATGTCGGTAGACCTTCATTTTTGTTTCCTCCATTTACCTTGGTTGTCAAATACACAAAGAATATTATACTACTATTTTACTATACATTCAATACATACTCGCTCTTTTTGCACTCTATGTTTGTTGGGAAACGGTAACGGTATCCCGGTATTTTGCAATGTATCCAAAGATACCACGGGCCCCTCCTTTTTTTGGTACATTCTATTGCTCCGGCAGAAATCTTGCCCCGCCCCGCGCTGAAATTTCAGCCTGATGCGATGGGATTACCTGCGAAAAAAGATGAGAGAAACTCCTTGCCTAACCCTGAATTTTTGATAAAACCAAAAAAGGTTCTGAAACTAAATGGAAAATGGATTGCAAATTGCTTTGGAAGGAGTTATAATATTGTGATGAAATCGCCATTGGAAAATAGACCTCCAAGAGAAAATGAAGGATTCTGCTTTGTTGCCTTCGCAGTATAGCTAATTTTCATAATGGCAGACTAAGAATCAACACAGAGAAAGGATGTAGATTATGTCCGGTTACAATCCCTACGACAACGTATTAGCTACCTTGGAGCGTGCGGCGAACATTCTAGGATATGAGCCTTCCGATTACGAGATACTCAAACACCCCGAGCGTTCCTTAAAGGTAGCGGTTCCTGTCCGCATGGACGATGGCAGCGTCAAGGTGTTTGATGGCTACCGGGTTCAGCACAGCACCGTTCGCGGCCCGGCCAAAGGCGGCCTGCGGTATCATCCCGACGTCAACCTGATGGAAGTGTCGGCTCTGGCCGCTTGGATGACCTTTAAATGCGCCGTGGTGGGGATTCCCTACGGCGGAGGCAAGGGTGCTTTGGCGGTGGACCCCTCCAAGCTTTCCAAAAACGAGCTGAAAAACCTCACCCGCAGCTTTACCACCATGATTGCCCCCATCATCGGGCCGGAAACCGATATTCCCGCTCCCGACCTTGGCACCAACGCAGAGGTCATGGGGTGGATTGTGGATACTTACTCCATGCTCAAGGGCTACCCTAATCCCGGTGTAGTCACCGGAAAGCCCATCGAGCTGGGCGGCTCTCTGGGCCGGGGCGAAGCCACCGGACGGGGCATCACCATCACGGCCAAGAATGCTCTCAAGGCTTTGGGCCGGGAGATTAAGGGCGCCACAGTGGCCGTACAGGGCATGGGCAACGTGGGCAGTGTTTCTGCCAAGCTCATCCACGCCGAAGGTGCCAAGGTTGTAGCAGTTTCTGATATTTCCACCGGTATCTACAATGCCGGCGGCCTGAATATCCCCGAAATTCTCACCTTTGTGGCAGGAGGCAAAAACCTGCTGAAGGATTACAAGGGAGATGTGGAGTTTATTGATAACGCCCAGCTTCTCACTCTGGATGTGGACCTGCTGGTCCCTGCCGCCATGGAGAACATGATCAATGGGGACAATGCAAGGGACATTCGGGCAAAGCTGATTGTAGAAGGTGCCAACGGACCTACCACCGTGGAGGCCGACGCCATTCTGGAGGGGAAGGGCATCCCCGTCATCCCCGATATTCTGGCCAACGCCGGCGGTGTGGTGGTTTCCTACTTTGAGTGGGTGCAGAACAACCAGAAGTTCTACTGGGATGAAGAAACCGTCAACCAGCGTTTGGAAGCCCTGATGAACGAGGCCTTTCAGAGTGTCTGGGGCATCGCGCAGGAAAAGAAGGTCACCGTGCGCACCGGTGCCTACCTTATCGCCGTGAAAAAGATTGTCGAGACCCTCCGGATGAAGGGCAGTATCTAAATCAATGTCCCCACCGTTTAACACCAACGCTTCCAGGCTCCCGCAGTTTGCGGGAGCCTTTATTTTCCCCCCCACGCTTGTCCTTGCAAATCCCATAAAAGCCGGGAAGGTTCTTTGTACGCAATCAACCTTGTACCATACTCAGCAAAATGGTATGATGGGTTAAACCCATTTGAAAAAGATTCCTATTTGGATGGATGCTTGCATAAGGAGGGTACATCCCGTGGATTTGATTCTGACTAATATTGGTGTTTTGGCCACTCCCTTGGGGAAACAGGCCCAAAAAGGCCCCGCCCAGCAGAATATCTTTCTGCAGGAGGAGATGGCAGTGGGGATGGAGGGCGAGACCATTGCCTGGGTTGGTCCAGCCAGAAAGGCCCCCAAAGCCAAGGAGGTTCTGGACTGCCGGGGCGGTCTGGTGACTCCCGGTCTGGTGGATGCCCACACCCATCTGACTTTTGGAGGCTGGCGGCATCACGAAATGGCCCAGAAGCTGGCAGGGATGGACTACTTGGATATTCTGCGGGCAGGGGGCGGCATCCTCAGCACGGTGGCGGCGACCCGGGCCGCCTCTTTGGAGGAGCTGGTGGAAAAGGGGACACAGCTGCTGGAAGAGATGCTCTCCTTTGGCACCACCACCTGTGAAGTCAAAAGCGGCTACGGCCTTTCCACTCAGGAGGAGCTCAAGCAGCTGCAGGTGACCCGCAGCCTTGGAGCTATCCAGCCCATCGAGCTGGTCAGCACCTTTATGGGAGCCCACGCTATTCCCGCCGAATACAAGGAAAACCGAGAGGGCTACCTTGCCCTCCTCTGTGACGAGATGCTCCCCGCCGTTTGGGAATCGGAACTGGCAGAGTACTGCGACGTCTTTTGCGAGACGGCTGTCTTTTCCATCGAAGAAACCCGCCAGATTCTCCAGCGGGCTAGAGAGCTGGGCTTTGACCTCAAAGGGCATATGGATGAGATCGACCCTATTGGCGGGGCCGAACTGGCAGGGGAAATGGGCCTTGTCTCCGCCGAGCATCTAATTCAGGCCAGCGATTCTGGGATTCAAGCTATGGCCAAGGCGGGGACGGTGGCGGTTTTGCTGCCCTGCACCTCCTTCTATTTGGATAAGCCCTATGCCCGGGCCCGGGATATGATCGCAGCGGGAACTGCCGTGGCGGTGGCCACCGACTTTAACCCCGGCTCCAGCCCCAACCTCAACCTTCAGCTGGCCATGAATCTGGCTTGCCTCAAGTACAAGCTCACCCCCGCCCAAGCCCTTACCGCAGTAACCCTTAACGGGGCGGCGGCCATTGGCCGGGCAGAGCAGGTGGGCAGCATTGAGGTGGGCAAGCAGGCCGACCTGCTGATCTGGAACGCCCCCGATCTGGACTACATCTTCTACCGCTACGGCTCCAATCTAGTGAATACAGTAATCAAGAAGGGAACCGTAGCCCTTACCAGATAGGGGGGCCAAGGGGTGGTTCCAAGGAGCGGTGATGACGGCTGCCCAAAGCTCTAAAGCCGTTGATCTGCTTTCGGCTTCCAAGCCCCCAACTTGCGAGGAAGGAATGGCCTTTATGAAAACAGCAGTTGTATTTCAGTCCCGTTATGGCTCTACCAAGCGATATGCCAAGTGGATCGCAGAGGAATTATCCTGTGATTTATGGGACCGTAAAAAGATAAAGGCAGCGGACTTGCAGCCTTATCATACCATTGTGTATGGGGGCGGCCTGTATGCCGGCGGTGTCCTTGGCGCCGATTTGCTGGCAAAGCATTTTCAGGAACTCCGGCACAAAAACCTCATTTTATTTACCTGCGGGCTGGCTGATCCGGCAAACACCAGCAATACGGACAGCATCCGAAAAAGCCTTGGCAAAGTCCTGACACCTCCCATGCAGGATGCCATCCAATTATTCCATTTGCGTGGGGCCATCGATTATCAAAAGCTGCGGCCTATCCACAAAGCAATGATGGCGGCCCTTCACCACATGATTGCAAAAAAGGATGCCGGCTCCTTGAGCGACGAGGATAAAGAAATGCTTGCAACCTATGGCAAAGCGGTGGATTTTATCGATCAGGCAGCCATATTGCCCTTAATTCATTATGTGCGGGGGCTGGAGCGATCTGACTGAATCCCTGATGTGTTGGATGCATATGCAACAAAAAGACCCGCCTGTCCGGCCTTTGTGACCGGTTAGGCGGGTCTTTGCGTTTATGGTGTTTGTTCTACTTGCGGGAAATGGCCTTTTTGGCAGCTTGTGCAATGTCGGCGGGGGTCAGCTTGTAGTATTCTACCAGAGACGCTGGGTCGCCGGAACGTCCAAAGGTATCCCGAACGCCGATCCGCTCCATGGGAACGGGGTGGTTTTCCACCAGCAGCTCGGCTACCGCTCCACCCAGACCGCCGATGATGTTATGCTCTTCGGCGGTGACGATGGCTCCGGTTTCCCGGGCGGCGGCAATCAGAAGCTCCTGATCCAGAGGCTTGATGGTGTGGATGTCGATGACCCGGGCGGAAACACCTTCCTGCTCCAGGGCATCGGCGGCCTTTAGAGCCTGCGCCACCATATAACCGGTGGCCACAATGGTGACATCCTTGCCGTCCCGCAGGGTGCAGCCCTTGCCCAGCTCAAATCGGTAGCCGGGAATATCCTGAGTGATCTGATCCACAGCCAGACGTCCGGTGCGCATATAGCAGGGGCCTTCGTAGTCCAGCATGGCCCGAAGGGCCAAGCGGGTTTCGTTGGCGTCGCAGGGGCTGAGCACTACCATGCCGGGCAGTGCCCGCATCAGGGCGATGTCCTCCAGAGCCTGATGGGTGGGGCCGTCCTGTCCGACCGTCACACCGGCGTGGGAGCCCACCACCTTGACGTTGAGGCGGGGGAAGACGATGGAGTTGCGAACCTGATCGTACATTCTGCCGGGGGCAAACATGGCAAAGGAGTGGATCAGGACGATTTTGCCGGTGGTGGCAAGACCGGCGGCTACACCGGCCATGTTGGCTTCGGCGATACCCATATCAATGTACCGTTCGGGGTAAGCCTGACCAAAGATGGCGGACATGGTGGAAACTCCCAGATCGGCGTCCATGGCGATGATGCGGGGGTCTGCTCCAAACTCCCGCAGGGCCTCACCATAAGCCAGACGGGTTGCAATCTTTTTCAGCTCGCTCATTGGGCGGCCACCTCCTTTTCCAGCCGGGCGATTTCAGCGTCCAGTTCCCCAACCGCCTGTTCGTACTGCTCCTTATTGGGGGCGGAGCCGTGCCATTTGTAGTTGTTTTCCATAAAGGAAACACCCTTGCCCTTGACGGTCTTGGCCAGAATCAGCGTGGGCTTGCCCTTAATGGTGCGGGCCTTGTGAATGGCCCCCTCGATCTGGTTCATGTCGTTGCCGTCGATGTGGATGACTTCAAAACCAAAGGCGGCAAACTTCTCATCGATGGGATAAGGGCTCATCACCTTGTCCACACTGCCGGAAATTTGCAGGTTGTTGTTGTCCAGAATGGCCACCAGATTATCCAGCTTAAAGTGGGCAGCGCTCATAGCGGCTTCCCAGACCTGGCCTTCCTGAATTTCGCCGTCACCCAAAATGGCGTAAACTTTGTAATCCTTTTGGTCCAGCTTTCCGGCCAGAGCAATGCCCACGGCGGAAGAAAAGCCCTGCCCCAAAGAGCCGGTACTCATGTCTACCCCAGTCACCTTGTTCATTTCGGGGTGACCGGAAAGGTAGCTCTCTGTCTGGCGGAATCCCTTCAGATCCTCCACAGGGAAGTAGCCCCGCAGAGCAAGGGCAGCGTAAAGGCCCGGCGAGCAGTGGCCCTTGGACAGCACCACCCTGTCCCGATCAGCTTTTCTCGGCTCCTTGGGGTCGATGTTCAGCTCCTGCCAGTACAGCACCGCGAGAATATCGGCGATAGACAGGGAGCCACCGGGATGCCCCGAAGCGGCGGCGTATACCTGATCCACGATCAGGCGGCGCATTTTCGCTGCTGCCAGCGAAAGCTCCAGCACCTTTTGTTTTTCCATTGCTGCTCTCCTTCTCCGCGCATGGAGTTTCACCTGCCTAATTTCGCGGCCTGCGCGGTTTCCGCGAAAAGCAATAGGCACTTAACGTTATTATACAGAATCTTGTCCCGCTTATCAATCATGAGAGTAGAAGATTTTCCCCCGGAATCGGTGAAGGTTTTCCCCAATCTGCTCATATTTCATGAGAAAACGTCTTTATGGCAAAGCCTGTGGCTTGTCCTTGGGCAAAAGAGCGGTAAACCGCATGGCGCTTGTGTTTCTGCCCGCTATCTGCTATGATGGAAGCAGAAAAACAGATGGGAGAACCGGGCCTTCCGACGGGATGAGCCGGGGGTTGAGATTTCGATTTGGCAAGCCGGGCAATCGGCGGCCAAAAAGGGGGCTGTACCGTGTGGTAATCTTGGTTTTGGTCTTGCTGATTGTGACAATTATGGTTGTGTTTGCCACCGGAATTCTGGGTTTTCAGAAGCGGCAGGGAGAAGATAAAACCAAGGAGCGTGGGATTTCCTTCGGCATGCCGGGGGAACAGGGCACCGCCAAGGAGCCCGAAGAGCTGGTCAATCTGGTGGATTACTATGCCGACTACCCGGAGGAAGAGCGGGAAAAGAAAAAGGTATCTCCTCTTTCCCAAAAAGAAAACAGCGAAGAAGAGTTCGACCGGTTGAGCAACCTCAAAATGGGCCGGGGCTATCGGATGGATTGCCAGAACTTTCTCCACAGCATGGTGGAAAGCGGCCAGAAGTTTGCGCTGGTCTATTTTGACTTTAACCGCTTTCGGTTTATCAATACCCTGCGGGGATTTTCCACCGGGGACTACGTCATCACCCGTATCTCTCAGGAGATGAAGCTGATTCTGCCGGAAGGAGCCATGCTCACCCGGCTTTCTGCCGATCACTTTGCCGGCCTCATTGTCTATATTGACGAAAACCAGCTGCAGAATATTTACGAGCGGCTGCGCCGGACAGGGGAAGTGATCCGCAACGACATCGGCTCCAAAAGCGGGCTGCAGGTCAGCATGGGGGTGGCCATTACCGAAAACCCGGGCGATTACGACATTTTTAAGCTACTTGGCTGGGCCAACATTGCCCGCCACAGCATCAAGCTCACCAAGGCGGAAACCTACTCCGTCTACAACAGCGCCATGCTCACCAGCTTTTTGTACGGGGAATCAGCTTTGGAGGACTATAGCGAGCACCAGTATGCCGACGACTTCATCCTCTATCTGCGGCCCCAGCTTCTCATTGCCAGCAAGCGAATTACCGCTTGCGATTCCATGGTTCGCTGGGGATACGAGGATTCCAACGACCCTTCCCGCAGCAACTTGTGTGACGGCAACATTCTGCCTGCCTCCAACCTCAAGGTGATCTATCAGGTTTGCCGCACCATCCATAAGTGGCGTAAAGCGGGAAATATCCCCATCCCCGTCATGGTGGGAATAGGGGAACTGGATTTTTACAAAACTGATATTGATGCTTTTTTTGGCCGCTGTATGGCGGAGTTTCAGGTGGAAGCCGCCCTGCTCACAGCTGTGATCAGCCTTCACACCATCCGGCTGGACCCCGAGCTTGCCAAGATTCAGGCCAAAAAGCTCACCGACGCCGGGCTGAAGCTAGCCGTCTGCGACATCGACCGGGGAATTCAGTCTCTGGAGCTTTTGGAGGGAATGGGCGTGGACTTCCTCAAGCTGCATAAGAGCTTTACTCAGAATTTGGAGCGGGAGCCCAAGCGTCAGGAGGATGTGAAGAGGATTCTCTCCATGGCGGAAGGCCTTAAATGCGGCACCGCCTTTGAGGGCGTGGATACCATCGCTTGTATGAACAAGCTGGCGGAGCTGGGCGGAACCTACGCTCAGGGCCAGTATGTGGGCAAACCCAGCGATACTGAAAGCTTTGCCGAGGATATGGGCAGCTTTATTCGCAGCGGACCAAGAGACGTCACGGTGATTCTGGATGATGCCGCCCTGAGCAGGGGCGAGCTTAAGTTGTTCTGAAATGAGGGATCCATATGTCCAACAAGCGACTGATCTCTGTGCTTGGGCTCGTCATTGGGCTGTCGGTGCTGAGTCTGGCACCGGGGGTTGTTCCCGTTCTGCTGATTATCGGAGTGGTTTTGTCCAAGCAGTGGAAGCAGCAGGGACGGGGCAGCTTGATCGATTGGTTGTCCGAGCAGATGGGCTTTGACCGGAAAGAAAACTCTCAGCAGCAGCGGGACGATCCCTTTGGTGAAATACGCCGGAACATCCCCGCCGAAGGGGACCGGAAGCCACCCAGACGAAACGATGAGGACCGCCCCCGTCCTCCGGCGAGGCAGAAGGAACAGGGGGACGCTTATCCCTACAGCCGGGAGGAAGAAAAATATTCCTCTCAGCAGTATATCGGCTCCACCGGAAAGGACCCCTGGGACCTGCCCTCCGGCATGGACCCCTGGGATCTTCCTCCCGAGCATCCCCCTTGGGAAAAATAAATATCCAAACAGGAAGCCTCAAAACCCAACAACATAAGGAGTGACAGACATGAGCCGCTATCCTTTCCCCTTGTGTATTCAGCTGACGCCGCCCCCCAATTTTTACGAGGACGCCGATTTTGCTGCCACCCTTTCCCTGCTGCAGGAGCTGGGATTTTACGGGGTGGAGCTGAATCTGGTGGACTTTTCCGATCCCGGTCGACTGGCCCAGTTTTTGGGCCATTATGGCCTGCGCCTCACCATGGTGGCTACGGGATTTTACGCCAACCAAAACGGCCTGAGCCTCTCCTCCCTGGATGAGGAAGTCCGGCGCAGGACGGTGGAAAAGATGGGAGAGATTCTCCGCTTTGCCGCTGGATGCGGCGCGGGAATCATCTGCGGGTTTATCAAAGGCGGCCCGGGGCAGGACAAAGCAATAGCCACCGCTCAGATGGCAAAATCTCTGGCCGAGGTGGCGACTCTCAACGAGGAGACTCAGGTGGACCTCTATCTGGAATCCACCAATCACTACGAGGCCACTCTGGTCAACACCATGGCGGAAGGAGCCGCCTTTGCCCGGGGGGTTCAAAACAAAATCCGCATTTTACCCGACACCTATCACCTGAATATCGAAGAGGAAAGCATGGCTTACGCCCTGACCCGGCATCAAAGCCTTTACCATAACCTCCACATTTCGGATAATAACCGCTATTTTCCCGGCTTTGGCGCCATCGACTTTTTCGAGGTCTGCGCCCTGCTCAAGGGAATGGGCTATCAGGGAACTATTTCCATTGAGGGGCGGATCAAAAACAGCCTGCGGGAGGACATTTCCGCCAGCGCCTCCTATCTGGAAGGGGTCAATGCCCGAATTGCCCTTCTGCAAGGGGAATAAACGCCGGATAAGCCCTTGACAAGGCGGCGGGAGCTGTGATATGATTACGGTTGCCGCATGTTCCGGGTAGAAGAGCGCCTTTTGACAGGTTGCCACCCTGCGCAGCGAGTCTTAGGAAAGAGGCAGGTGCCTATTAATGTACGCAGTGATTGAAACTGGCGGTAAACAGTACCGTGTCCAGGAAGGCGATGTGCTTTACATCGAAAAACTGGGAGCAGACGTGGATTCCACCGTCACCTTTGATCAGGTAATGGCTGTGGGCAAAGAGGACGGCGTGGTCGTCGGCAAGCCTACGGTAGACGGTGCTAAAGTAACCGCAAAGGTGCTCCAGAATGGCAGAGGCAAAAAGATTACCGTTTTTACCTATCGTGCCAAGAAGAATTCCAAACGCAAAATGGGCCATCGCCAGCCCTTTACCAAGGTGCAGGTGGAGTCCATCACAGTTTAAGTGATACAGGCAAGTTTTACCCGGGCGGCTCAGGGCTTTGCAGGCTTTGAGGTGACGGGACACGCAGGCTTTGCTCCCACCGGGGAGGATGTGGTCTGCGCCAGCGTAACTTCGGCAGTGCAGTTGACTGCCAACGGAATTACCGAGATTCTGGGGGTTCCCGCAACGGTATTGGTGGAGGAGAATAAGGTTGGCCTTACCCTTCCCCCCTTTCCCCAAGAGGGAGCACGGGAATTTTTGCAGGCGCTCTACCTGCATCTCACCCTCTTAGAGCAGGAATATCCACAACACATAACCGTTTCGGAGGTGTAGATACTATGTTGAAACTGAATATGCAGTTTTTCGCTCAGAAGAAGGGCGTTGGTTCCAGTAAAAACGGACGGGACAGTGAATCCAAACGTCTGGGAGTCAAGCGGGCCGACGGTCAGTTTGTACTGGCCGGAAACATTCTGGTTCGCCAGCGGGGTACCAAGATTCATCCCGGCACCAATGTGGGCAAGGGCAGCGACGATACCCTGTTCGCTCTGACCGATGGCCGCGTCAGCTTTGAGCGGATGGGCCGCAACAAGAAAAAGGTCAGCATCTATCCCGCACAGTAAGTTTAGGCTTTATTCGGGCTTTGCGCCCTGAGTCGACATGGGGACTCAGGGCGTTTGCTGTGTTTTTCCCATATTAGAGAAGGACTATGAAGAGAGTTTGGCATGCCATAGCCGAATTTTGGCGAACCACCGACCGGTGGCTGTTGCTGTTCTGGCTGTTTGCCTCCGGAATTTCCATGGTGTTTTTAATGGGAATTCATCATTCGGGGTTGATGACTTCCAGCAAGCTGGTTTCTCAGGCAGGAGCGATTGTGCTGGGGCTGTTGGCTGCTCTGATTCTGGCCAACATCGACTACAACACCCTGCTCAGACTGTGGAAGCTTTACGTTCCCCTCTGCCTGCTTCTGGTGCTCCTCACCTTTACCTCTCTAGGGGTGGAGGAAGGAGGAAACCGGGCATGGCTGGCTATCCGTCTGGCGGGACGTACTCTTTCCATACAGCCCTCGGAATTTTTAAAAATCTCCTTTATCACTACCTTTGCCCTTCATCTGAGCAAGGTGGCGGAGCACCTCAACGAACCTTTGCATGTTCTGCTGCTCTGCCTCCACGGGGGAATCCACGTGCTGCTGATTCAGCTGCAGGACAGTGGAACCGCCGTCATCTTTTTCATCATGTTTCTGGCGATGATCTTCTGTGCGGGCCTTGCCTGGAAGTACATCATTGCTGCGGCAGCCGCCATGATGGCTGGTTTGCCCATTTTGTGGTTTTTTGTCATGACCGATGTGCAGAAGATGCGCATTTTGGTACTGTTTAATCCCGAGCTGGACCCGGATACGATTTTTCAGCAGGTGCGCAGTGCCGCCGCTCTTTCCACCGGTGGGATGCAGGGGACGGGGATTTTTTCTGGCAGCCATGTGCCGGTGCCCAAGGCCTACAACGACTTCATCTTCTCCTTTATCGGGGTGTCGGGAGGTTTTATGGCCTGCATTGGAATCATCGCTCTGTTGATGGCGATTTCCTTTAAGATTCTCCACAACTCCGGCTCTGCCAAGGACAGCGCAGGGCGGCTAATCTGCGTAGGAGTCTTTGCCATGCTGATCGGCCAGACCTTTATCAACCTGGGCATGTGCATCGGCCTTCTACCGGTCATTGGCGTCACCTTGCCCCTGTTTTCGGCGGGAGGCTCTTCGGTGCTCTCCCTCTACTGCGGTTTGGGCCTGGTGCTCAGCGTCTATAAGCACTCCCACACCGGGCTCTTCTCCAAAGGGGAAGAAGGCAGCCGTCACATCATCTGACCACAGGCTTCCGGGTAAGTTGCCGGGAGCTTTTGCTTTGCCCGTAGAAAAAGGTGTACCGCCGTGAATTGGGCAGCACACCTTGATACTGTCGAATAGCAATACTTACCTTGCGGAACAGTCGAGTCACTGGGATTGGCGGATTCCCTCCACCTTTTTTTGATAGCGGATGTCCTTGCCGGCAAAACGGAGCACCTTGTAGGCACAAACCAGGCGAGAGACCATTCGCTGGGAGTAGCGAGCTTCGATTTCTGCAGGCTCCAGATTGGTGCTGATGATGGTGGGGCGTTCCTCCACCAGCCGGGAGTTGAGGATGTTAAAGAGAGTGGCTCCCACAAACTGGTTCATGAATTCGGTGCCCAGATCGTCCAGCACCAGAAGATCGCAATCCAGATAGGTCACCATGGTATCCCGATACTGCTCCTTGGAGCCGGACTCCCGGGAGAACTTTTCCGCCTCCAGCATGTCCATCATCCGCTGCACTGAGGTGTAGATCACCCCATAGCCCGCTTGGGTGGTTTCGGCAGCCATGGCTACCGACAGGTGGGTTTTGCCAAGGCCGGTTTTCCCGATCAGCAATAGGCTTTCACTGTTGGGAGAAAAGGTATTGGTCCAGTGGCGGCAGGTGCTCAGCACATCCTGCATCCGAACCCGGGGGCTGATTCCCGAATCGTCGGGGGTGTCGGGGTAATAATCCAGCGAAAAGCTTTGGAAGGTGCTGCTGCCCACCGGGGAAACCCGGCTAAGTTGGGCGGCGGCCTCCTGACGGAGGAGGGCCTTCATACAATGGCACATGTTCTGCTCCACGTAGCCGGTATCCCGGCAGTCAGCGCAAAAGTGGCGAAGAGTCAAATAATCCGGGGGATAACCGTGCTGAACCAGCAGGGCTACCCGCTCCTGCTGCACCCCCAGATTGGCCTCTGCCAGTTCCTGCATCTTCTCCTCCACATCCGGGGAACCCGCCACCACAATGCGGGTAATGCGCGCAGCCTGCTGGGCCATCTGCCGCTCCAGCTCGGCGATGCGGGGGATTCTGTGGTGAATCTCCTCCCGGTGGCGGGAAGCTTCTTCCCGGGCGGCCTGTTTTCTGCCGTCCAGAATATCCCACACCCGCTGATAAATCTGTTTTGAATATCCCATGGACTACTCCTTCGTACCGTATGTAAGGCGTTCCAGCTCCTCCATATCGTAGGAGGCCTCGGATTTGGCCGGGGCAGGGGACTGCTCCCGCTTCCATTTGCCAAGATTTTGCTGCATTTCCTCCCGGGCCTGCTTGACGGTAGAAATTCCCTTGGCCCGCCAGTTTTGTAGAATGCCGTTGAGATAGGCAAAACTCAGCTTGCCCTTCTGCTCGACAGTTCGCTCGTAGGCAAGGCCGATCAGCTCCATAGAAAAGCGCAGCTCCTCAGTCCAGATGCGGATAAACTCCCGCTCGCTGCCTACCAGAGCCCTGTCGTAAATCCCCATCAGCCGCCGAACCTTTTCTTCGGCACTTTGGCGGCGGGTGGCCCGGAGAATTTCTCCCTCGGCCTTTTCATGGGAGTCGATGCCCGCTTCAATCCATCCGGCAGCCACCTTTTCCACATACCGCATGTTGTCCTTTCCCATGGAAACACAGTACTGCAACAGCATCAAAATCAGATCGGGCTGCATACCATAGTAGCTGTACAGGGCGGCGATGGTGTCGGTGGATACAGGAGTGAGGGGCTTGCCCAGCACTCCCTGGGCCTCTTGCAGCAGATAGGCAATGTTCTGATCCTGCCGGCCCATCTCGTTGATCTGCCGGGTGGTTAGTCGCCTGCGCTGGATGCGAACGGGGGGCTTTTCCGGAGATTGGAGCTTAGGTTCCTCTGGCGGCTCTTCCTGTTCCTCGGTATAGGAGAGAATAGCGGCAGAAGGTGCAGGAACGGAGGGCTTGGAATGGGGAGCTTCTTCCATTTGGCGAAGCACCCCCAGATGAACCCAGTAGTTGACGGCATCCTGCACGTCGGCTTGAGGCAGATTCAAAAAAGAGGCAACTTCCCCAAGATCGGCGTCGCCGCCGCGGCGCAGCAGGAACAGCAGCACCTTGAGGGAGGCGCCGCCGCAGAGCTTGAGGTGCTGATCCACTATGGAACCGGGAACCGCAAAGGCGCTGCTCCAGAGAGGACCGTCAACGTAATAGGACATTTACAGGCTTCCTTTCAAAGGGGGATAAAGGCAGTGATACCATAAAAGCAAAGCCAATATGGTATCACGTGGGGTGGGAAGGGGCGGCATAGAGCGCCCCGTGGTATCCAACACTCGGCGGGACCGATGAATATCCGGTAGAAGATTTTGTACCTATAAAGGCTAGGAAGAAAAGAGGTCGCCGCTGCTCTGGGGATATTATACCACAAGTGCAGCGCACGTAGTGGTATAATTGTGCACCAAAAGGCGGTTGCCCCTCGTAAGGGGCGAGCCGTTGCACATAGAGTATAATAACTGCGTCCTTTGCAGTTATTATATCATATTCCTTCCTCTTTGTAAGGAGAAAATTTTGAGAGGGATACCAAGGCCTTGGAAAACCCTCTGTGCTCTCTCCCCGTCTGCCTGATTTTGAGGCAGCCTTTGCCGAGGAAGCCCATGGCGTTCTCCCAAACTTTGTGCTATAATAAGATTTTAGCATCCCCAAACCTGCACCCTGCATTTCCTGCCGACTAGCCCCTGCCCGGATTGCTTGCGGGCGTAGCAGGTAACAAAAGACAAGAGGCCTTTCCGGAACTTGCCGGAAAGGCCTGCCTTATGAAATCTCAAACAGAAAAGAAGTGATAGCATGACCGCGCGTCTGCGTCGGTTTTTCTCTACAGAATATATGGTTTCTCCCTCCCAGAGGCTGGGGGAGCTGCCCGGTAGTCAGGAGGCTTATGGCACCGCTTTAAAAATGGCGCTGCCCTCCATGTCCGAAGCTCTACTGGTGGCATTGGTTTCCCTGGTGGATACCATGATGGTCAGCTCGGTGGGCACCGAAGCCATTGCGGCAGTGGCTCTTTGCACCCAGCCCCGGTTTGTGATCATTACCCCGGTACTGGCACTCAACGTGGCAGTTACTTCCATTGTGGCCCGGCGCAAGGGAGAAAGCGACGCCATCTCTGCTGGCCATTGCCTGCGGCAGGGGATTCTCATCAGTCTGGTGGTTTCTATTTTGGCGGCGGTTCTGACCATGATCTTCCGCTGGGAGATTCTCTGGTTTGTGGGCGCTCAGGCTGACACCATCGAGCAGGCAAACCTCTACCTTGAGTACATTTTGCTGGGCATCCCTGCATTCTGTGTTTCTGCCACCATCTGCGCCGCCCAGCGGGGAGCAGGATTTACCCGGGTCACCATGCGGGTGAATGTGGTGGCTAATCTGGTCAACATCTTCTTTAACTACCTGCTGATTGAAGGAAAATTCGGCTTCCCCCGTCTCGAGATCAAGGGAGCAGCCATCGCCACCTCTCTGGGCTGGACCGTGGGATTGTTTTTGGCTCTTTACAGTGTTTCCGACCGAGAACACTTTTTAACTATTCGCACCAAAGAGGGCTGGCGCTTTGAGAAAAAGACGCTGCAGCCCATGTTTCAGGTGGCTTCCGGTGCGTTTGTGGAGCAGGCCTTTATGCGGGTGGGCCTTGTCACCTACAGCAGGCTGGTCGCGGGCCTTGGTACCATGATGCTGGCTGCCAACACCATCGGGATGAACATTGTTTCCATGAGCTTTTCCATCGGGGATGGCCTTGGGGTTTGCGCGGCCTCTCTGGTGGGGCAGAATCTGGGGAAGAAGCGCCCCGACCTTGCGGATATGTACGGAAAGGTATGTAGCCGCATTGCAGCGGTGATCTGTTCTATCATCTTTATTTTTTTCGTGCTGCGGGGACGGTGGATCTTTTCCCTGTTTTCCGATGAACCTGCCATTGTACAGGTCAGTGAAGCTATTATGATCATCATCAGCATCACCACCATGGGGCAGGCCATCCAGCTGGTGTACATGGGCTCTCTGCGGGGAGCCGGGGACACCCGCTATACTGCCGTGGTTTCCATGCTCTGCCTGATGATTTTGCGCCCCGGCTTGGCTTGGATTTTGGCCTACCCGGCGCAGATGGGTCTGATCGGCGCCTGGCTTGGCTTTTTGGCCGATCAGTATCTGCGGCTGCTCCTCACCTACCTGCGCTTTAAAGGTGGCAAGTGGATGAAGATTCGCCTGTAGATCCACCGAGTGCTCCTTAACATTAATGCACATACAGGCTGCAATGCCCCACAAGAAAGTCCACCCCGAAAGCTTCGGGGTGGACTTTGGTTGTTAGTCCGAATATTGACCGGAACTCTCCTTGGAGGAGGTCCCCTTCTGGTTTGCCTGCTTGTTTTGGGTATGATTGTTTTCCATCATGTTCGCTCCGCCCTTGTTGGAGCTTTTGTTGCTACTCTTAGCTTTGTTATCCTTGTTTTTGGCCATTTCAGAATCACCTCGCTTCCTGTGGTACCAATAGTATCTGCCCAAATTTGTGATATTATTCAAATATTTGGATGTTTACCCCTCCACTTTTCACATACAACACTAAAATGGTATATAATACACCCAAAACCATTGAGGTTAAACGGTAGCTGTGTTATAATAAAGTAACCTTAAATTCATAGCAGAAGGGGACTTTTATATGACAAAGTACATTTGCACCATTTGCGGTTACGTTCATGATGGCGACACTCCGCCGGAGTTTTGCCCCCAGTGCAAGGCGCCTGCTTCTAAATTCAAGCCGATGAATCAGGGCTCTCTGGCTTGGGCCGACGAGCACCGCATCGGCGTGGCCGAAGGCGTGGATCAGGAGATTTTGGAAGAGCTGCGGGCCAACTTTATGGGCGAGTGCACCGAGGTTGGCATGTATCTGGCCATGAGCCGTCAGGCCGACCGGGAAGGATACCCCGAAATCGCCGAAGCCTATAAGCGCATTGCCTTTGAGGAAGCAGAGCACGCCGCCAAGTTTGCCGAACTGCTGGGCGAAGTAGTTCACGCCGACACCCGCAAGAATCTGGAGCTGCGGGTTGACGCCGAGTACGGTGCCTGCGAGGGCAAAAAGCGTGTGGCCACCAAAGCCAAGCAGCTAGGTCTGGATGCCATACACGATACCGTTCACGAAATGTGCAAAGACGAAGCACGTCACGGCTGTGCTTTCAAGGGCCTGCTGGACCGCTATTTTAAATAAAGCATAAAAGCTATGCCGAATTTTTGGCAGACGGTTTGCCTGGCGTAGCCTTTGATGAGTTAATTTTAAGAGAATTTAAAATGCTACTTGCAATACACGGCAAAATCTGATAAAATACTAATGTTGTCCTACTCAAGGATGCGTATTATTTCAGACAAAGGAGGTGCAGACTATGGCTAAATGCGACATCTGCGGCAAAGGTGTTTCGTTCGGAATTCAAGTGTCCCACTCCCATAGGAGAAGCAACCGCACCTGGAGGCCCAACGTCAAGCGCGTCAAAGCAATGGTAAAGGGCGCTCCCTGCCGCATCTATGCCTGCACCCGTTGCCTGCGCTCGGACAAGGTAACCCGCGCGCAATAAAGCAGGAGCCACAAAACGCAAGGCCACCTACTTCGGTGGCCTTTTTGTGTTGTCTGAATGTTTGACACTCCATAGACGGATCTTGCCGGAGTTTACTCCTCCCCACCGGCAATGGCCCGATTTTTTTTGCGCTGCATGATTTCAAACATCCCCCAGATCAGGAGGGGAAGCCCCAGCTGAAAGGCCCAGGAGTAAAAGGGATAGAGGTTGAGGAGGTTTTCCAGATCCATAATGTTGCTCACCACCACCATGCTCAGGGCAAAGGAGAGCAGCCCCACCGGCGCGGTCAGGGACTCGGGCTGGTCGCTGCCCAAAAGATAAGAGATGCCCTCTACGGCAGCACGCAGGCAGACGGTATACTTGGTCAATCCGCTCAGCAGCAGCACAATGGAGACGATCTCCTCCAAGCGGGAAAGGAAGTCCCCTACGTGAATCAGCTTGACGGCGCTGTGAGTCTGAAAATACAGGCGGCTGAGCATGGGTTCCCCCAGCAGCAGCAGGCTGCAAAGGAGCATGAGCAGCAGAATGACGGCGGACCAGAACACCCCGTGGCGGAAAATCCTAGGAAGGTCGGCGGGGTTCTGGCGCCGGGAGAGAAGGGGTAGAAAGACCACACACTCCAAAAGGGGGAAGGAAAGATACCACACGCCGCTGCGCAAAAGGTCGGAGGGACTGCGGCGGAGCATGGGAAATAGGTTCATAGCCTTCATATCCTTGATGGAGGTGAGAAAAATAAACAGCGCAACCCCCAGCACCGCCACAAATACAATGAGGGCCCATCGCCCCATAATGGCTTCTCCGCTGCGGGAAAGATAAATCCCTGCCAGGGTAAAGAGGATCAAAATCAGGTGATAAGGGGGATTTCGCAGGCTGTTGACCCGCCCAAACTCGCTGAGGGTACGCATCAGCAAAGCGGAAAGGTGGAGGAAGTACACCACAAACAACAGGGTGATCAAGTTGCCTCCCACCCGTCCAAACAGGGAGGAAAGCCCTTCAAAAAAGCTGTGCTCCCCGTTGAGGCGAAGGATTCTGGCGTAAAGGGAGACGATGAGAAGAGCGCAGATTCCCGCCAGCAAAAAGGTCAGCCAAGAGTCCCGGCCACCGTAATGGTTGATACCGAAGAGAGCGCTGTTTCCCGTTAAGAATAAAACCATCAGGCAGATGGCCTGACGCACAGACATTTCCTGAGCCTTCATAGATCAACTGGCCTTTCCCAACAGGCTGGCAGAACGCTTGCATTCCGCAGCTCTAGAATTTGATAAACGCGACCACAGGGGTTCCCCTTGGGGAAGCTACCATAAATGGCCAAAGCCTTCGGGCCTTTGCTTACTGGAAGCGTGCAAATAGGTCGATGATTTTGGGCATTTCCGGAAGCAGGGTGACCGCCACGATTATGGTGGCGCTGAGCAGCAACAGCGCCAGATACCAGAGGTTGACCTTTCTGCCCCGCTGCTCTTTGTAAGGGCGATAGTCCCAAAGGTAAATCCCGAGAAACATCGCCGCCAAGAGGATTACATCCATGACTTGATCTTTCATACGCCCCGCACAATGCCCGAATCCAGTATCTCCACGGTGACGTTGACCTCCATGGATACCCCCGGCCGGCCCTCCTCGCTCTTAGATTCAATGGCTTCCCATAGGGAGCCATCCTTCATATAGATGTCGTGCTCCCAATCGGCAACATTGGTATCCCCTTTTTGCCGCTGGTAGTCCAACAGCTCCAACATCCGGTCGCACAGGGCCTGAGCCGCCGCCTGCTCCAACGCAGATTTAACGGAAGGGTCCCGAAGATCCGATCCGGCAGCGGCCTGATCCAGTTGCCCTTTGGCCCGGATGTCCAGCTGGAAGACGACGTGCTCCGCCTCTTGCCAAAAGGAGCGCTTCGTTTTGCTTTGGGTGATGTGGATGGTGGATTTTTTCTCACCGCCCGGCAGCTCAAAGGCTAAATCGTGGGAGCCCAGACGCCCCGCCCCAAAGAGGTAAAAGGGGATGTAGGCTTCGGGTAGGGTGTAGCTCAGACTGTCCTGCCGGAACACCGCCAGCCCCTCCAGCTGGATGCAGGTGTCCTCCTGAGTGGTCGGCTCCGCCTTGACGACGGGAAGGATCAGGGACTTTCCCGGTGTCTGCAGGGCATCCAGAGCGTTGTAGATGGAGACATCTCTTGGTTGGAGCTGAGTATCGTTGGCGTGGGCAATCATCTTGCTCAAAGCGTAGGAGGCTACCGAAAGATCCTGCCCCTTGGCGGCAAGAATTTCTTCCGCCGTCTCCCCTAACGAAATCGCCAGCTGTATGGTCTCCCGGATGTTGACATCCCGCAAAAAGCCGTCCAGCAGACTGGCGATTCCCTGCTCCGCCACCTGATGGCTGAGAACGATCACCTCCATGTTCCCATAGTGAAACTGGCGGCTCAGCTTGGATTTAGCCTGCTCCAAAGCTTGGGGGACCGTTGCTCCTTCCAGAGAAACCGGGTAGGATTTGACACCCTCCTGCAGGCTGCCTTCCAGATTAATCAGCTCCAGAGTCACCTTGTAGCCTTCCCGGGACTGGTCAATGGCCATCCCCGCCACAATGTCAAACTCGTTTAGCTCCCGGTAATTCCCGCACCCGCCCAGAAGCAGCAGAAGGCAGAGCACCGGCGGGATCAGCCTGTGCTTCAATTCCACCACCGCCTTTTGGTTTGCCCCAGCCGGGTGAGGTGGGAGGGGGAGGCGATGGCGGCAGGCCTCTGACGCATCTGCCAAAGGGGAGCACGGAATCCAATGTCCTTAAACTGCTGATATTGCAGATCTCCGGTGGGGGAAATCTGCCACAGTCCAAAGGATTTGAGCCGCAGCATGTGGACGAGGAGAAAGGCGCAGCCCATGGTCAGCCCAGGGAATCCACCAAAGGCGGCAAAGGCAAAGAGAAACATCCGGGCCATCAAAGTGGGGGCGTTGAGCTTTGGCACCAGCAAACTGGTGATTCCGGTGAGGGCCACCATGATGATTACCAGAGAGGAGACGATTTTGGCGTCCACCGCCGCGGAACCCAGCACCAGAGCACCCACCACACTCATGGCCTGCCCCACGCCGCTGGTCATCCGCACCCCCGTTTCCCGCAGGATGTCAAACATCACCAGCATCAGCAGCAGCTCCAACGCCATGGGAAAAGGAACGTTCAGCCGCTCGCTGGCAATGTTCAGCAGCAGGGAGGTGGGCAGAAGCTCATAGTGGTAGGTGGTGACCACCAAGTAAAGGGATGGGGTGAGGATGCTGAGCAGAAACCCCATAATCCGCAGCATCCGGGAAAAAGAGGTGTAGTAAAAGCTCAAGTAATAGTCCTCGTTGCTCTGAAAGTTCTCAATAAACAGGTAGGGGATGGTCAACACCACAGGGGTTCCGTCCAGCACAATGGCAATCCGCCCTTCCAGCAGCTTGCCCGCCACTACATCGGGGCGCTCGGTGTATCCTGTGGAGCGAAAGGGGGACAGGGGATTGTCCCGAATCAGCTCGTTGAGGTAGTTTGCGTCCAGCACCCCATCGATGTCGATGGAGTCCAGCCGCCGCCATAATTCCTCCAAAGCCGGACGGTTGACCAGACTGTCCAAATAGCAGATACAGGCCTGAGTGCGGGAGCGCACCCCAAAGCTGCGCATCTCCATCTTGAGGTCGTGGGTGCGCAGCCGCCGATGCAGAAAGGCAAGGTTGAGGATTAAGGATTCCCCAAAGCCTTCCTTGGGTCCGGAAAGGGCGATTTCCCCGTCGGGCTCCGAAACTCCCCGCAACGGGAATCCCTGCGTGCTGAGTGTGAGAGCTTTGTTTTCTCCGGGGACAAAGAGCACCGAATCCCCGTAGGTCACCGCCTCCACAACCTGTTGAAAATTCTCGATGGCAGTGGGGTTGTGGACCAGAAGCACCTGCCTTGCTACGGCGTCCAGATAGCCTTCTTCGGTGCGTTTCAGCTCGGAGTAGGTCAGGGGCCAGATGATGTTTTCGCTCACAAAGCCGTTGTCGATCATTCCGGCGCAGTAAGCCACCACATACTGCTGGGCGGGGTCCTTCTGGCTCTGCACCTCCCGCACCAGGAAGGTATCGTCCTTATCAAACAAGCTTTTGAGTGTCTCCACATTTTCCGCAAGGCTTGGGGAAACGGGAATTTCTTTCAGCTCCTCATTGAGCTTCTGCATCTGCTGGGAAATCTTCTGTTCCGGTTGGTTCTTCTGCCTGGACAATTGACATTTCTCCTTTGTCAAAGGGATGCAATTAGTATGCATCTCTTCGTGCAGAACATACCCTTTGCATCTGGGAAGAACGCCTATGCCCCAGTCAGAAAGCAGATTTTTCCAGCCGATTTGCCTTGTGGGAATCTCACAGAAATTGCCGGGAATCCCCTGAGAAAAGTTGGCCCCCAAAATATGATATTATAGTTTAAAATTACTTTTTTAGGCTGGTGAGGACCGGGATTTTGTGTTATGCTATAAAGGAGTGTGTAATGGAATCTCGGATGAGGATGTGAAAACGTGGAGATCGGTTTTGATGCGGATCTTTATATGCAAAAACAGAGCGCTCAAATTCTGGAGCGGATGGAAAAATCCAAGGGAAAGCTCTATCTGGAGTTTGGCGGCAAGCTTTTTGATGACTACCACGCCGCCCGGGTGCTTCCCGGTTTTGATGTCAACGGAAAAATCAAGCTGCTGCAAAAATTGCGGGATAAGGCGGAAATTCTTCTGTGCATCAAGGCGCAGGATATTGAAAAGAACAAAATACGTGCCGACTTAGGTATCACCTACGATATGGATGTCTTTCGGCTGATCGATAATTTGCGGGGGATGGGGCTTGCCGTCAATTCGGTGGTCATCACCCTGTTTGATGGACAACCCTCTGCCGACGCCTTCCGTAAAAAGCTGGAAATGCGGGGAGTCAAGGCCTTTATTCACCGCCGCACCAAGGGCTACCCCACCGATATTTCGCTGATTGTCAGCGACGAGGGCTACGGTGCCAACCCCTATATCCCCACCACCTGTCCCTTGGTGGTGGTCACTGCTCCCGGCCCAGGCAGCGGCAAGCTGGCCACTTGCCTCTCCCAAATCTATCATGAGCGCAAGCGGGGAAGCGACGCGGGATACGCCAAGTTTGAAACTTTCCCCATCTGGAATATTTCCCTCAAGCATCCGGTCAATATGGCCTACGAGGCTGCCACCGCCGATTTGGACGATGTGAATATGATCGACCCCTTCCATCTGGAGGCCTATGGGAAAACCACCGTCAATTACAACCGGGACATCGAGGTGTTTCCGGTGGTCAAAACCATTCTGTCTCGCACCTCCAATGTGGGCTCTACCTACCAGTCCCCCACCGACATGGGGGTGAACATGGCGGGGTTCTGCATCTCCGACGACGAGGTCTGCCGGGAGGCAGCCAAGCAGGAAATCATCCGCCGCCACTTCCACACCATGGTGGATTACAAGCTGGGCCGGGTGGACTATCAGGCGGTGAAGAAGATTGAGATGATCATGAGCCAGCTGGATATTTCCGGGGACGACAGGCGGGTGATGGCCGCCGCTTTGGCCAAGATGCAGGAAAAGGATGCTCCTGCCACCGCCATTGAGCTTCCGGGAGGCAGAATTGTCACCGGGCGGGAAACCACTCTGATGAAGGCCCCTGCCAGCGCCCTCATCAACGCCATCAAGCAGATGGCGGGGCTGGCCGACGATCTCTACCTCATATCCCCGGTGGTGCTGGAGCCTATCATCAAACTCAAGCAGCTGAATCTGGGGGCCCACAGCCTCACCCTGAATCTGGAGGAGGTTCTCATCTGCCTTTCCATCTGTGCCGCCACCAACCCCACAGTGGAGCATGCCATGAACCAGCTGCCTAAGCTCCGGGGCTGCGAGGCCCACGCCAGCTACATTGTTCCCGACGGGGACGAAAAAACCATGCGCCGATTGGGACTAAACCTCACCTGTGAGCCGGTGTTCCCCAGCGAGGATTTGTATTACGAATAAAGGTAACTAGTATAAATACCCCTGCCGAAGGCGGGGGTATTGTTCTGCATAATCATATCATAAAACCCTTGGGTGGCTATTTCTGTCATGAAGGTATTTGCGAAACTTGCTGCACACCTCTGATGCACAGCGCTCGCAAAGATGTTTCCCATTCACGCACACCATCCAACGAAAACTGCCGCCTCCACAAATACAGCACCAAGGGCTGTGCCGGGTAATCATCAGGCGGGCACTTTCCTGTTCAACCAGAAGATCAACAGGCGTTGTTTCTTCCCAACCTAAGGCGGTGGCATATTCCAGCAGGATAGGGGATGCAATGTCTTTGAGCAGCAGCTTCTTTTTCATCAATGCATAACTCTCCTGTTCGGGCTATAGCATAACCATAGCATACTTTTTCCTGTGGGACAAGTCCCACAACCAGAAATCCTTCCAATGTTAATATAGCAGTGGGATATGTCGCACAATGGAGGGTATTATGAACTTAAAAGAAGCAATTGCATATCGAATTCAAACGCTATGCGAGGCAAACAATTTAAGCCCTAGCAGCCTAGCGTATCTTTGCGGTATGGACCGCTCCACCATTTATAGTATTCTTGGCAATAAAAGCAAAAGTCCGGAGGTTGCCACCATCAAGAAAATTTGTGACGGCTTAAAGATAACATTGGGGGAGTTTTTTAGCACCCCCGAATTTGATCATCTGGAGCAGGAGATACAATAAGGGCCGGGAATTCCCGGCCCTTATTGTTAGGTGAATGGTCTGCCTGAGCTTGTCGTGGAAGCGGTCCTATCCTTTAGTCCTGGGCATCCTGCTACTCCAATTCAAAGGCTCCGGTGTAGAGCTGATGATACTTTCCACCTTGGGCGATGAGTTCCTGATGGCTGCCCCGCTCAATGATTCGGCCCAGCTCCAGCACCATGATGACATCGGAATTACGCACAGTACTCAGCCGATGGGCGATGACAAAGGTGGTCCGCCCTGTCATCAGGGAGTCCATTCCCCGCTGGACAATGCTTTCGGTTCGGGTGTCGATGGAAGAGGTGGCCTCGTCCAGAATCATCACTGGGGGGTCGGCCACCGCCGCCCGGGCAATGGAGATCAGCTGGCGTTGCCCCTGGGAAAGCTCCGAACCGTCGCCGTCAATGAGGGTGTCGTACCCCTGCGGCAGCCGCCTGATAAACCCGTGGGCCCCCGCCAGCTTGGCAGCGGCGTACACCTCCTCGTCACTGGCGTCCAGACGGCCGTAGCGGATATTTTCCATCACAGTGCCGGTAAAGAGGTTGGTGTCCTGCAGCACCACCCCCAGGGAGCGGCGCAAATCAGCCTTCTTCATTCGGGTGATGTCGATGCCGTCGTAGAGAATTTTGCC
The DNA here is from genome assembly GCA_018434245.1 of Oscillospiraceae bacterium. Taxonomy (GTDB): domain Bacteria; phylum Bacillota; class Clostridia; order Oscillospirales; family Ruminococcaceae; genus WRAV01. The sequence continues at coordinate 52,621 of JAHDPQ010000083.1, forward strand.
CTGTGACAGATCGTAGAAGCGGTTAATCAGGTTGGTGATGGTGGTTTTGCCCGCTCCGGTGGCCCCGACAAAGGCCACCTTCTGCCCTGGCTTTGCAAAGAGGGAGATGTCGTGGAGCACCGGTTTGTCCTCCACATAGGCAAAGTCCACCTTATCAAAGCGCACGTCCCCTTCCAGCTTGTGGTAGGTGACCGAGCCGTCATCGTGGGGCTGCTTCCAGGCCCAGAGGCTGGTTCGCTCCTCACACTCCTGCAAGGTGCCGTCCTGTCTGTAGCAGGCATTGACCAGGGTAACGGAGCCGCTGTCCTCCTCAGGGGCTTCGTCCATCAGTTGGAAGATGCGGCCTGCTCCGGCCAGAGCCATGATCACCGAGTTGATCTGCTGGCTTACCTGACCAATGGGGCCCGAGAAGGCGCGGGAAAGCTGCAGGAAGGAGGCGATGCCCCCCAGCGTGAGGCCTCCCACGCCGCCAATAGCCAGTAGCCCCCCCACAATGGCGATAAGAACATACTGAATGTTGCCCAAATTCATCATCAGGGGCATCAGGGAGTTGGCCAGCCGGTTAGCTTGTGTAGCGGCGGCGCAGAGCTCCTGATTGAGGGCGTCAAACTTTTCCTTGGCCTGCTCCTCATAACAAAAGACCTTGACTACCTTTTGGCCGTGGGTCATCTCCTCAATGTAGCCGTTGAGGGAGCCCAGCACCTCCTGCTGTTTTACAAAGTAGCGGGCGCTGGAACCCCCCACCCGGCCCACCATCTTGGTCATGACAAACACCATGGCTACCACAAGACCGGTGAGGGGGAGGCTGACGGTGAGCATGGCGACAAAGACAAAGAGCAGGGATACGCCGGAGCTCAGCAGCTGGGGAATGCTCTGGGAAAGAAGCTGACGCAGGGTATCGATGTCGTTGGTGTAGCGGCTCATCAAATCTCCGTGGGTGTGGGTGTCGAAGTACCGCAAAGGCAGGCGCTGCATATGGGCAAACAGCTCATCTCGAATCTGTTTTTGGGTTCCCTGAGAGACTACAACCATCACCCGGTTGTAGGCAAAGGAGGCTCCCACACCGATGAGATAGAGCCCTGCCATCCTGAGGATAGCCCCCAGCATCCGGGAAAAATCCGGGTTTTCCACCTGTGTCAGGGGAAGGATGTGCTGGTCGATCAAAGTCTGCAAAAACAGGTTTCCCTGCACCATGGCATAGGCATTGACCAGGATAAAAACCGCCACCAGAATCAGATGGACCTTGTAGCGGGCCATATATTTGAAAAGCCGCACCATGTTCCCCTTGGTCTCCTGAAGGCTCTGCCCTCGGCTAAAGCCGCCCCTTGGGCCGGGACTTTGTCTAGACTGTCTCATCCACTCCGCCTCCCTTCTGCTGGGAGGTGTATACCTCCCGGTAAATGTTGCAACGCTCCATCAGTTCCTCATGAGAGCCGATATCGGCGATTTCGCCCTCATCCAGTACCACAATTTTGTCGGCGTGCTCTACCGAAGCTGCCCGCTGTGTGATGATCAGCTTGGTGGTGTCGGGAATCTCCTGGGCAAAGGCCTGACGGATGCGGGCATCTGTCTTGGTGTCCACCGCCGAGGTAGAGTCGTCCAGAATCAGAATCTTTGGTTTTTTTAAGAGAGCACGGGCGATGCAGAGCCGCTGCTTTTGCCCGCCGGAGACGTTGGTGCCTCCCTGCTCGATATAGGTATCGTACCCCGTGGGAAAGGTTTGGATAAACTCATGGGCGCAGGCCAGCTTACAGACGTATTCCAGCTCCTGGTCGGAGGCGTCTTGGTTACCCCAGCGCAGGTTCTCCTTGATGGTACCAGAAAACAGCTCGTTCTTTTGCAGCACCATGGCCACCTGTTCCCGCAGGGCGGAAAGGTCGTAGTCCCGCACATCCACGCCGCCTACCAACAGCTTGCCTTGAGTGACATCGTACAGGCGGGGGATCAGCTGCACCAAGGTGGTTTTGGCAGCCCCGGTTCCTCCCAAAATCCCCACGGTTTCCCCGGACTGGATGGTCAGGTTCACGTCTTTCAGGGCCAGCTTTTTCGCATCCTTAGCGTAGGAAAATCCTACGTTCTCAAAGCGGATGGAGCCGTCCCTTACCTGTGTGACGGGAGCATCCGGGCTGTGAAGGTCGGTTTTCTCCTCCAGCACCTCTACCACCCGCTGGGCGCTGGCCTTGGAGATGACCAACATCATAAACACCATGGCCAACATCATCAGGCTGATGAGAATCTGAAAGGCGTAGGAAAGCAGGCTGACCAGCATTCCAGTGGTCATCTCCCCAAAGACAATGAGCCTGCCCCCCATCCAGGAAAGGATGAGGCTGCAGCCAAACATACAAAGCTGCATCAGGGGCATGATACAGCTCACCAGCTTTTGGGCCCGGGAAAAGGTGACGTAAATATCCTGAGAGGTGCGCTGGAACTTTTGAATCTCGTGCTCCTCCCGGACGTAGCTCTTGACCACCCGGATGCCCCGCAGGTTTTCCTGCACCACGGTGTTGAGCTTGTCGTACATTTTAAACACGGTCTCAAAGATGGGGTGGGCCCGGGACATGATCAGGTACATTAAAAGCCCCAGCACCGGAAGCACCGCCAGAAAAACCAGGGAAAGGCGGTGGTTAATATGAAAGGCCATAATCAGGGAGAAAGCCAGCATAAAAGGAGCACGCACCGTAATGCGGATGCTCATCTGAAACGCCTGCTGCAGATAGTCCACATCGGTGGTCATCCGGGTGATGAGGCTGGAGGTGGAAAACCGATCGATACTCTCAAAGGAAAAGGTTTGCAGGTTGTAGTAAAGGTCGTGGCGGACGTTTTTGGCAAAGCCCGCCGAAGCAATGGAGGCCGTCTGCCCCGAGAGCACCCCAAACACAAGGGCCAAGAAGGTACAGCCCAGCAGACCCAGAGACATTTTGCCAATCATCCGGGGGTCCCCCTGCTGGATGCCGGAGTCAATAATCACCGCCATCAGCATGGGCAGCAGAATATCCATGGCTACCTCCAGCAGCACAAGGACAGGGGTGAGCAGGGCATAGGGCCTGTATTCCCGCACACAGCGTGCAAGTCGTTTTATCATACGGTTTCCTCCCATATTCGTTTGCGCAGAACAGCAGAATGATGCTTTGTGGAATATAAAACCGGCAACCTCCTCTCATCCCGTCAAGAGGCTACCAAACATCATCCTTAGCTGATGTTGTCGATCATTTTGCCAATGACCCGGTAAAAGGTGTCCAACTCCTCCTGGGAAAGACCCTGAATCAGTAGCTCTTCAAACCGGATGTGCCTAAGGGCGGCTTCCTGATGAAGGGAAATGGCTTTTTCGGTGAGGCATAGCTTCTTGAGCCGCCCGTCATAGGGAACCGGCTCCCGAAATAATAAATCGTCCCGCTCCATCAGCTGCAGGATGCCGGTGGCGGTAGAGCGCCGCATATGAAAGGCCTTTTCTAAATCCCGCTGAAAAATATCCTGATCCCTATGTTGCCCCAAATACCAAATCACCGCCCGCTGCATTTCCGTCAGGTGATACATGGGGTCCGCTGGAGGGGAGTGGTGGTGCAGGTGATGCATGTATCGCTTAATCTGATTATCCAGCGCCTTAATGGCAAAAGGGGCCGAGCAAAACCGACTCAAGGGGGCACCTCCTAAATTGTTAGCAAGCGAACAATATCATAATCCTTTTGCAGCACAATGTCAAGAAAGACATTGTAAATTTTCCACCGATTGCTAGAAATAAATGGCAGACAAAGGAGGAGGTGCTGTCGAAATCCTATGAAAAGGCTGGACATTCGGCGGCCAAGGCGGTATAATACTACTTTGGAACGGTCGAATGACGGCCATGTATCAGGACACAGAAAGGAACCGAAATATATGAAGCAGATCACCAAATTGCTGGCAGCTCTACTGGCAGTTGCTTTGCTGCTGGCGGGCTGTCAGACCGCCAATACCAGCTGGGTATACTCCTATCAGGAGGATTCTATGCCGGCGGGGGTATATATTTGCATGATGCTGAATGCCTACGGAGAGGCAACTCAAAAGCTGCAGGAGGCGCAGGACGCGGAAATTGCCGCACTGCAGGCGAATCTGGCAGAGGGCGCCCAGCTGGAAAACACTCCCTTGCGCATGGCTCAAAAGGACCCCAAGGACATCTATAACATGGAGCTGGACGGCATGTCCGTTTCCGATTGGATGGTGGAGAGAGCCGGCCGCAGCGCCCGAGAATACTATGCCACCAGGCAGAAAATGCAGGAGCTGGGGCTGAGCCTAAGCGAAGCTGACCTTGCAAACTCCCAGGCATCAGCGGCGGAGGGCGTGAAGAGCTCTCCCGAATTCTATAACAAAAACGGTATTGCCGAAAGCTCTCTGGCTTTGATGCTTCAGAACGATCTGGCTGTGCATCAGCTGTTTCACGCTCTGTACGAGGAAGGTGGGGAGTTTGCGGTCACCCAAGAGGAGCTGCAGGCTCACTTTGCAAAGCAATACTCCAAGATCAAGATGATGTTCTTCTACAAGGCGGACCAGGGCGATCTTTCCGAGGAAGAAGCCGCCGATGAGGAAAAGGCCGCCAAACTTCTGGAAGAAAAGAACTCCGAGCTGCACCAAAAGGCAGAGGGCTACCTGACCCGGCTTAAGGCAGGGGAAGCCATTGAGGACCTTAACACCGAGTACGAACTGGAGACAGCCAAGGAATCGGTGGAGGGCACCGAGGATGCGGTTCCTGAGGTGGAGCCAACCAAGCCGGGAGACCTGAACATGATTGTCACCGAGGATCAGGCCTCTTACTTTGGGGAACCTCTGGTTCGGGCCGCCTTTGATACCCCTGTGGGTGAAGCGGTACTGGTTGAGGACACCGCCTTCTTCTTCTTGGTACAGCGGGCGGATATTTTGGAAGACCCGGCAGATATGCAGAATTATCAGGAGAGTATACTCCACGAAATGCGCTACGACAGCGACTATCTTCTCAAGTTGGAGGAATGGGGCAAGACTTTGGATATTCAGGCCAATCCAGCCGCCATCAAGCTCTACACCCCCTCCCGCCTCTATCACGGAAAATAACAATACACCGATTCGCTCCGAGGTAACCGGGCGGTGTACCAACGGAACGCTACAGCATTAAAAAAGGGCAGCCATAGCGGTTGCCCTTTTGCGCTGTTTCCAAGGGAGAGACTTCCAGTGGGCAGCACATCCATATCCTCCGGGGGATATGGATGTGCAGATTTGTCCAATCACTGGAAGGCTAGGCAGGATGAGAATGGTTTGGGGGTTGGAAAGTGGTGAGTGCAGGCCATGGGCAAGAATTTATCGACCAGAATCCATGACGGGCGGCAGGACGCAAGAGCCGGACTGCTCCAGCCACAATTGCGTCCGGTAAGGCGGATGTAATCTAAGGGCCATCCCTCCCACGGAAATGGCCCTTACCACTGCCTTTTACTTTTTGCGCAGACGCTCATATTTGGTCTTGGTGGCCATTCCGCCCCGAATATGCCGCTCCGACTTGTTCTGTTCAAGCACTTGCTTGACTTTATCATACAACCCCTCATTAATCGTCTTTAGCCTTTCACTTACGTCTTTATGTACGGTGGATTTGCTCAAGTTAAATTTCTTGGCTGTTTGCCGAACCGTTGCGTTATGTTCAATAATGTAATTTGCAAACGCAATCACTCTCTCTTCGGGCAACCCTTTCAAAACCAACCCTCCTAACGATGTGCTATTTCATGTATATGCGGGCTGGGAGGGAATATATGTTAAATTTGTAAGGTTTGAAGGCCTGCGCAAGCGGTTGGCGGGCCCTTTTTGCCAAAGGAGGAAGCCGACAGAATCCCTTTACCCAAAAGACAGGCAGAACCCCAATCCTAAAGCTGGGATTCCCGTCTGGCCCGGTGAACCCTGTGATCTCTTTATCAGAGTTGGAGGCATCCTGCTCTATAATCATAGCCCGCTGGAAATAGAAAAAGGACCGGTCTCAAGACCGGTCCAAAAGCAGCCACATAAGCTACCCACATGATGTATCCCTGTGGAAAGGATAAGGGTTAATCAGGGCCGCACCGCAAACTGAGCCCCCCCCGAAAAGCGAACCAGAAGCTCCTCCCGGTCCCAGGTCACCGAATCGATTAGAGCCCGCAGGGCAGCCCGACGTCGGGGCATGGGAGTGGTTTTGCAGTGGTTGTCCCATTGGGCCAGAATATCCTGCAAAGCGTCCCGGTAGTGATCCTCCAAAGGGGAAGGGCTGGTCAGGGCCTCCAAAGCCTCTACCTGAGCGGCGAGCTGGGCATTGCGCTGGTGAAGAGCGTCGATCCGCTGGATGATTTCATCATAAGCGCTCTTGTCAATGGCTTTGATCAGGGTGAACACCAGCTTGGAGATACCCTCCTGATTGGCGGCAATCTGCTCCTTCTTTTCGGCGATACGGGCCTGATGAACCTCCAAAGCTTCGGCGGTGGCAGGACGGCGGGGGCGATTGGGCAGAAGGTCCGGTTCCTCGGGACCTAAGGCACTGAGCATGGCGCTGATGGCATCGTCCACCGTCTGCCCCGAAAGATTGGGGATGTCGCACTCACTGGAGCGGCTTTGCTCTTTCCGCTCGCAGATGTAAAGGAAACGGGGGACTTCCCCGGGGCGGCCGGCGCGGCGGATCAGCTTAGGCCGCATGTGAGCACCGCAATCCCCGCAAAAAAGCATCTCGGCCACCAAACCGAACTCGCTTTTGGGCCGCCGTTCGTGGGGAGATTTGTTGCGGGCCAGCTGTTGCTGAACGGAAATCCAGCTGAGAGCATCAATGATGGGCTGGTGCTCTCCCACCGCCACAATCCATTCCGAAACATCCCGCTGCTGGTTGGCAGTTCCCCGGGCCTGAACGGTTTTGTTGTACACCATCATGCCGCGGCTGCCATCAAAGGCCGTTTGAGGGGAGCAGACCTCTGCCCCCAGCCGGGAAAAATAGGTATAGGCGTCGGCATTTGCCTGCATGTAGACAGGGTTTTCCAAAATCTGGCGCAGGGTGAAGCGGCTGTAGGCCCGCCCATTTTTGGTGCGGATACCTCGATTTTGTAATTCCTGAGTTACCTTGACCAGAGAGTCCCACTCCAAAAACAGCGAGTAGATGAGCTTGACCGTTTCGGCCTGCTCCGGCATTAATTCCAGGCAGTAGTTCTTTTCCCCCGGTTGCTTTCCCGATTTGCGTACCGAGGTGTAGCCGGTGGGGGTAACCCCGCCCAGCCAGCGCCCGCTGCGGGCCAATATCCGCATATTGTCCCGGATATTGGCGGCTGCGCTGGTCCGCTCCAGTTCCAGAAAGATATCTCCCGCCAATAAAAAACCGCGTCCTAAAGGGGTGGAAAAGTCTATGGCATTGTTGACCAGAATCAGGGTTGCGTCTTTGCTTTCCAACTGACGGGCCATCTCCAGCAGTTCCCCGGTGCTCTTGCAGATGATTCCGATGTCGGTACAGAGCACGGTGTGGAGCACGCTTCTGTTGGCTGCCGCCATCAGGGAATCGAGTCCGGGCAAATCTTCGGTAAGACTGCCCTCGTCCTGAAACACAAGGCAGTTTTCCGCAGGATCCCCGAGGTAGAGCCTGACATATTCCTGACAAAGCTCCAGCTGCTGCTCCTGCTTGTCTCCCCGCAGATAGATGGCCACCGCTTTTTTGATCAACGGCCTGTCCTCCTCCTCCCGGCGCGCAAATAACTGCGCGATGATTTGGCCATAAGCTGCCGCCGCAGGTATGCTTCTGGCCGAAACGATGTAATGCTTTTCCCATGACAGAAAAATGAAAGGGTATTGGATTCACGCTGGTATTTGTTTCGTGCTGCCAGTGTATAGCGAGGATGTCACCCTACGCGGGGAGCCCCGTTTTTCCAGCGACGGCAGGGCCGAAGCTGTCGCTGCCGCGACGGGTGGTGCGTCTGCCAACGCATGGCGTGGATGTAAGCTCCACATTGGAGCCACGATTTCTCAGCTGTCGCTGGGGCGAAGCTGTCGCTGCCGCGACGGGCGTTACTTTTCCCCACGGAAAAGTAACCAAAACGTGTATTAAGACCTATGCAGGGAGGCCTGGCCGGCCCCCCTCGCAACCCCCCGCGTCAAAGAAACTGCCAAAAAAGGTTACGTTCTCCCGAGTGTCCTCGCCTTAGGTGATCGGGCCGTAAACGTCGCTTTGCGACAACGGCCACCGGAAGAGTGGATACTTCTTAGGTTTGCATATCCTTACCGCTCGTCGTCCTCGTCCCTCGGACTCCTCGCGGCGGTCAAGGTAAAATCACACATTGCCCTCTTTTTGTTTGCACCCACGTACCCAAGCATTGATGCCGCCAAGGTATACAACCCTCCGGAAAACGTTCAATAGGAGTAGCATCTACAGCTAAGCAGCTGCGGAACGCGGGGATACAAAGGGGTGTCAAACCCCTTTGCGAGGGGACCGGGGACCCATCCCCGGCGTGTTTTGCCTCCTTTTGCACGAACAAAAGGAGGGGCCCTGCCGCGGCCTGAGCGGCAAATGAGCACTTCGCTGCATTCAGCGGAAGAACCGCCCACCCGGCATAAGGAAAACCCTGCCGCGGCCTGAGGGGCAAATGAACCCCCGCTGCATTCAGTGGAAGAAAAGCCTGCTCTAGCATGAGAGAAAGCCACCGCTTTGGTACAAGCACCCCACCCTGGCCCAAAGGCCGATCCATTGGGCATAAAGCATAATAACTGCACTCTTTGCAGCGATTATGGTATAATCGGCCATCGCCGATAGGCGGGCCATTTAAGATAAGCGTATAATAGCCGCGTTGCGGCTATTATACCATATTTTTACTTCCGCAGGAATACCCCAATTTCCTCCAAAGCTTTGAGGGCCTTCGCTACCGCCTTGTCACACTCTTCATCGGTAAGGGTGCGATCCTCGGCCCGCAGGGTGAGGGCGTAGGCAAGGCTCTTTTTGCCTTCTCCCAGCCGCTCCGAGCGGTAGACGTCAAAGAGCTGCCAATCGGCCAGTAGCTTACCCATGGCCTTTTTCATGGTGGTGGTGATTTGGGCGTTGCTCACCTCTTCGTCACAAACCAGAGCCAGGTCCCGGGTGGAGACTGGAAAGCGGGGCAGGGGCTGATAAACAGGGGAGCCACCGGTCTTTTCCAGAAGAGCCGCCAGATCGATGTGGGCAAGGTACAGGGGAACATCCACCTTGTAGTTGTCCGCTACGGCAGGATGCACCTGCCCGATGAGGCCCAGAGTCACATCTCCAGCCTGCAGACGGGCGCAGCGTCCCGGATGGAAGAGGGGGTCGTCCTTCACCGGATGGGCCTCCCAATCGGACACCCTCGCCTGTTCCAGCAGTGCCTCCACCGTGCCCTTGAGGGTGAAGAAGTCCTCCTCCGGGCCGTAGAGGCCGATGACGATTTTCTGCAGCTCGTTGGGGAGCTTACCTTCTTCGGTGGGAAGGTATTCCGTAGCCAGCTCGTACAGCCGGGCGCTTTCGCTTCTGGCCCGGTAGTTTCTGGCCAGAGCGTCCAGCATGGAGGGCAGAGCGGTGGTCCGCATGACCCCGGTGTCTTCTCCCAGAGGGTTGAGGATAACCACCGAACGGCGCAGAGGGGAATCCTGGGGCAGTAGAATCTGATCGTAGCTCTTGGGGGAGATAAAGGAGTAGGTGATGATTTCGTTGAGACCCTGAGCCAGCAGAGCCTGATGAATGCCCCGCACAAAGCGCTGCTCCTCGGTGGGGCGGGCCTTAACTTCCCCGTGAATAATGGTGGAGGGGATGTTGTCGTACCCCCAGAAGCGGGCAACCTCCTCCGCCAGATCGTACTGGCAGGTGACATCCCGCCGCCAGCTGGGGGCGGTCACCAAATCCCCTTCGATCGTAAAGCCCAGAGCCTCCAGCCAGTCTTCCATCTTCTCCCGGAGAATCTCCACCCCCAGAAATTTGCTGATCCACGCATCATCCAGCTTTTGGGTGACGGGAGCCTGCTTGGGAGCGGAAATGTCGACGATGCCGTCCACCACTTCTCCTGCCCCCAGCAGCTCCACCAGCTCACAGGCCCGCTTAAGGGCGGGGATGCAGTTTTCCGGGTCCTGCCCCTTTTCAAAGCGGGAGGAGCTTTCGGTCCGCAGTCCCAGCTGCTTGGAGGTGGTTCTCACCGATGGCCCGAAGAAGCAGGCAGATTCAAAGACTACGGTTTGGGTGGTTTCATAAACGCCGGAAAACTCGCCACCCATTACTCCCGCCACGGCGGAAGGGGCGCTTTCGTCGGCGATGACCAGCATCTCGGGGGCAAGGGTGCGCTCCACCCCGTCCAAAGTGGTGATCTTTTCACCGGGGGTGGCGTTGCGGACCACAATCTGGTTACCCTTGACGTGAACCAGATCAAAGGCGTGCATGGGCTGGCCGTATTCCAGCATCACATAGTTGGTGATGTCCACCATGTTGTTGATGGGGCGAACGCCACAGGCCCGCAGACGCTCCCGCATCCAGCGGGGGGAGGGGCCGATCTTTACATTCTTGACTACGGCGGCGGAGTAGCGCAGGCACAGCTCCTGATTTTCCACCCGCACCTTGAGGTAATCGTCGATGCTGCCCCCCGAGCCCTTGACCACCGGCTCATGGAGCTTTAGGGGGACATTGTAGGTGACGGCGGCTTCCCGGGCCAGCCCTCGGATCGAGAGGCAGTCGGGACGGTTAGGGGTGATTTCAAACTCCACCATGGTGTCGTTGAGGCCGATGACTTCCAGGGCATCCTGGCCCAGCTTTTCCACAGGGCAGTCCTCTCCCAGTAGGAAGATACCGTCCTCTCTGGCATAGGGAAAGTCCCCGTGGGTCAAGCCCAGCTCCTCCAAAGAGCCCAACATACCCTCGCTAACCTCGCCCCGCAGCTTACCCTTTTTGATCTTCTGGCCCTCGGCGGTGACCGAGCCATCGGTAAAGACGGGGACGTAGGCGCCGGGCACTACGTTGTCTGCTCCGGTAACAATTTGCAGAGGCTTTTCTCTCCCCACGTCAATTTGGCAGATATATAGGGAATTAGCATTGGGGTGCTTAATTACTTCCAGCACCTTACCTACCACCACGCCGGAAACGGGGCCACCCTCTATTTCGTAGCCCTCCACCTTGGAGCCGCTCATGGTCATGTCGGCGGCAAACTGTTTGATGGGTACATTGAGATCCACATAATCTGAAAGCCATTTCATGCTGAGATTCATTATTTCTTCTCCCCTTGCTTATTTTAAAAGTGTGCCCGTGGCACCTTGCGAGTGGGGATGCACTTTGCTCCCCGTGAGAGGATGTTAAAACTGGCGCAAGAAGCGCAGGTCATTTTCGTAGAAGAGCCGCAGGTCGTTGATGGCAAAGCGGCGCATGGCGATTCGCTCCAGACCGATGCCAAAGGCAAAGCCGGAGTAGACGGTGGAGTCGATGCCGCAGTTTTCCAGCACCTTGGGGTGAACCATGCCGCAGCCCAGCAGCTCAATCCAGCCTTCTCCCTTGCAGAGACGGCAGCCCTCGCCCTTGCAGGCGTAGCACATAAAGTCCATCTCGGCGGAAGGCTCGGTGTAGGCAAAGTGGTGGGGCCGGAAGCGCACCTTGGCTTCCGGGCCGTAAAGGCTCTGGGTAAAGGTGGCCAGAGTCCCCTTAAGGTCGGCCATGGTGATGCCTTTATCTACTACCAGGCCCTCGATCTGATGAAAGAGGGGGGAGTGGGTGGCGTCCACGGCGTCGGAGCGGTAGACCCGGCCGGGGGAGAGGATGCGGATGGGAGGTTTGCGCTGCTCCATGGTGCGAATCTGCACCGGGGAGGTTTGGGTGCGCAGTACAATGTCGTCGCTGATATAAAAGGTGTCCTGGGTATCCCGGGAAGGATGGGTCTTGGGCATATTCAGCGCCTCAAAGTTGTAGTAGTCGTACTCCACCTCGGGGCCTTCCACCACATCAAAGCCCATGCCCAGAAAGATTTCCTCCACCTCTTGGAGCACAATGTTGAGGGGGTGGCGGTTGCCAGTGGGGGTTTTACGTCCCGGCATGGTGACATCCAGCGTTTCGGCGGCCAGCCGTCCGGCCAGAGCGGCTTTGCCCAAGGCCTCCTTGCGGTCGGCAATCAGGCTTTCGATCTTGGCTCGGGCCTCGTTGGCCAGTTGGCCCACCACAGGCCGCTCCTCGGGGGAAAGAGAGCCCATCTGCTTGAGGATGGCGGTGAGCTTTCCTTTTTTGCCCAGATACAACACTCTAAGCTGCTCTACGGCAGCGGTATCCGCTGCGGCTTCCAGGGCCTTTCCAGCCTCTATGCGGATGTTTTCCAATGCGGTTTTCATATCCTTCACTCCTTTTATATTCCAGCAGGTCCCATCTTATTATGACACAAAAAACGCCTCGTCCACACAGGGACGAAGCGACGCTCCGCGGTACCACCCAAATTTTTGCCAAAGCAAACACTCTGTCCGCGCCGATAACGGTGGGCGGATTCCGTTGGCAGCTACCGGTCCCTCTTGGGACTCCTCACCGCCACCCCTCACAGGAGAAGGTTCGGTGTTGCCTCCACAAGCGGCGCTTTCAGCCGGGACACCGCCTCTCTGCTGTGGGATTGGCAGACCTACTGGGCCTGTTCCACGGGTTTGACTCTATACGATACTTCATACTAGCACAATCGGGGCAAAAAAGCAAGGGAAGAAAGCGGAAGAACCGTGGTTCCCGTCGAGTTTGCAGCCAAGGTGAAAGGGGAATAAGGCAGGGCCGCAGGGGTGGTTTTTCGGCGAGGCAGAGGACATAAAAACCGTCCGCGAAACGGCCGGCTGTGACCAGGCCAAAGTTTCGCGGACGGGGAATGGGAACGCAATGTATCAAAGAGCTAGAAGATGCCATTGTGGGGGAAAGAATCCCCAGCTTCTAAGGTGTAGATCCCTTCGTCCTGATAGCGGCTGGACTTTTCTTCCAGATAGCGGGCGGCTTGCGAGCGGACCGAATCGGGAAGGTCCTCCAGCCGGATGAACGCCATGGCCATTTCTCCGCCGCGCTGATCAAAATACTGCATGGCCATAATTTGGGAGGAGAGCCTTTGGTCGAGGAACATCATGGGGATACCCCGGTCTGCCAGCAGCCGGATTTCGGCAGGATCGGTCACCGAGAAGACCTGAAAATCGCCGTTTTCCTCTTTCTTCATCTGCCAGTAGTAGTTTTGGGGGCCTTCGGGCATCATCCGACGCACCCGGTTGGCGTTGTAGAACTGGTAGGTGTCATAAAGGTCGGTGATTCGCACCTCGTAGACTTCCTCCAGATCGGGAATCAGGAGACTGTCCATCCCAAGCTCCCTGAGCAGAATCAAAGTATCGGTGTAGCTTTCGGTAATGGGAACCCAGTGCTGGGCAACAATACTGCTGCTGCCGGAAGGATCGCTGTGGTCATAGCCGTACTCCTTGGCATACGCTTCCTCCATAACGGCGGCGGGATAATCGTCAAAGCCGTCTTCCTTGGCAAAATCCCGGTAGGTAAGGCGAATGTAACCCCTTGCCTTTTGACTGGGATTTAAAATCTCGTCCAGAGGCTGACGCAAGGTGTCGCTTTGCAGGGCGGCAATCATCCGGTTGAGCTGCTCGCCATTTAGCTTCATGGGCTTTGGAGTGTCGCTGACCACCGAAGTAGCGTCGGCGGTGACGGACAGCTGAACACCGGGGAGTTGGGCATATTCATCCATAAAGAAGAGAGGGTTGTTTTTGACGATAAACTCCGGTTTATCCTCCAGCTGGGCCAGCAGGGCGTAGGACTGGGAGTCCACGCTGGAATAGTAGCGGCTGAGAGTACCGCCGTTACCAAGCTGATACTGAACCCTCAGGTACCCGCCGCTGTAGGTGGTGGTGTAGTCCTCATCGCTGCGTTGCTGGTGGTGCTCCAGCAGGGAAAGATGGGCGCTGCGCAGAATTTCGATGCATTGGGGGTCGTCCAGCCGGGTGGTGGAGCTAGAGCGCCAGTCCTTTTGAGGTACGAGATCCTGCAGGCTGACGTCGTCCCAGTACTGCCCCCGGTAGGTCACAGTGGCCGAAACTATGTTGGAGGTGACGGGAACCCGGCTTTCAAATCCAAACACATCCAGAGAAAGCCCCAGATACAGCAGGCAGTAAACACCACCTGCCAGGGCCAGCCAACGGATGTTTTTCAGCATGGAGCGAATGCCCCGGGCGAAAATCAGCTCCACGATGAGGCCTACCAGAACTCCGCCCAGCACAAGGGCCAGCATCCGCACTGCCATGGGGCGGTCGTGGAACAGCCCCAAAAAGAGAGCGGAGCCACAAAAGACGGAAAAACACTTGACTACCATCTGAAAAATACCGAAGGGCTGGGTCTGCTCGGCAATCTCACTTTTGCGGCGGCGGTAGCAGAGCAGAGCCGCCACAAAGAGCAGGCACCCGATCAAAACCCAGGCAGCCACCAACATAGTGAGATAGGGATAATCGTAGACAGGATTCCGGGAGCCGTAATAAATGGAAGACGAAAAACGCTCAAAGAAAAAGAGGAAGGGGGAAAGGCGCAGCATATACTTTCCGTCAAACTCGGCGCCAAAGGTGGTGAGCTGCCAGATGGCCCCCCCGATGCCGTAGACGGCGGGGGGCAGAAACATTAGGGTGCCAGAGATGGCCAAACTGTCAAAGGTGGTGCCCACATTTACCGCTACAAATATGGTGAGGGCGTAGATGGCCCACACAAGGGCAATGGTGGTGAACAGATCCATGGTCACATACCGGAAGTACTCGGCGCTCACCCAGCCAAAGCGGCCGAACACCACCTGCTGTCCCGCCATGGTGAGCAAGTAGATCAGCAGATAAGGCCCTAAAATAGCCAGCATGGTAGTTCCCGCATTGACCAGCAGAAGCTTTTCCCGGCGGACAGGCAGGGAGTGGTAGAGGTCGGTCATCTTTATGCTGTGGAGATAGCGGGCGGAAAACAAAGCTCCCGAAAAGCTGACCACCGCCAGAATGACTCCGATGATTCCGGGCTGGGCATCACTTAAATAGATGCCGGTAAAGGTGCGGGTATAATAATACCGGATCGCTCCTTCCAGATCGGGGCCGCTGTAATTGTAAAGCAGATGGGAATGGTCCGGCGCATCTACCAGATAAGGCACCACAATGCTGATAAACAGCAGAATGGTAGTGGCGATCATAAATGCACTTTGCTGAAGCAGCGCCGAGCGGAACATTCCAAGGCCCCGGCTTTTCTCAGAATATGATTTTGGAGTAGTCATATCCCACCGCCTCCATTTCATGAATAAATACCTCTTCCAAAGTAAGGGGGACTGTTTCGACAAAGAGAGGCCCCATTCCCTGAATCACTGCCATAATGTCGTCGGGGTTGCCCCGCACGATGAGGTTGAGCACACTGCCGCTGGTCTCGTACTGCATGATGTCCAAAGCCTGCAAAGCCTCCTGCTTGGGGGGAGTGGTAAAAGCGGCCTGCACCTTGCAGAAGCCCAGCTTGACCTGATCAATCTCCCGAGCGAAGATCACCTTGCCTGCATGGAGCAGTCCCATATGGTCGCACAAATCCTCCAGCTCCCGCAGGTTGTGGGAGGCGATGACCACTGTCATGCCGCCGTCGGCAATGAGGTCGGCCAGAATTTTGCGCAGGCCGATGCGAATCACCGGGTCCAGCCCGTCAAAGGCTTCGTCCAGCAGCAGGATATCGGGGCGGCAGGACAGCGCCAGAATCAGGGCGGTCTGCCGCTTCATCCCTTTGGAAAAGGTGTTGATCCGCTTTTTGGGATCAATGGGGAAGCGGCTGCACATCTCCCGATAAGCCTCCCAGCTAAAGGAGCGGTACATCCCGGCGTAAAATCGGGCCATATCGTTCATGGAGCTTTGGGGCAAAAAATACAAATCATCGGAGACATGGACGATTCGCTCCTTGACGGAGGAGTTTTCAAAGGGAATCTCTCCCGCCACCCGAATCTCTCCTCCGTCGGGACGGTAGATGCCCGAAATCAGCCGCAGGAGTGTGGACTTTCCCGAGCCGTTGGTCCCCACCAGCCCGTAGATGGAGCCCCGGGGAATCTCGGCGGTAAAGCCGCTCAGGGCGGCAAAGCCATCAAAGGTTTTGGTCAGAGCCGTTGCAGTAATCATAGTTGACTTTCCTCCTCGTAGACCTTGCGCACGGTATCCACCACCACTTGTTCCCGGATACCGCATTGCTTGGCCAGGGCAGTTGCCTGAGCGATTCGTTGCAGGTACTTCTGGTGTAGCTGTGCGTCTAAATCTAATTCCGAGCTGAGAAAGCTGCCTTTTCCCGTCACCGAGTAGATGATGCCTTCCCGCTCCAGCTCCTGATACGCCTTTTGCACCGTATTGGGGTTTATTCCAAGGTCCCGGGCAAAGTTGCGAACCGACGGCAGCTGGTCGTTGGGACGCAGTTGTCCTATGGCAGCCAGCTCGCATATTTTATGTTTAAGCTGTTCGTAAATAGGTGTTCTACTTTGCAAATCCAGCTTAATCAAGCCCCTGCGCCTCCTTTCTCTGGAAACAGGTGAACTGTATTATATAGATTAGTACAATTAGTACGGTATCATGTTTTTTTGCATCTGTCAAGAGTTCCCATGATAAAATTAGAAAAAAAGTAAAATGAAAAGGATTGGGTCGGGTGCAAAGGGGATTTGGCTGCTTTTTCGCCTCTCTTTGACCAAAAGCCGTTCTTTTCCTTGGCGAACCTCCCTGTTTTGAGCGGCATAGGATAGGGTATGGTAGGCTGTGGACCTGCGCCAAAATCCATTGAGACAGGGCGGTGGTAGGCCACCTTTTGTGACCCTTTCAGCCGGTGCTGTGTGCCCAAGGTAGAACCGCTCTGCCGACGGAAAGCTCACGCTTGGGCTGTCGGGCAAAAGAATATCCTGCGCAGGGGCGCATCGGGGTGCTGCTTTTCGCAGTCCGGCGATGCCGCTGCCGGTCAAAGCCTTGGAAAGCGGCGCAAGGGTGGATATAATCGCATGCGGCCAGGCACCGTTCTGGCCGCATATCTTGCGTTTGGCCCTTTGCAGCGGTTGAGCGTTTGCCCATTTCTACCTGCCGGGTTTCCCTCATCCAGCCTGTGGCTGGATACCTACAGACTCTTATTATACAGCAAGGGTGATCTTTTATGTCTCCGTGTGAGCTTAACGCCGTTCTGGCGGCCATCACCAATTATCTATACGTCAATCTGTCACCCAGAGATTTTAAAATCCTGAGTGTCTTTCTCTCCTTGCTCAGCAAGCAGATGTTCACTCTGGTTGCCATGAAGGAGATTTGCAGCCGGGATGACCGAATTCTGTTTGTGGAGGATTTGGATTGAGTCCATCCTCCCAAATAAAGGATAAAAAGAGAGCAGGTGCTGTGATACGCCTGCTCTCTTTCTATATCTGCCAATAGGCCTTAATCCAGATAGCGAATGATCGAAATGACCCTGCCCAACAACTCTACTTCATCCAGAATCAGGGGGGGGAAGGCGTCGTTTTCCGCCTGTAGCCGGAAGTGGCCGTTCTCTTTGTAATAGCGCTTGACAGTGGCTTCGTCCTCCACCATGGCCACTACGATCTGACCATTGTGAGCCGTGGTGCCCTTTTCCACCACCACAAGGTCCCCCGGCAGAATGGCGGCATCCTTCATGCTTTCCCCCTGGACCCGCAGAGCGAACAGCTCCCGTCCCCGGGAAAGACTGCTGCTGACCGGCAGATAGCTTTCGATATTTTCCACGGCCAGAATGGGGAGCCCCGCCGCTACCGTTCCCACCAAGGGCACCGAAACACTGCTACGGCCCGGCAGACGGATGGCCCGGTTGAGCCCCTCGGTGAGTAGAATTTGACCCTTGTCCGCCATCGCCTTGAGATCGCTGTGAACAGTGGAGGTGGATTTGATCGAAAGAGCCTGGCAAATTTCCCTTACACTGGGGGCAGACCCGGCCTCAATCCGCTCCACAATATAACGATAAATGCGCTCTCTGCGGTGTGTAACCTTGTCCATACCGTACCTCCTGTCAGACTTGGGGTTTCCAGTTGCAATCTTCCTCAACTTTTTTGTTTCATAAAATATAGCAGAAAACGTTAAGCTTTATTTACAGTGCCTTAACAAACATTCTGGAGAATAGAGTATAATAAAATTGTACCAAGAATCGAGCCGCAACGTGAATTGGTATTGCTCTACCCTCCTCAAAACACACCTCAAACTAATCGGTGCAAACCGCTGTGTACTCGGTACACAGCGGTTTGTGCTTTCCGCTGTAAAAGAGGCTGGAGCCCAAAGAGCATTGTTTGCACAAAGAAGAGCCGGGCTGTTGCAGTCCGGCTGTTATTTTGCCACCAGTCCCACTTTCTTATAAACCTTGGTCAAAATCCGGGAGGAGATGGCCAGAGCCCGCTCGGCTCCCTGACGGCAGCACTGGGTCAGATAGGCTTTATCCTCAATGAGGCGAGCGTATTCCTCCCGCACGGGGCGCAATCTGGCGTTGACCGCTTCGGCCACAGCCAGCTTAAAATCTCCGTATCCTGCCGATGCAAACTCCCTTTCCGCCTCGGCAATAGAAACCCCGCTGCATACGGAATAGATGGTCAGCAAGTTGTTGACGCCATCCTTGCCCTCCCGGTAAGCAACCTCGGCCTCTGAGTCGGTGACGGCGCTTTTAATCTTTTTTACTACCGTCTCGGGGGTATCCAGAATAGAGATAAAGGCCTTGGGGTTATCATCGGACTTGGACATCTTTTTGGTGGGGTCCGCAAGGCTCATAATTTTACCCCCCTCTTTGGGGATGTAGGGTTCGGGCACCACAAAGGTGTCACCGTAGATGCCGTTAAAACGAGCGGCTACATTGCGGGTCAGCTCCAGATGCTGCTTCTGGTCCACCCCCACCGGAACCAGATCGGCGTTGTAGGCCAGAATATCCGCTGCCATCAAAGCGGGGTAGTTAAAGAGTCCGGCGTTGATGTTCTCCGGATGCCGCTGAGACTTATCCTTAAACTGAGTCATCCGGCTCAGCTCCCCAAAGGGGATGTAGCAGTCCAGCACCCAAGCCAGCTCGGTGTGAGTGTAGGCGTGACTTTGGAGAAAGAGCACGCTTTTTTCCGGGTCAATGCCACAGGCCAGCAGCAGAGCCAGAGAATTGAGGGAATTGGCCCGCAGCTGTTTGGGGTCCTGCCGGACGGTGAGGGAGTGAAGGTCTACCACGCTGTAAACGCAACGGTACTCATCCTGCAGCTTAACCCAGTTTTGCAGCGCCCCCAGATAATTGCCCAGAGTAAAGACTCCTGTAGGCTGTATTCCCGAAAAGATTACCTTTTTTTTGACTGTTTCAGCCATGGTTTCCTCCTGTAATCCCTGTCCTTGCAGGAAAGATGATATTGCCACAGTTTTCACTTCGCCGCAGCAATGATATGACAAAGTTAATAGCCCCTTGGGCTTGCTCTGCCTACAGTGCTTCGCCAATGATTTCCACCGCCTGCACAATCTGCTGGTCGGTGGGGGCGGCAAAGGTCATGCGGAAGGAGGGAGACATACCGCCCTCCTGAGGCAGAAAGGCGGAGCCTGGTACCACAGCCACCTTGTGATCCCGAATCAGCCTAAGGCAGAAGTCGCTGCAATCCTCCACCCCCGGCAGGGTGCACCAGACAAAGAGGCCGCCCTCCGGCCTTGTGTATTCCAGCTTGCCTGCGGGAATCTGATCCAAAGCGTCTAGCATGACACCGCATTTACGTTGGTAGATTTTACCGATCTCCTCGATGTGCTCCGACAGGTTGTACTCGGTCAAAAAACGGTAGCAGAGCAGCTGGGACAACATGCCGGTGTGGACGTCGGCGCACTGTTTAGCCACCACAAACTTGCCAAACACCTCCTGAGGCAGAGCCATATATCCCACCCGGATACCCGCCGAGAGGATTTTGGAAAAGGTGCGGGCATAGATCACCAAACCCTCGGTGTCCATGGATTTGATGGAGGGCAGGGGCCGGCCTGCAAAGCGCAGGTCTCCATAGGGGTCGTCTTCAAAAATAAGCACCCCGTACTTTTTAGCAAGCTCATAGCAGCCCTTGCGCTTTTCTAGAGACATGGTGATGCCGGAAGGGTTCTGGAAATTGGGGATCAGGTAGAGAAACCGCACCCGGGGCTGTTCCTGCAGGGCTTTTTCCAGCAGCTCCAAATCGATGCCGTCCTCCCGGACCGGAACCCCCACCAGATTGACGCCGTAGGAGCGGATGCAGTTGAGGTTGCCGATAAAGGAAGGGTCCTCGCACAAAACAGTGTCGCCCTCGTCACAAAGCACCTTGGCGGCAAGGTCCATACATTGCTGGGCCCCCGAAACGATGAGTAAATCGTCCCGGTCGGTAAAGCTGTGATGCTGTTCCTGCAGGTGCTTTTTAAGGGCCTCCCGCAGAGGGGGATGCCCCTCGCTAAACGAATAGAGCAGGGCGGAGTTTAAATCGTTATCCCTGATTTCATTCATAATCCGGGCGATGGCCTCTACGGGAAGGGCCTCTACCGATGGGCTTCCCGCAGAAAGAGAAATTACCTGAGGGTCGGCGGCATATTTAAAAATCTCTCGAATGGCGGAGGGCTTCATATTCCTCATTTTGTTGGAGATGTAATAGTGCATACAGGCTACCTTCTTTCTGTAACGGGACATTTCCTCCCCAAAGCTACTGGAGAAAAATCGCCAATAATTAGGGAATAGCGCGGACTTGTAACATTACAGTCAATCATACCATCAAACGACGGGTTTGGCAATAAAAAACAGAACAAATAGTCACAGGATCCCAAGGGGTTCCCGCCGCCGGCAAAGCGCCCCCGCACGAAAAACAGACCAGAAAAAACGGTCGGTTCTTTGCGCGGGGGCGATGGTTTTCCAAAGCTGTATGGGTGCCGTTTTGACAAAGCGAGCGAGGGGGCGTGCTTACCGCTCTTTTCCGGTGAGCAGGGCAGTGCCTGCGGCGGCCAGACCCAGCACAATCACCGGCAGTACGGCGGGAATACCGGTTCTGGGGTTTTCGGTATTTGCCTGACCGGTGACCCCGGAAACCTCTTCCCGGACGGCAGAAACTTCTGCCCGAGGGGAAACCTCATGGGAAACCTCCAGCAGGGATTCATCTCTTGCGATCGAACTTTGGTCGGCGGCAAAGGCGGTTACACCCAGACAAGCCAGCAGGGTAAGGGTAACGGCAACAGCCGCCAATTGTTTGATAAGGGTTACCATAACGAATGCTCCTTTCAGCGTTCTGCCTATAGTCTGCCATCTTCGGAAGCATTCTATACCGGAATATTTAAAAGACAAAGGGAAATTCTGGCGACATTCCGGCTGGGATTCGGCAAAAATCGCCTTGTTAGGCTTGGTGGGGGTATGTTATACTATTCATTAGAATACACGTGTAAGGGGATATGATATGAAGATTTCGGCCGAGGTTTACGGCACCCTGCCGGACGGAAGAGAGGTTTACTCCTACACTTTGGAAAACAACAGCATGAAGGTGGAGATTCTAAACTACGGCGGCATAGTCAAGAACCTGTATCTTCCCGACCGCAACGGCAGAATCGCCGATGTGGTGTTGGGCCATGCTGGATTTGAGCAGTATCTGGAAAATAAGGGCCATTTGGGCTGTGTGGTGGGCCGCAACGCCAATCGAATCGCCGGAGCGGTCTGCTCAATTTTTGATGAAAAAATTGAGCTGGAGGCCAATAACGGAGCCCATAATCTCCACAGCGGCCCCAATAATCTGGCCCGCCGGCTGTTCACTTCGGAAATTCACACCTTTAACAATCTGCCGGCTCTGCTGCTTTCCCACACCATGGAGGATGGCAGCGACGGCTTTCCAGGAAATCTGATCGTCACCATTGCCTACGCCCTCACCGAGGACAACGCCCTGATGATCGACTACCGGGCCGTCTGCGACAAAAACACTGTCATCAACCTCACCAACCACAGCTACTTCAATCTGGCGGGGCACGATGGCGGCAACATCTACGGGCATCTGCTGGAAATGGACGCCCCCTTCTACACCCCCGCCACTGCCGAGGGGATTCCTACCGGGGAGATCATCGCCGTCAAAGATACCCCCTTTGATTTCTGCTCTGCCCCCAAGGCTATGGGCAAGGACTTGCACAGCGCTCTGACGCAAATGCAGCAGTTTGGCGGCTACGACCATAACTTTGTCCTGCAGGGATTGGGCTACCGCAAGGTGGCCACCGTTACCGAGCCGGAAAGCGGCCGGGTGATGACGGTTCACACCGACCTGCCGGGGGTGCAGTTCTTCACCGCCAACAACATGAACGGGGAGTCCTCCTATAAGGATGGGGTCAAGTATCCCAAGCACGGGGGCTTCTGCCTGGAAACCCAGTTCTTCCCCAATGCACCCAACACTCCCTGGTTCCCCTCCTGCGTCTTTGCCGCAGGGGAGGAGTACACCTCCACCACCACCTACCAATTTTCTGTGCTGGAGTAGTACTCATTTTCTGCCGACCAGCATATAGTACAATACGGGAGAAAGCAGACCTCGATGAGGTCCCGCTCTCCCATAAAGGGGACCGCAACTGGGCAGATGGGGCGGTCCCCACCCTTATGCCTCAAAAGCCTTGGTGACAATGCCAAGGATATAGTTTCCCAAATAAAACGGCACCTTTCCGATGAGATGGAGGAAATCCATCCCAACCGGAAGGGTGCCGTTTGATTGATTTTGTGATAAGCTTAGAACTTTTTGCGGCTGCCCGGCTTTTCCAGAGGCAGGTCTTGCCTGCACAAAGGGCAATCGGTGGCTTCAAAGGTTTGAACCGTCAAGGTGGTTGCGCTGTAAAGGGGCAGGGGAAGCTCCACCCCGGGAGCCCGCCGGTCCACCAGACAGCAAAGGCCGATGACCTGTGCTCCCATATCCTCCACCAGCTTGACCACCTCCATGGTGGATTTCCCTGTGGTCACCACATCCTCGCTGAGGAGGACCTTTTCCCCGGGAGCCAGCTCAAAACCCCGGCGCAAGGTCATTTGCTCCTCCACTCGCTCGGTGAAGATGCCCCGCACTCCCAGCTGGCGGGCAAACTCATAGGCCACCACAATGCCTCCCATGGCGGGGCCCACCACAACGGTCGCCCCCAAATCCTTGACCTGATCGGTGATGAGCTCCACCACCGAGGCTGCTTTGTCCGGGTGTTGAAGCAGCTTGGCGCACTGGCAATACCGGTCGCTGTGTTTGCCGCTGGTCAGCAGGAAATGCCCCTCCAACAGGCTCCCGCACTCCCGCAAAGTCTCAATGACTGCTTTGTGTTCCATCTCTATGCTCTCTCCTATTTTTTCAGTCGAATGTCGGAAATATGTTCAAAGCCGTGGCGCTCCATGTAGCGTTGCAGGCCATCGATGATCTCCAAGGGAGCTTCCGGGTTCTGGAAGACGGCAGTTCCCACCTGAACGGCTGCAGCTCCCGCCAGCAGAAACTCCACGGCGTCCCGCCAAGTGGCGATGCCTCCCAGCCCCACTACGGGGCAGTCCACCGCCCGGACTACATCGTAGACCATCCGCAAGGCCACCGGCCGCACCGCAGGCCCTGAAAGCCCGGCAGCAATGTTCCGGAAGACAGGCTTCCGCTGTTCCACGTCGATGGCCATCCCCAGCAGGGTGTTGATGAGGGAAAGGCCGTCGGCTCCCGCCTGACGGCAGGCCTTGGCCATCTCCACAATGTTTTCGGCCCCCGGGGAAAGCTTGACCAGCATGGGGCCGGAAAACACCTTTCGCACCGCCGACACCACCTGAGTGGCAATGGCGGGCTTTAGGCCAAAGTTGGCGCCCCCTTCCTTCACGTTGGGGCAGGAGATGTTTAGCTCCAGAATATCGATGCCAGCGCTATTTAGCAGGCGAGCTCCTTCCACATACTCTTCTATGGTACCGCCCCCCAGATTGGCGATAATGGCGGGGCCCAGCCCTCGCATCCCAGGTAGCTCATGCCGGATAAAATGCTCCACACCGGGGTTTTGCAGCCCCACCGAGTTGAGCATACCGGCAGGAGTTTCCCACATGCGGGGGCCGTAGTTGCCCTCCCGGGGGTGAAGGGTCAGCCCCTTGGAGCAGATGCCCCCCAGCCGGGAAACATCCAGATACCCGGCGTATTCCTCCCCAAAGCCAAAGGTTCCGGAGGCCATGAGGACGGGGTTCTTCAAAGTGACACCCAGCAGTTTTGTCTCAAGCGTCAAAATTAATTTCCTCCCCTCGGAAGATAGGGCCATCCTTGCAGGTGCGCCTGTTTTTGCCCTGATGATCGGAGCAGGTGCAGACCAGACAGGCCCCCACGCCGCAGGCCATCCGATTTTCCAGACTGACCCAGACAGGAGTGCCGGCGGCTTTGCACAGAGCCACCACCGCCTTCATCATGGGGGTAGGGCCGCAGCAGAGGACAATTTCGTAATCGGCGGGGTCAAAGAGCTGGGTGACCAGCCCCTTGTGCCCGGCCACTCCGCTTTCGGTAGCGATACTCAGAGCACCGCAGTCGGGCTGGAAGGCCTCCTGATAAAAGGGCTGATGGGGAAAGCCCAGACAGCAGTCGGCAGGATTTCCCTGCTGCCGCAGAGCCTTGGCGGCAAGGAGCAGGGGGGCGATGCCGATGCCTCCCCCCACCAGAAGCACCCTTTTGCCGGAAAGCTCCTCCAAGGGCCAGCCATTGCCCAAAGGGCCGGTGAGGCGCAGCTTGTCCCCCGGCTTCATATTCGAAAGCTCGGCGGTACCTTCCCCCACCACCTTGTATAAAAAGGTGAGGGTGTCCTCTTCTTGGTTGCAGAGACTGATGGCCCGGGGGAGCAGCAGGGCGCTGCCTTCCCGCCGGAGCATGTAGAACTGTCCCGGCTTTGCGGGGACAGAGGAGGGAAGGCGCATCTCAAACACATCTTCCCCAACTTCTTGATTGGAGCGTACGGTTACCATTTCAGACGGCACTTTTAATCTCTTCCCTCATTCGTATGGTTTCGGCCCGGGCCGCCTCATCAAAGGGCAGACCGGAAAATTCGGGCTTCTTGTAAGCCAGCAGGATGCCCCGGGAGGAGTTGACCACTCCGCCGTTGCCATTTTTAAAGTAGTCCTTCATATCCTCCGCCTTGCCGCCCTGGGCGCCGTACCCGGGAATGAGGAAGAAGGTGCGGGGCAGCCGCTGGCGAATCCGCAGAGTCTGCTCCCGGTTGGTGCAGCCTACCACCGCCCCAATGGCGCTGTAGCCGCATTTTCCGAGGAACTGTTCCCCTTCCCGCTCCAGCATCCGGCCCAGCTTTTCCGAGACGCTTTCCCCGTCGGCGGCAGTGATTCCCTGAAGATCCCCCGCTCCCGGGTTGGAGGTAGCCACCAGTGCAAACAGGCCTTTATCCCCTGTCTTCAGGTAGGGGTAAAAGGGCTTTAAGGTGTCCATCCCCATAAAGGGGTTGACGGTGATGAAGTCGGCCTCCAATGCGCCTTCCAGATGAGCCTTGGCGTACATCTCGGCGGTTTTGGCAATATCTCCCCGCTTGACGTCGGCAATCACAATGGCTCCCTTGTCCCGCAGGTACTGCAGTGTCTGAGAGTAAGCCAAAAAGCCGTCGATGCCCAAAGCCTCGTAGTAGGCGATTTGCACCTTATACACCGCCGCTACATCCAAAGTGGCGTCGATGATCCGCTTGTTGAAGTGAAAGATTTTCTCCCGGGGACTGATGTAGCTGTCGGAAAAATCCTGGGGCAGATAAGAAAGGTCGGTGTCCAGCCCCAGACACACATGGCCTTTATCCTCTACGGCGGCATACAATCGGTCGATAATCCTAGGCAACGATATTCTCCTCCTGCAATGTATTTCGGGTTTTGTGGATTTCTGGACAACGCCGGGCAGGGGGAACCGTTCGCTCTGCCCTGTCCGGCGCTCTGTATTTATGCGCTGTGGGTGGCGGCGGGAGTGTCGCAGGTGTGGACACTGAGGAATCCGTCTCCCAGCTGATCGTTTAACTGAAGCTGCTTGATAATAAGGGCCATGCGGGCCAGCACGCCGCACTGAGTTTGCAAAAAGTACCAGGCCCGGGGATCTGAGTCCACCTCGGAGTTGATTTCGTCCACCCGGGGCAGAGGATGCAGGACGATCATATCCTCCTTGGCAGACTTCATTTTTTCGGCGTCCAGGACGTACACGCCCTTGAGGCGGCGGTATTCGGTGGGGTTCTGGAACCGCTCCCTTTGAATGCGGGTCATGTAGAGGATGTCCACCTGACCGATGGAGGATTCCAAATCGTCGGTGACGGTGTAGCCCACCCCCCGCTCCTCCAGCAGTTCCAGCACATCTTCCGGCATTTTGAGGGCTTCGGGGGCGATGAGGATAAAGTGGTTGCCGGGGTATTGGCTCAGGGCCTTGATAAGGGAGTGGACGGTGCGGCCGTGTTTCCCGCCGCCACACAGGCCGATGGTGAGGTGATCCAGCCGCCCAAACCGCCGGTAGATGGTGACCAGATCGGTCAGAGTCTGGGTGGGGTGCTCGTTGGAGCCGTCCCCTGCGTTGATGATGGGCACATCGGAAACCTTAGCCATCCGGTGGGGGACCAGGGCGGTGGGGTGGCGCACCACCATGATATCGCAATAGCCCGAAACGGTTCTGGCGGTATCCTCGGGGGATTCTCCCTTTGCGGTGGAGGAAACACCGGCTTCTGAAAAACCGAGCACCTGACCCCCCATGCGAAGCATGGCGCTTTCAAAGGAAAGACGGGTCCGTGTGCTCGGTTCAAAAAATAAAGTAGCCAATAGCTTGCCTTTTGCCACCTCGCCGTAACGGCTGGGGTTTTCGGCGATGCTACGGGCTACCGAGAGAATATAATCAAAATCCGCCTTATCAAAATCACTGATGTTCAGGATGTCCCGCTGATATGGCATACTTTTGCTCCCTTCTTTCCTTTGCACTTATTTCATTTCAAATTGTCAAAAGTATACTATATCTTCTTGGGATTGTCAACTGCTTAGGAAATTAAAAAAAGCTGATATCTACGCTTTTTTCCGTTTAAAAGGGGCGCAGATATCAGCTTACGGGGGTTTGCGTAGAATTTACAGGCTGTTTTTACGTTATATTTGTGGATAACGCAAATCAGTTTTGAGGGACTTCCGGTTCCGTGGGCGGAGGGGCTTCTTCCGGAGAGAAGGCAAACTCCTCCCCGGCGATGCCTGCCTGCTCCAAGGCCTGATTGATGGCCTCCTGCCGGGACGGCCTGTCCCGGTAACGGGTCAGGTACTCCTCCCAGGTGAGACTGACCGACTCCCCCAGAAAGAGGGAGCGCTGGATGTCCAGAGCCTGAGTCTGCTCCCGGCCGGAGCGGCGGTAAAGGAGGAAATACAGTCCAAGGAGCAGCAAAAACCCTCCGCTGATCCAAAGGCCTTCCCGCAAGCCGGGGGTGAAGTAGTCAAAGCGGATGACGGCTTCCCCGGCGGGGACCCGCACGGCCATAAAGCCCACGTTGACTTTTTCGATCAAGGCCGGACTGCCGTTGACGGTGGCGGTCCACCCGCTGTCGTAGGGGACGGAGAAGAACATCAGAGTATCCTGCTCTAAATCCGAGTGGGCGGTAAAACCCCGGTTGTCGTGGGAAAAATCGTAGCAGGTCAGCTCCAGACGGTCGTCCACATCGCCCACCATGGCGTCGTAAGAGTAATCCACCGGCCGGGCCAGTTCCCCTTGGGTTAAAAGGTCGGAGTTGCGGGCGATAGCCTCTTCATCCTCCAGCACCAGATAGCGCAGCATGATGTTGGTCCGCTGCTTTTCGCTGACACTCTCCAGCTGTTCCCGGTCGATATACTGAGAGTAGGCATAGCCCATGGGCAAAAAGTTTTGGTTCTCGTAGACGTTAAAGCCCAACTGCTCCGAGTGGAAGGCATAGCCCGGAATAGGTTCCTGCTCCGGCTTGTCGGTTTCGATGAAAAGCCAGCGAACCGATAGCAGAGGCCGCAGGGCGAAGAACTCCGCTTCCGGCCGGGAGGCCACATCCCGCTTGATCCCCACCGCAGGGTAGAACTCCATGACAGAGGGGGGGACAATGCTGTGGAAGGCCTGAATGGTGGGCCGGTGCCAGTACATCCCCATGTTGTCCAGACTGTCGTAAAAATCAATGCGGGAAAAGCTCTCCCCATCGTTGGGAAGGGAGACTACCTCCCGGCCGTTGATGGCGCTGCTTACAATAAACTGACTCTGGTCCCGGTTGTTTTTGCCGTTGGCCAGATAAAAAATCCCAAAGGAGAGGCAGACCACGCAGACTCCCGCCTGCAACAGCCACTTGAACTTTTGGTGACCGCGCAGCCGGGCAATGAGCAGGGTCATATAGAGCAGGCAGGTCAGCACCACCGTAGCGTAAATCCAAAGCATTTGGGGATTGGCTTCCAGCCCCAAGAGAAGCTGGCCATCTTTCATTTGGGGGGTGAGCCCACACATGACGATGAACAGGACACAGGCTACAAGACTCCACTTGATTCCCCGCAACATGCAGGAAGGGTCGGCGGCGCTTTCTTCCAGAGCACGGGCGCTGGCCAGACACATCAGCAGGATAGGCATGTAGAACCACCGGGCATAGTAGCTGTGGTTGAGCAGGATAAACAGGCTGTTGAGCCCCGGCACCAGTGCCATGATCAGGGAGATGGCCAGAATCTTTTTCAGCCAGTCGTTCTTCCGGGAAAAGAAGTAGGCAAGCGTCCCCGAAAGCCCGACCAGAGGCAACCACGCCGAGCGGGAGGACCATGCTCCCCCGGCATCGGGGAAGAAGTTGAGCCGGGCAGGCAGCTCCGGGGGGAAGAATAGGCTTTGCAGGATGGCTTCCCGGTTTTGGTCCTGCCAGTAGATCCACAGGTTCCACCCGGTGAGGAAATTGTCGGTTCCGGTGCGGGGGTTGCCCAGCAGGGCCAGCACCGAGGGCAACAACACCGCGGCGGAAAGCCCCACTCCCATCACGGCTTCCAAGGCGATGAGGGAAAACTTCTTCAAAGTCATTCCCCAGCTTTTGTCGGTCATCCGGACAAAGACGTAGAGGATGACAAAGACTGCTTCCCCCACAAAGAACCAGTAGTTGACCATGGCATTGACCGCCACCATCAAGGCGAAGAAGGCCTTTTTGTCCTCCACCACCAGCTTTTCCACCCCCAGAAGCAGCAGGGGGAAGA
>JAHDPQ010000024.1 GCA_018434245.1 Oscillospiraceae bacterium
CGGCCTGTCCGGGCAAATGAGGAGATAGCAGTTCCCAAACCGCGTTTGATATATCATGCCGTTGCTGCGTGTTTTCCATGACGCACCTCGATTATCAAGATGCCCCTATTATATCACTATCCTCGTGTCAACACAATCTAAAAGCAGCTACTTTTACCAGAGAACGGCTCAGTCTGAGCCAGATAAACATCTCTGCTTGAGGGCTAAAGTGAAGGAAATATTCGCTGACAATCACGCCCGGTACGTCTATCGGCGAATACATGCAGCGCTCAATTCGCAGGGAATCGCCGTTTCGGAGAAGGTTGTTCGCCGCATCATGAAAGAGGAGCAGCTTCACGTTCCTCTGAAAAAGAGACGTGCTTATCGTTCTTACCTCGGAGAGATTACTCCAGCGGTGGATAACAACATCGCGCGGGACTTCCATGCGGATACCCCGAACAAAAAGTGGCTAACGGATTTAACAGAGTTTTCTATACCGGCAGGAAAGGTATATCTGTCGCCGATTATCGACTGCTTTGACGGCTTAGTAGTGAGTTGGACGATAGGAACCAGCCCTAATTCGGATATGGTCAACATGATGCTAGATTGTGCTATATGTGGTCTTAGAGAGGATGAGAAGCCTGTTATCCACTCAGACAGAGGCTGTCATTATCGCTGGCCGGGCTGGATTTCGAGGATGGAGAAGGCCGGGCTGACGAGGTCGATGTCCCAAAAAGATTGTTCTCCGGACAATTCTGCATGTGAAGGATTTTTTGGACGTCTTAAGAATGAAATGTTTTACAACCGTTCCTGACAGGACGTGTCGATTGAGGGGTTTACCTCAATCCTCGATGAATATATTCAATGGTATAATGAAAAGAGAATCAAAATGTCCCTGGGGGCACTGAGCCCTTTAGAGTACCGCCGAAACCTTGGATTGGTCGCTTAGTCGGTCCAAGCTTTCGTCCGCACCCCCTTTTTAAGGTCATTTTACCCCGGCGGTGACACTATGAAGCGAGGTGAGCTGCTCATCACTGAGTGGTAACCCATGTCTGCCAGCCTGTTCAGTTTTTTTGTTTCCAGCCCACAGATGCTGACCATCCGGCGCCGTTATTTGACAGCGCGGCCTCTGACATAGACCTGTGATACCTGGCGGTTGGCATCCAACACAACCACATCGGCATCCTTGCCCACATCCAGAGAACCCTTGCGGGCCTGCACCCCCAGATGGATGGCCGGATTCAAGCTCATCAGCTTGGAGACCACAGGCAGCGGAAAGCCACAATCGCAGGCATTGCGGAAGACAGCGTCACTGGTGGCAATGCTGCCGGCATAGGAGCTGCGATCCGGTAGCTTGGCCACTCCATCCTCGATGATCACACGGTTTTCCGGGCGGCTGGTGCCAAGATAGCTTTCCTCCACATCGGTGCCGGCAGCCCGCATGGCATCGGTGATCAGAAAAACCCCATCCTCCCCCTTGAGCTTGAGGGCAAGGCGCAGCACTTCAGGCGGGATATGCCGCCCGTCCCCAATCAGCTCGATGACCATATCGTCCAGCAGATAGGCCGCTTCTACCACGCCACCGTAAACCCGCTGGTTGATTTTTCGAATGCTTGGGGTGGCACAGTACATGTGGGTAATGTGGCGGAATCCCTGATCATACGCTTTTAAAATCTGGGCACAGGTAGCGGCGCTGTGCCCAACGGATAAGACCACCCCCGCCTCCTGCATGGCGGCGGCAAGATAGTCCGCACCCTCCAACTCCGGCGCAC
The DNA here is from genome assembly GCA_018434245.1 of Oscillospiraceae bacterium. GTDB lineage: Bacteria > Bacillota > Clostridia > Oscillospirales > Ruminococcaceae > WRAV01. The sequence goes on from JAHDPQ010000024.1 coordinate 1,752, forward strand.
AGGAGCAGCGCAGGATAATATCACCTGCGTCCCGCATGAGGCGATCCACTTCCTCCTTGGTAGGGTTGCGAATATAAGCCGGATTTTGTGCGCCCCGCAGCTCTTGGGAAAGATAGGGCCCTTCCAAATGCACCCCCAGGAACTGGGCCGTCTTGCTTTGGGCGGCCGCTTGGCGGTATAAGTTGAACAGCGCCTTCATCTCTTCATAAGGGGCGGAAAGGGTGGTGGCCGTCATGGCGGTGGTGCCGTGAAGACAATGGGTGCGGGCAATGGTTTCAAAGTCCTCTTTCGTCCCATCCATAAAGTCGCTGCTGCCGCCACCGTGGAGATGCGCCTCAATAAAGCCGGGCAGGATTAGGTTTCCCCCCGCATCCACCACAGCCGCGTCCGGATCAGGTGTTACGGTGCCCACCGCTGTGAGGATTCCGTCCTCTATCAGCACACCGGACTCTTCCAGCACCCGATCGGGCAAAACCACACGGCCGTTGAGGATGGCTGTCTTTGCCATGGCACACACTCCTTTGGAAGAATTACTGGTTGTAAATGCGAATGACAGGTGTGGGGGAAGCCATGGCTTCCCGGGTGGCAAACAGCTTGGCATCGGGATGATTTTGGAACAGGGAGCAGGGCACCCGGCAATCCACCGGCCCGTGCAGCACCTTGCGCAGAGCCCCAGCGTTCCATCCCCGGGGCATACACATCCGCACCTTGCGAGCCTGATACATCTCCTTCATGCCGACGGTGACACAGTGGCGGGGAATGCCGTCCAAATCGCCGCCGCAGTTCATAAAGCTGTTGATGGTCTTGGTCTCGGGCGCAATTTCCAGCACACGGGTGGCCCTTGCCAAAAACTCCTCGTTGGAGCATTCTTCCGATTCCCGGGGCGGTTCGTTAAAGGCAAAGTGGCCGTTGATGCCAACACCGCCCCATGCCATATCCAGCTTTCCAAAGCGATCGATCAGCTCCTGCAACTGCCCGAGACGTTCCGGGTCGGGAACCAGGCGGTTTTCCGGCAGCAGGTTCAGCTCCGGATCCACCAGATCATAAAAGTTGCGGTCCATCCCCCCCCGGAAGGACAGGGGGTCGTTCCGGTCAATATAGGTGTGGTCGTCATTGAGGTACTCGTCCATCATGATAAACGTGCAGCGGCGCAGGCTGACCCGATAGTGGTTGACCAAATAGACCAAGCGGGCATAAGGGCCCAACGGCCCGTAGGCCACCACCATCAGGGTATCTTCGTCCTTTTTGTTGTTTTCTTCAATGGTCTCCAGAATCTCTATCGCCATCTTCCAATAAAGATCCACCTCTACGTCGCAGGGTTCCAGCTGGATGCCGCTGCCCTTCCCCAAATCCTTGATCGGAATGGCGTTATACTCCTCACGTGTCATTACAAATTCCTCCCCTTCCCCATAAATGGATAGCGCAAACCCAAACGATATGCTACAATTTCATTATAACAATCCTGCTTTGGAATGAACATTCACCACGCTGTTATGTTTTAGCACAAAACTGCTGTCCCATCGGCAGGATAAGGAGGAATGGAGATGAAGGAAGGCTGGAGCAGCCAAAAGGTATCCACACAGTACCTGTCGGTCAACAGCTGCGGAACCGAAGAGGCTATGACCCGGGATATCCCCACCTTTCGGCCTCAGGGCCGGGTAGATTACCACATTCTCTATGTCAAACAGGGGATCTGCCGCATCGAAGGCGACGACACCAGAGATGTGCCGGCTGGTTCTATTATCCTCTTTCGCCCCGGAGAAACCCAAAAATACTGCTTTCTGGCCGAGGAACAGTCGATCTGCTGGTACGTCCACTTCACTGGAAGCGGCTGCGAGGAGCTGCTAGCCCAGCTTTTGCCCCCTGATCAGCAGATGATGGACATCGGCCGGAGCACCGGCTGCGAAATGGCCATGGAGCGCATGGTGCAGGAATATGTGCTCCACCGCCCCTTTTACCGGCAAGCCTGTGCCGCTCATCTCTATCAGCTCTTGGTTTTGATTGGGAGAAAAATGCAATACGATTCTAAAACCGGCGCACCTTATCCCGACAAACGAATAGAAAGAATCTGCTGCCTGATCCACCAGGACTATCGCCAAAACACATCTCTGGAGACCTACGCGGCTCAATGCTGCCTCAGCCCCAGCCGTTTTGCCCACCTGTTCAAGCAGAATGTGGGGGTTTCACCCATGGAGTACCGCAACCGCCTGCGGATTGAAAGAGCCAAGGATCTGCTGCTGGATACCGACCTGCCCATTCAAAGCGTGGCCGATCTGGTGGGCTTTGCAGACCACAGCTATTTTTCCCGGGTGTTTACGGCGCAGGCAGGCAGCAGCCCCTCCCAATACCGGAAGATGCGCTGACCGGTCAAAGCTCGGCGTCGTCAAACTCCAAAGGGATCTCGTAGTTGAGGGGCAACGTCACCGAAACCAAGGTGCCCCTGCCATTGCTTTCGATGGCCACCACAGCGTCGGAGCCGTACAGCAGCTCCAGACGTTCCATCACATTGCGCAGCCCAATTCCTGTATGGAGAGGGGTGGCTGGAATGCTGCCGGACAGCAGCTTGCGTTGCTGCTCCGGCGCAATGCCTTTTCCGTTGTCCCGCACGCCGATGCGCAGCTTGCCGCTCTGATTCAGCTCTGCGGTTACCGCCACACTGGATACTTCGGAAGCACTGCGAATGCCGTGAATAAGGGCATTCTCCAAGATGGGCTGCAAAATCATCACCGGGAGAATGGCCTGCCTTGCCGCCTCCTGGCAGGCAAAGCTCACCGACAGATGGCTGCCCTGTGCGCTTTCGTAGATTTCCGCATAGTCCTGCAGGCCCTTCAGCTCCTCCTCCACCGTGATAAACTGGCGGTTCATGTTGCTGGTAATCAGCCGTAGATACTGACTGATCTGCAAGATGTTGCGGCTCAGCTCGGAGCTTCCGTCGGTCTTGGCCATGGCGTTGACGGTTTCGAGGGCATTGAAGATAAAATGGGGACTCAGCTGGGTCTGAAGGGAGCGGTAGCGGTATTCCAGCAGCTTGAATTGGGCCCGCGTTTTTAAGGTTTCCTCCCGCACCACCCGCTGCAGCAGCAGCCCCATCTTCCGGGACATGTCGTTGAAGTGGACGGCAAGCTGTCCGATGTCGTCGTGGCTGACCACCTCCACCGTCTGCTCCAGATCTCCGGCCGCCATCGAGTCCATGGCCACCGTCAGGCCGTCCAGCTGCCGTGTCAGCTGCTGCATCCAAAAGGCGAGGATCACCACCCCCATAATCAGGGCCCCCACCCCGTAGAGAATGATGGTTACGGCAACCAGCCGGTTGGAGTTTTCCACCCGGGACAGCGGTGTGATGCCGATGGTTTCCACCTCGCCCTGTACGCTGGAGGAAATAAAATAGTCCTGCCCTTGGATGGTCAGCTTGTCCCGCGGCAGAGCTCCCTGCTCCTGCAGCGCTACAAGCTGGTTGCGAGCCTCCTTTTCCAGGGGGCCCACCGAGAGGAGCAAGCCGCTGTCCTTGGTGAAAAACAAAAAAGTATACTGCAGCTCCTGGCTCTGTGCGCCCAGATGGAACATGGCGTCCGGCTTGAGATGAGCCACAATACGTCCACAGTGAATTAAGGGGGAGACGTGATAGATGTCCCGCAGCAGGTAGATGTCGTCGTTGACGCCCCGCATCCATTTGCTGATCCCATAGTTGCGCTTCTCGGTGTTTTCCAGAAACGCTTCTGCCTCCGACAGGATGATCGGATCGATCCGGGACTGGCTGGTGGCGACAGCTCGCAGCTCATTTGCCGTATAAACGGTTGCAAAATCAAAGGGGGAGGTGGTGGAAAGAATTTGGTTGAGGGCCAGGCGCAGCTCGTTGATGTTTTTGCCGCTGCGAATGATGCGGGGTAAATCGTACATCGAAACACTGTTGTAGAGGCGCAAGCTCTGGGCGGAAAGCTGCTGGGCCACGTTGATGCTGACCTGCTCGGTTAGCAGCGACAGATTGTCCCGGGCTTCTGCAAACCGCAGCTGGTTGGTCTGCCCAATCTGCTGCCCCGATAAAAAACCGAGAATGGCGCACAAAATTGCCGCAAACACCAAAATAACCTTGTAGCGAAAACGCATGGACGATAAGCGGGCGCAAATCTTCTGGAACATAGGGGCACCTACCTGCCTTTTTCTTTTCCGCCGGGCAGCGCAACTGCGCCTCTGCCCTGCAAAACGGGTCTGACTGCCGCTGCTCTATTATAGCACAGCCGGCCGGTATCTTTCCAAACAAAAACAGGGGACGCGCTTTGTTTGGCCGCAGTCTCCCTGTTTTTTGCTTTAACATCACACTATCCCTTGACCGCACCCGCCGTGATTCCGCTGACAATGTATTTTTGCAGCCCCAGATAAAGGATGAGAATGGGCAGCATGGACAACACAAAAAACGCGAATGCCTGGTTGAGCATGGCGGTGTTTTCGTTGAAGTAGATGATCTGTGCCAGCGTAAGGGTGTGGGAGGCTTTGTCCCGTAGCAGAATGATGGAGGTGGTGTAGTCGTTCCAGATGAACAGCGTGTTCAGCACCACCTGGGTGATGTTGATGGGGGTCATCAGGGGGAAGACCACCTTCCAGAATATCTGGAAGCGGTTGCATCCGTCGATGCTGGCGGCCTCCTCCAGCTCACGGGGCACTGTTTTGATGAATCCGGTCACCGCCACCAGGCTGATGGAAATTTGCAGGCCCGCCCGCGCAATGATAAAGCCCACATTGGTGCTGACCAGACCAAGATTATACCAGTTGAGGTAAAGGGGCAACTGGAAGCACTGAAAGGGAACCAGCAGGCCAATGGTGAGCACGCTATATAAAAACACATAAAATTTGGTCTGAAAGCGAGCCAGCACCCAAGCGGACATGGAGGTGATAAACATCAGCAAAATTACTGTGGGAACGGTGTTGATGATGCTGTTTTTATAACCCGTTAAAAAGCCCTTGTTCTGAAAGATCACGTCGATATAGTTCTGCAAGGTGGGCTGATCGGGCCAGGCCAGACGGTTGGCGGTAACGGTGCCGGGGGAGCGGAAGGAGTAGACAATGGCCACATAAAAGGGCAGCACCACAATCAGCATAACCGCCAGGGTCAGCACAATTCGCAGGCCTTTGCCAAGGGTGCGGCGCGGCTTGATTCGCAGCTGCCCAGCAGGGCCCGGCACCGCCATGGTTTGTGTTTTCATCAGCTCTCCACCTCCAAGCCGCGCAGAAATCGCGTAACAAATTGTGTGAGGACAATCAGAATCACCGTTAGAATAATCGCCGAGGCCTGACCCAACCCGGCCTTTGCGTTAGAAAAAATGCTGTCGTAAATATACACAGCGGTGAACTGCCCCTCTTGTACATTTCGCGCCACCGCCATGGGCAAGTCAAAGGTGCGCAGGCCCCAAGCCAGCAGCAGGGTGATGTTGGTGGTAAAGGCGGGAACAATCAGCGGCAGGGTAATGTGGGTAAATTGCCGCAGGACACTGGCACCGTCCACAGTGGCTGCCTCATAATAATCTTTTGAGATGGTTTGCAGCGCTGCAATATAGATGAGCATGGTATAGCCCAGGTCGCGCCATGCGGCGATAACCACCATGCCATATACCACCTGGCCGGGCATGCCCAGCGGGCTGACCAGACCGGTGAGCTTGCTGTACACGTCGGTATAAACGTAGGACCATACAATGGCTCCCGCTGTGACCGAAACAGTAAAGGGCAGAAAAAACACCGTGCGCGCAATGTTGTTAAACCACGAGGAGCGATGAATCAGCAGCGCCAGGCCCAAGCCGACCAGATTGCCGGAAAGACAATACAAAAAGGTGAATTTAAAGGTGGTGCCTATTGATTGCAGAAAAAACTTATTGGTCAGCAGGTATCTGTAGTTGTTCAGGCCGTTAAAGGCGCGGTTGGTGCTGATGATGCTTTTCCAGTTGGTAAAGGAGTAGGGAATCCCCTGAAAAAAGGGGATGAGAACAACAACGGTAAACAGCAGAATGGTGGGAAGCAGAAACAGCATGTTTCCCGCGTGAATCCGGATCGATTGTTTGGAGATGGTCCTGGCTTTTAGCTGCGGCATGATAGCAGTCCCTCCGACTTTCAGATTTAGCAGCGGGCCGCTATGGCCCAGCACGCGCAGCAGGAATACCCGCTCGGAAAGAAAAGGACGGTTGGCCGTATGGGTTCATTACGGCCAGCCGTCCAAGAATTCGATCACATTTTGCTGCGCCGTTTCAATAGGGCGGGGTGTTTACAGGTTGGCCTGGGCGTATTCTTCATCAAACAGTTCCTGCATATAGGCCAGGCAGCTGTCCACCGAATCTACCCCGTCGGCAGGCGTTCCGATGCAGCAGTAACTGGCAAACGCGGTGAGCGCCTTGCGGTAAGCAGAGGTGTAAGCGGAAGAGAAGGGCAGCGTAAACTCGCCGTAGCCCGACACGTTGCCGGTGGCTTTAATATCCAGAATGGTTTTGAGGAAATCGGGGGTATTTTCGGTGGTGGCACCGGTGATGCAGGGCTGGCTGCTGCCGTCGGACCACATGCCCATGCAGTCGGTCAGCCAATATTCCATAAAGGTTTGGGCCCACTCGGCCTGCTCCGACCGGGGGTTAATCATAAACGCCTGGTCAACCTGTACGTTCATCACAGGATCCGCGCCGGTATCGTCGGTGGGGCAGAGGAAGAAGCCGTAGTCAAATTCTGTGTTGTCCTTCAGCAGATCTTCGATGCTGCCATAGCTCCAGGTGCCCTGATACAGCATGGCGGTTTGCCCGGAAACAAACAGTTCGTTGGCGGCAGTTTGATCGTTGGAGGTGGCATCATTGCGGGCCCAATCGCCAATGCGCAGCTGCCAGCTTTCCAGCGCTTCTCTAAAGTAGGGATAATCGGTCACTTGCTTTTCGCCGCTCATCAGCTTTTCAAACATATCGTGGTCGCCGTTTTGCAGCGCCTTGGTCCAGAGGATGGGGCGCATTTCAATGTCTACCGATGCGCCGTCGCTGTACCACTGAGCCCAAGGATCGATGTTGTTGGCCTTGAGCTGTTTGCAGATATCCAGCAGCTCGGTCTGAGTTTTGGGAACGTTCAGGCCCAGGTCTGCAAAGATCGTTTTGTTGTAAAACACGCCCCAGGTTTTAAAATCCACGGGGTAAGCGTACCAATTGCCTTTATAAGAAACGTCGCCCATATCGGCTCCGGTCAGGCCCAGCCCCTGAATTACCTCGTTGCCGGTCAGATCCATCACAAAGCCTTCGTCAATCAGGTCGGAGTACATGCCCGGGTTTCCCATCATGATTTCGGGCATATCGCCGGAAGCGATGGCTGTCTCCAGCTGGGCAAAATAGTCGGTGCCCTGAGAGTACGCGGTGTTTTCAAAGCTCACATTGGGATACAGCTCGGTAAACTTGTCTTGAATGGCCTCCATGGCGGCAGCTTTTTCGCCTTCCACCATGTAATGGAACACATGCACGGTGACAGGGTCGGCAGGGAGCTCGGCTTCTGAGGACGAGCCGGGGGCAGCGCTTGCTGCGGGAGCTGAGCTGGACGGAGCGGGGCTGGAGGCGCAGGCCGCGAGAGAGAGAACCATAATTCCCGTAAGTAACAATGCGAGTAACCGTTTCATTTTCGTTGTTCCTCCTTCAATATAATGATCGCTGGGTAAACTCTATGAAATCGCATCGCCTGCCCAGATGAGCGGCAAAGGCTGCAGGGCCGATAATAAGTTCACAAGTTTACAAAAGTTTTATACCATGCATCTTTTATTGTAGCTGATTTGACCCATTGTGCAATAGATGCAAATTCCGAATCTTCTATATTCTTGCGAAAACCATTTAAATCCCCGAATGAGGCAGCATAAATTCATACAACTCCCGGGAGATGACCATTTCGGCATCCGGGTGTGTTTGCAGAAAGGAGGCGGGGCAAAACCGGCTGGGCGCTTCCAGAGAAAGCTTGCGCATCACACCCCACTGCCAGTCGCAGTACAGGTAGATCTTTATTGTTTTGCAGTCCAGCAGCTGCTTCATACCCAAGGTGACGCAAAGCTTAGGAAAAATATCCAGAGCACCTGCCACCTTTCGCCCTCCGTTGTTGATTCGGGTGGCCTCGGCAATGGGCAGAATGCGTGTGGGCAGGCGCAAAAACTCTTGGTCGGTTATGCTCTCTTCGGGCTGGGGCGGCTCGTTAAAGGCCAGGTGTCCGTTGATGCCCACCCCTGTCAGCATCAAGTCGGCGCCACCCATGGATTCCAGCAGGTCGTCAATAGCCTGGGGATTGCCCGGATCGGGGAACAGACGCTGCTCCTTGGGGGGCAGCAGCTCGGGGCGGATGCGGCTGTAGAAGTTTGCCTCCATCGATTCCTGAAAGCTGAAGTTTTTGTCCGAGTTGTAGCGGCCGTCATCGGTGAGGTACTCATCCATATTCGCAAACCACACATGGCGGAGGCTGGTGCCGCTTTCATTGATTTTTTGTGCCAGAATGGGATATTGCGCCGCCGGACCCACCGGACAGATGAGGACAGTCCGCCCGCCGTTTTGTTGCTTGAGGATTTCCTCATACATCAGCCCGGCGATTTCTTCCATCATCGCCCCTTCGCTTTCCATCACCCGGGTCGGGATTCGCACCTTGCTTAAAAATTCCGGCGGTCGACAAAAATAGGTTTGATGTTGCCTGTTCATCACAGCAAAGTCTCCTTTTACAGTTGCATTGTTGCAGATGCTGGCCCTTGATCGATCCAAGTCTTTATGCTAAGTATACATCAAATGGGAGAGCGATGTAATAGAGCAACCTTCTTCAAAACTATACTTTTGTTATGATTTTTACTAAGAACCATTGCAACTTTAGGGTATTGTGCATTATAGGGTTCTGTTGATATAATATATAATGAACCAGTGGACGAAAAAACCGTATTGCTTAAGGGAGCGTGATTCAGAAATGTCTACTTACGTGTTGGGTGTAGATATTGGCAGCGGCTCGGTCAAGCTGACCCTGCTGTCGCGGGATGGTTCGGGCACGGTGTCGGCCGGCTGCGAATATCCCACCGTCTATCCCAAGGCGGGTTGGGCCGAGCAGGATCCGGAAAGTTGGTGCGCGGCCTTTGGCACTGCTCTGAGCGCGGTTCTGGACAAAGCCTGCGCCCGGCCCGGCGACCTGGAGGCCATCGCCATCGACGCCGCCACCCATACCGCCGTGTTGCTGGATCAGAACTGCAAGCCGTTGATGCCCGCTATTTTATGGACCGATCAGCGCAGTACCCAACAGGTGGCCCACCTGCAGCAGCACCACAACGAGGTAATTTTGCAGCAGGCCTTACACGCCCCCACCACAGTCTGGACCTTGCCTCAGCTGCTTTGGGTGCGGGAACACCGCCCTCAGGTCTGGGCCCGCATCCGGCATATCCTGTTTGCCAAAGATTATCTGCGCTATCGCCTCACCAACCGTTTGGCCACCGACGGAATCGACGCGTCGGGCAGCATGTTTTATGACGCCCAGACCCAAACCTGGAGCCAGGAGCTGTGCCGGCTGGCAGAGATCCGCTCCGAATGGCTGCCCCAGCTGCTGGAGCCCACTGCCAGCGCAGGCCAGGTGACCCAGGCCGCCGCCGGAGAGTTTGGTCTGCGTGTGGGGACACCGGTTCTGGTGGGCACCACCGACACCGTCATGGAAATGCTGGCAGCCGGCAGCGTAGAGCCGGGCCATGCCACCGTAAAGCTGGCAACCGCCGGACGGATTTGCGTCATCGCCGATCAGGCCAAGCCATCGCCCTTTTTGTTCAATTACCGCCATGTGGTTCCGGGGCTGTGGTATCCCGGCACAGCCACCAGCAGCTGCGCTGCAAGCTTTCGGTGGTTTCGCGATACATTGGGCCGCCATGACTATAAAAAGCTGGACGAGGAGGCTGCCCAGATTGTCGCCGGCAGCGAAGGGCTGATCTTTCACCCCCATCTGCAAGGCGAATTGACTCCATACAACGACCCCCTGCTTCAGGCCAGCTATGTAGGAATCAGCAGCCGCCACACCAACGCCCACTTTGGCCGCGCAACCATGGAGGGCATCACCTTCTCGTTGCTGGACTGTATGCCGGTGCTTGCCCAACACGGGTTATCGATGACGCGGGTGCGCATCATCGGCGGCGGCGCCCAGAGCGCGCTGTGGCGGCAGATTGTGGCCGACGTGCTGGGATTTGACCTGGAAAAAGCCGAGGTGGATGATTCCAGCTTTGGATCGGCGATGCTGGCGGCTGTGGGTGCAGGCTGGTTTGCAGACTATCATCAGGCCGCACAAGCCTGTGTCCGGGTACAGAGTGTCACCTCTTTTGACGAAGAGCGGCACCAGCGCTACCAGCTCCAATTCCGGCGCTACAAGCAGATTGGACAGGCGCTGCGGGAGATTTATCACACATCGGAATAATAAGTTCTCCGCTAAAATCGAAAAATAGGGAACGCTGGGCCTGTGACGCCAATTGCCGTAACAGAAAAGAGGTGCGACATGATTCCATACAAGGTGATCGTCATCGACGACAATCCAAATACCGTGCGCTCACTGAACACGGGAATCGATTGGCCTTCCCATGGTTTTGAACTAGTGGGCACTGCCTATGACGGTGTCGAAGGCGGCCGCTTGATCCAAGCGCTCCGCCCCCATGTGGTCATTACCGACATCCGCATGCCGGGCACCGACGGCCTGACCTTGATTGAACAGCACCGGGAACTGCTGCACGATTCCCGGGTCATTTTGATTACCGGTTATGACCGGTTTCAATATGCGGCGCAGGCCATCAAGCTTTCGGTGTTCGACTTTATCTTAAAGCCCATTGATGACGCCGAGCTGAGCGAAAGCTTGATCCGTGCCCGCAAAAGCTTGGATCGAGACCGGGAAAGCGCGCAGCACAGCGTGCAAATGGAATGGTTTAAGCGCAGAGCCAGGATGCTCAGTCAATTGACAGGAGGAGTCGGTGACACCGTTCCCAACTTCTGCGATCCGGGTCTCCACTCTTATTGTTTTTTGGCTGCAAGCATCGGGCAGAGCTTTAGCCAGCCCATACTGCAACGGCTTAGTTTCCAGGCTTATCCCGAAAGTCTGGATCTGCTGAGTGTGGTAATGGAGGATGTTCTGGTGATGTTTTGTGGCTTCCGGCAGGAGGACACCGGCTGGAAAAACACCGTGCGAAGCTTGACCCACCAGCTCAGCGGTTTTATGCCCAACATGCTCTGTGCCGTCAGCCGCCTGCACACCAACCCTCTTGCCTTTCGCACCGCCTGTCAGGAGGCGCGCCACACCTTGCTGGAGCAATCCGTATTCCCCCACCGTGAGACTATTGTCTTTTGCGAGAACTTGCCGGAGGATAGCCAGCTGCCCTATGTCAATGACATGCAGTCTCTGAGTCAGGAGCTGGCCGACACCGACGTGGCGGCAAAGGAGGCATGGGCCGCCATCCTGCATGCTTCCGGCGGGCGCATGCGCCAGATGCGGGTGCTGCTGATGCTGTACAGCGCGCGGATCCTGCAAAAGCAGTTTGCCCACTTCCATCCGTCCGACGCCATCGACGCCATCGACACCGCGGTATACGATATCCCCCAGCTCGCCACGCCGGAAGGCGCGCAAAAATGGTTTTTCCGCTTCCGGCAGGAGCTGGATCTCGCTGCCAAAAACAGCTCCATGTCCACCCTGATCCGCAATGTGCTGGCTCATATCAACACCTACGCCGCCGACGGGGTCAGCCTGGAAAGCGTCGCAAAGCAGTTTCATATCAGCCCCCATTATCTGTCCAGTCTGGTGCGCAAAGAAACGGGGGTCACTTTTCAGCAGCATGTCATCCAGGCAAAGCTGGAGGTGTCTAAAAAGCTGCTCAACGATACCCGTATGCGGGTGGAAGACATCGCCTATGCCGTGGGATACGAAAACTATATCAGTTTTTACAACATGTTTAAACGCATCGAACAAAAAACCCCCACCGAATACCGTTTTCGCAGTCGAGAAGAGACCGACGGGTAAAAAATAAAGGGACCACGGTTTCTGACCTTTTCTAAAACCGATGATCCCTTTTCCTTTTTTATCACAACAGGCGCTATGGGGCGCAGCTTTTCCCCGTCTCATCCCCGGGTCGGGGTGCTAGTACTTCTTTTGGCCCAAAGCTTTTTCCAACCGGTCAAACCCCTCCACCGAATTCTGCCGGTGCAGGGCGAGGATGGTGTAGATGGTGTCCACCAGGGCCATCTGCGCGATGCGGCTGGACAAAGCTACAATGTGATATTTGGTCTCCTGGGAGGCGGTGTGCAGGGCAATGTCGCTTTCCCGGGAAAGGGGTGAGCGCCCGATGTTGGTCAGCGAAATAACCTGGGCACCCCCAGCCCGCGCCAGGCGCACGCTATCCACAATATCCCGGGAGCTGCCGGAATGGCTGATGGCAAACACCACGTCCCTCTCGGTCAGATAGGAAGCTTCGATGGCCTGCATGTGGTTGTCGGTATAGGCCGTTGCGTGGATTCCAAGGCGCATGAGCTTATGCTGCAGATCGATGGCGATGGCGTGGGAGTTTCCCAGCCCAAACACAGCGACCCGGTTGGCCTGCTGAATGGCAGCTACCGCTCTTTCCAGCTCCTGGAGATTCACCGTGTCGTGGGTGTATTTGAGTGTGTACGCAACACCCCGGAATATCTTGTCCAAAACGGCGGCGCTGGTGTCGTCCGGCTTAATCTCCTCGTGGATGCGCTGCAGCGGCGAGACCAGATCCTGGGCCAGAGAGACCTTCAGCTCTTGGTAACCGGAAACACCCAGCCGGCGACAGGCGCGAATCACCGCCGCATCGCTCACCTTGCTGCGCTCGGCCAGCTCGGCGACGGACAGGTAGATCACCTGCTCGGGATTGGCGGAGATATAGTCCATCACCCGCCTCTCGGTGGGGCTGAACGCACTGTGGAGCGTCTTTATTTTTTGCAGCAGCGCGGGAACCCGTTCCGCTTCCTGTTCCATAACCACGCGCTCTCCTTCCGTTTGCCTGTGAGTCTGACCCGCCGCCGCACAGTCCTTTGGGCAGCAGGTTGCCACGGCTTGTTATTTGGGTTTATTTTATCACAATTCCGGGTGGTTTTCCAGAGGTGATTGAAATTTTATTTTAAATAATAAGCATTGTATATTGAAATAATATTTGTTATCTGTATAATGAGACTTGTGAGGGAGCTCGGTGCGGCGAAACGCGCAGGGCAACGACAACCACAACGGAGGTGCTGTTCAGTGTTGGATTATACCGTCAAAATCGGGCTGGTGCCAATCCGCCGCGACGTTACGCCGCGTCCGGGTATCTTCAATTGGGAAAAAGCCGAAGAGCGCTGCCATCAGGCAGTGGCCTACATCAAAGAACATTATACCGACAAGCAGGTTTCCTTTGTCGATCTGGAGGGAATCAACGACGTTGCCGTTTTGTACCACGAAAATGACGTACCCGCTGTGGTGGAGCGCTTCCGGGCCCAGAAGGTGGATGCGGTGTTCCTCATCAACGGGAACTTCGGCAACGAGGAGGTGGCTGCCCTGGTGGCCAAAGCCATCGGCGGCCCGGTGCTGTTGTGGGGACCCCAGGACGATGTGTTTGAGTCGGACGGAACCCGCTATACCGACAGCCAGTGCGGCCTGTTTGGCATGAGCCGCCAACTGCAGCGCAACAACATCCCCTTTACCTACATAGAGAACTGCCCCATTCAGGACCAGCGGTTTGACCAGGGCCTGCGCAGCTTTATTTCGGTAACCTGTATGATCAAAAACTTCCGGGGCCTGACGGTGGGCCAGGTGGGCATGCGCCCCCGCCCCTTTTGCTCGGTCATCTTTAACGAGGGTGAACTGATGCAAAAGTTCGGCATTCGGGTCATCCCCATCAATCTGGCGGTGGTCATCGACAAGTACAACCGCATTGTGCAGGAGCGGGACGCCGAGCTTACCGAGGGCGCCCGGTTGTTTGAAGGCCGTTATGAAATGGACGATCTCACCCCGCCGCTACTGAAAAAGATGTACGCCTTTGTGCTGTTGTACGAGGAGCTGTTTGCCGAATACGGCGTGCACATCATCTCCGCCGAGTGCTGGACCGCCATGCAGCTGGGCGTGGGGGCCATGCCCTGCACCGCTTACAGCATTCTGGCGGATATGGGCTATATCATCAGCTGCGAAAGCGATCTGCACGGGGCCATCACCATGGCTCTGCTGTCCTGCGCCTCTCTGGGCAAAAGCGTGCCCTTCTTTGGCGAATTTACCGTGCGGCACCCCTCCGACCCCAACACCGAGCTACTGTGGCATTGCGGCCCCTTTGCCTACTCTCTAAAAAAGCCCGGCTCCCCCGCCAAAGAGGTCAACATGCGCCAGTGGTTCCAGGTCAAGGACGGCAGCTACACCATTGCCCGGCTGGATCAGGACAACGGCAAATACTCCCTGCTGGGCGGCCAGTTCGAAACCACCGACGGCCCGTATACCTTTGGAACCTACTTGTGGGCCAAGTTTGACGATCTTTCCAAATGGGAGCGCAAGCTCATCGAGGGCCCCTATATCCACCACATGGCAGAGGTGGAGGGAGATTACACCGCCGAACTGCGTGAATTCTGCAAATATGTCCCCGGCCTTGAGCCGGACAGCGTGGAGTAAAGAAAGGAGTTGCAGCAATTATGAAAGTTACCTTACAGGCCATCCTCGCCCAAGCTGATCAGCAAGGCTATGCCGTTCCCGCCTTTAATGCCTACAACACAGAAACGGTGATGGGGGTGATGCAGGCCGCCCAGGAGGCAAAGGCCCCTGTCATCTTCCAGATGTACAGTCGTTTGTTTGACGGGCCCCTGGCCAGCCTGGTGGCTCCGGCCATTTTGGAGGCCATGCAGCAGCTGGACACCCCCGCCGCCTTTCACCTCGATCACGGCGCCGGCATCCCCGCGGTGCTGCGGGCCCTGCGCTATGGCGCAACCGGCGTGATGATAGACGCTTCGGCCCTGCCCCTGGAGGAGAACATCGCCGCCACGGCACAGGCGGTGGAGCTGTGCAGCGCCTGCGGCGTGCCGGTAGAGGGCGAGCTGGGCCATGTGGGCACCACCAAAGACAACGTCATGGGTGAGTACACCAAGGCGGATGAGGCTGCCCGCTTTGTCAAAGAAACCGGTGTCAGCGCGCTGGCGGTTCTGGTGGGCACGGCCCATGGCCACTACCAGCAAGCTCCGGTGCTGGATATCGACCGCATCGCCGCCATCAAAGCGGCAACCGGCATCCCTCTGGTGCTCCACGGCGGCTCCGGCGTGCCCGATGAGCAGCTCCAGGCATCTGTTGGGGCCGGCATTCGTAAGGTCAATTTTGGCACCGATGTGTGCTGCTCGTTTTTGGACAGCGTCTTTGGTGTCTCCCGCGAGATCATCGCGCTGGATCTGTTCATGAGGGAGCCGGTGCAGGCCGTCAAAGAGTTTGCGCTGGAAAAAATAAGGCTTTTGGGGGCGGAAAATCGTGGCTGACATCGTTGGAATCGGCTCCGCTCTGCTGGATACCCTGATGCAAACCCCCGCCTTTCCCCGGGAGGACACCAAAATCCAGGGGACGGCAACCAAGCTGCAGGGGGGCGGCCCCTGTGCAACCGCTCTGGTAGCGGCGGCAAAACTGGGGGTGAGCGCAGCTTATATGGGCACTCTGGGGGATGATTTGTACGGTCAGTCCATCCGCCAGTCTATGGAAAATTACGGCGTGGATATGAGCCGGGTGCGCACCGTGGCCGGGGCGATCTCCTACCATTCCTTTGTTTTGCTCAATCTGGCCGGTGCCACCCGCACCTGTGTGTGGAGCAAGGGAACCCTCCCCCAGCCGGAGGAATCTGACGTGGATCTCCAAGCCCTTGCGCAAGCAAAATTTCTGCATCTGGACGGTCACCAGCTGGAAACCGCCAAATACGCCGCCGCCAAGGCCCAGGAGCTGGGGGTAACGGTCAGTCTGGATGCCGGCGGCTTGTATCCCGGCATCGAAACGCTGCTGCCTCTGGTGGGTGTGCTAATCCCCAGCGAGGAGTTTGCCACCGGATTTACCGGCTGCTCTTGCCCCGAGCAAGCGGCCAGAGAGCTGTGGGAGGCCTTTTCCCCTCAGACATTGGTGATCACCCAAGGCAAAGCGGGGGGCTTTGTTTACACCCCGGAGGAAATCCGCCGCTACCCCGCCTTTTCGGTGGAGGCGGTGGACACCAACGGCGCGGGAGACACCTTTCACGGAGCCTTTCTGGTGGGGCGGGTGCGGGGGATGACAGAGATGCAGTCCGCCCGGTTTGCCAGTGGGGCCTCGGCCCTCAAATGCACCCGGTTCGGCTCTCAGGAGGGCATCCCCAGCTACCAGGAAACTCTGGCGTTTTTAAAATCTCAGAGGGAGGTAGGACTATGACCACTCTGGAGCTGCTGCAATCCAAAAACTCCCATCTTTCCATCCTCCCGGTTCACCACAAGGCCTTTGCCCGGTATGGGCGGGTGATCCTGTCCTTTGACACCAACTCCCTCCGGCAGGCCGCTCAAGATATGGAAATGCCCGCCCAAGGGGTTCGGTATCTGCCCGCCCTCCACTGCCTCGACCAGCACCCGGACGCTTCGCTGCTGCGGCAAACCCATTGGGGGCAGCTGGATGCACAGATTGGCCTGTGCTGGGGGTATTCCAACACCCTCAACGCTTTGGAATGGCATACCAGCAGCGAAATCAACATTGGCGTCACCGACCTTGTGCTGCTGCTGGCCGACCAGCGGGAGATAGACGGCAGCCGGCTGGACTCCAAGAAGGTGGAGGCGTTTTATCTGGCACAAGGCGAGATGATCGAGCTATACGCCACCACCCTGCATTTTTGCCCCTGCGCAGTCACATCCCAGGGATTTTCCTGTATTGTGGTTTTGCCCCGGGGCACCAATGAACCTCTGGAGCAAGGGGTGGAAGCTTCCCCCCTGCTTTGGGCAAAAAACAAGTGGCTGATCGCCCACGAGGGCAACGACCCTCTGCTGCGCCGGGGTGCGACAGCAGGGATTTACGGTGAGAATTGGGCTCTTGCGCCCATTACAAAAAAGGAGAAATGAGCATGCAAGCGAAAGCATTCATGAGGGACATGATTCTCAGCGAGCTTGAGGACATTGTCGGCGTGGAAAATGTCTCGACGGGGGACAGCGAAATGCTGGCCTACGGTGTCGACTATTTTTGGATCGGCCGCATGTGGGCGGATCGTGGGCAAAAGCTCCCCGTTCCCGAATTTGTGGTACGCCCCAAAAGCGCCGAAGAAATCTCCCGCCTGCTCAAGGTGGCCAATTATTATAAGATTCCGGTTCATACCTGGGGCGGCGGCTCCGGCAGCCAGGGAGGCGCGCTAGCCATGGCAGGGGGCATTACCCTGGACACCAAGCGTATGAACAAACTCATTGAAATTGATGAAAAAAGCCGAACCATCACAGCCGAAGCAGGCATGGTGTTTCAGCAGCTGGAGTGGTATGCAAACGAGCGGGGTTATTCCTGCATGCATATTCCCTCCTGCCTAACCTGCGGGACCGTCGGCGGAGCTTTGGCTCACCGAGGCATCGGCATCATGTCCTCCAAATACGGCAAGATCGACGATCAGTGCCTTCAGATGGAGATTGTGCTGCCCAACGGCGACATCATCGAGACACTGCCGGTACCCAAGCACGCAGCCGGGCCGGATCTCAACCAAATTTTTATCGGCAGCGAAGGCACCCTCGGCATCATCACCAAGGCCACCTTCAAGCTCTTCGAGCAGCCCGAAAGCCGCCAGTTCCGTGCCTTCATGTTCCCCAATCTGACCGAAGGACTTGCCGCCGGACGAGACATCATGCAGAAGATCAAACCCTCTATCATGCGGCTGTACGACGAAGCCGAAACCACCTCCATCATCAAAAAGATCATCGACGTGGAGGAAAAAGGCAACTTTATGAACGTGGCCCTTGAGGGAATCCGGCGGATTGTGGACATTGAGATGGAAATTCTCTGCGAGATTTGCGAAAAGCACGGCGGCCGCGATATGGGCAGCGAATACGGTGAGAGATGGTATGACAACCGCATCACCTTCTTCTATCCCGGGCACATCATGGATATTCCCCAGATGTTTGGTACCATGGACACCGTCTCCGACTACAAAAACGCCGAAAAAATCTACTGGGCCATGAAAAACGCCATCGAATCCAACTTCCCCGGGGTGCGGTTTATCGCCCACTGCTCCCACTGGTACGAGTGGGGCACCATGATCTACGACCGCTTTATTCTCGATACCCCTCCCCAAGACCCCGACGAGGCCATTCGCCTGCACAATCAGATCTGGAACACCGGTGTGCGGGCCGCCATGGCAAACGGGGGCGTCATCAACGACCACCACGGCATCGGGCTCAAGCTGTCCCGCCTGATGAAGGAACAGTACGGGCCGGCCATGCAGGTGTTTGAAGGGCTGAAAAAATCACTGGATCCCAACGGCATTATGAACCCCTATAAGTTGGGCCTGTAAGCAGAAGGAGAGAGCGAAGAATGCTAAGTCAAATTGCGCAGAAGCATGCCGATGCATGTCGTTTTTGTTGGATGTGCCGTCACCTCTGTCCGGTGGGCCTTCAAACCGGCAAGGAAGCAAACACCCCGCGGGCCAAGGGCCTTCAGCTTTCGTTGACCCAGCGCGGCAGCGCCAGCTTTGATGCCAATATGGCCGAGGGCATGTACGAATGCCTGCTGTGCGATGCCTGCACTAACGACTGTGTGACCGGCTTTGAGCCACCACTATATATCCGCGAAGCCCGCACTCAGGCCATGGTGGAGGATATCGCACCGGCGCCGGTCGTCCAGGTGCTGGACAACATCGAGCGCACCGGAAACATCTACGGGGAAGAAAAACCCACATTCCCCTCCAAGGATAACGCCGAGGTGCTGCTGTATGTGGGGGAGGTGGCAGCCTGCCGCGTGCCCCAACTGGCCGAGGCGTACATGCGCCTGCTGGACAAGGCGGGAATCTCCTACATGACTCTGGAGCAGGAGCCCCCCTCCGGTGCCATGCTGGGCGATCTCATTGGATTTACCCAAGAGGTGCAGGATCAGGGCGCCGCCTGTGTAAAGGCACTGGATGCCAGCGGAGCCGACACCGTGATTGTGCTGGACAGCTACGACGCAGCGGTGATGCGGCAGCGTTGGCCCGAGTGGGGCCTTTCCGCCAAGGCTCAGATTATCACGGCAACGGCTTTTCTGGATCAGCTGGTGCAGGAGGGCAAGCTGAAGCTGCGCAGCCTGAATCAGACCGCCACCTATCACGACGATTCCCGCGCGGCCCGAACCTTGCAGGAGTTCGAGCCCCCCCGCGCACTGCTGGCCGCTGCCGGCATCGCGCTGAGCGAGATGTTCCTGCACCGGGATCTGGCCAAATGCTGCGGCTCTTCGTTGGCCAATGCCTATATGCCTCAAATTACATTGCTGACAGCACAAGGGCGTTGGCACGATGCCTTGCGCACCCAAGCCCAGCTGCTGGTAACGACATGTCCCCAATCCATGGAGCTGCTGGGCCGCGCCGTTCCCCAGGACATGGAGCTAATCGACCTATACACACTGCTGGAGCGGGCCTGTGAATGACATGACTGCAACAGATAGTCTGGTTTGCGTCAAGTTTGTGCAGCAAACCGACGGCACCCCCGGCCGCACCCTCAACCCTGCCGACGAGGCAGCGTTGGCGGCGGCCCTGCACCACCGAACCACCGGCAAGGTAACGGTGCTTTCCATGGCGCCAAAAAGCTGCGAGGCCGGCTTGCGGGAGCTGTTGGCCCGCGGTGCGGACAAGGCCGTGCTGTTGTGCGATTCCCACTTTGCCGGCTCGGACAGCTACGCCACCTCCGGCATCTTGGCGGAGGCGATCCGCCAGCTTGGCCCCTTTGGTCTGATCTTCTGCGGACGGCGCGCCATTGACGGGGAAACGGGGCAGGTGCCCCCCGCCTTGGCCACCAAGCTGGGGCTGCCCTGTGTGACCAATGTGCTGGACATGGAACCCCGTTCTGACGGCATCCTGCATTGCCGAAGGCTGCTGGAGGAGGGGGTGGAGCACCTTGCCTGCCAGACTCCGGCTGTCCTTTCCCTGTGCGAGTACAGCTATCCGTCCCGGGCCCCTTCCCTGAGCGATTTGCGCAGGGCCAAGGGGAAGCAGGTGGAGCATCTGGACGCTGCCGCCTTGGGGATCGACCCCAGCGCCTGCGGATTGGCCGGCTCCCCCACCCGTGTGGAGCAAGCAAGTCCTCACACCAGCGGACTGCGCCGCGTCACCCAGTTGGATCTTGACACTTTTGTCGAAACCACCGCCAAACTCTTTCGGGAGGTGTTGATATGAGGGGTGAGATCTATGTCCTCTGTCTGGACGGCACCCCGCAGGAGCGCGCTCTCATTGCCCGGGCGGTTGAGCTGGCCGCTGTTTGCAGTTCCCCTGTCCGGGTGCTGCTGACCGCGGGGGATCAGAGCGCCGCTCAGGCCTGCATCGATGCCGGCGCGGTGGAGGTACGCTGTCTCGAGCTGGACGACTGTAGAGACGATCTGGCTGTGGCGCAGGCACTGTATCACTGTTTGCAAGGGGCAGAGCCCTCTGCCATTTTGTGCAATGCCACCACCCGAGGCCGCTCGATTATGCCCATGCTGGCCGCCATGCTCCACACCGGATTAACCGCCGACTGCACCGATTTAGAGATGCAGCCGGATGGAACCTTAATCCAGAC
>JAHDPQ010000090.1 GCA_018434245.1 Oscillospiraceae bacterium
GCTTGAATGGGCGATGAAGGAGCCGATGGAGAAGGTGATTGAGATGATGCGGCGGGGTTGAGCAGCCACGCTGCAGGCCGGGGTCTGGGGTCGGGGCGGTACCTGTTGTCAACGTCGGTCTACTTTTCCCCAGCTTTGTCGGAATATCATTCCCCACCCCACTTAAATCTATCGTCAACTTTCCGTCATTCATTTGGAAACCTCATTTCAGCCGATTTTTCAAGATTCGTCCATAATGCATGCTTCTTTCGATCTTTCATTCGATAACTCTCCCCCCGAATATTCACGGTGGTGCAGCGATGGAGGATGCGATCGAGCAGTGCTGCCGCGATGACCCGATCCTGGAAGATCTCTCCCCAATCCGCGAACGTCTTATTCGAGGTGAAGATCGTTGAACGGTCTTCGTATCGGCGTGAAATCAACTGGAAGAAACAGTATGCGGCTTGTGCATCGAACGGCAGATACCCGATCTCGTCGATGATCAGGATACCCGGCCGGGTCAGTTTCTTCAGGTATCTGTCCAGCTGCCCGGTCTGATAGGCCTCCTTCAGCTGTTCGATGAGAACCGAAGCATTGATGAAGAGCACCGGGATATTCTGCTCAATAGCAGCGACACCAAGACCGATTGCCAGGTGCGTCTTCCCCACCCCCGGCGGCCCCAGAAACACCACATTCTCGGCGTTATCCACAAACCGCAGGGTGGCGAGATCTTTGATCACGGTTCTGTCGACAGACGGCTGAAACGCGAAATCAAACTCGTCGATCCGTTTCAGGAGAGGAAACCCGGCATTCTTCGTCCGGGTCCGGATCGTCGTCGATACTCTACCGTTCCATTCCTGCTCAGCCAGATAGCCTATCGTTTCCAGAGGACTCAGGCTCTCCTTCATCGCCCGCTCAAGCGTGGGTTCGAGAAGGGCATCCATCGTCATCAGTTTCATCCCGGTCAGGAGCTGATGCACCCGCTCCAGGAGAAGCGTCGTCATCGGTCTCCCTCCTCGCAGAGAACATCATAGAGAGCCAGATTCCGTTCTTCGACAGTATATTCCCCGATACACGACTTCAGGATCGGCTTCTTCTTCGGGCTCGTGCAGGGTTCATTGAGGATCTGTTTGAGGAGACCGTCGAAGTGTTCGTTCTGCCGGGACCGCTGGTCTTTGCCGATAAGCAGGGGATGAGAGCAGATCGCCATACCATTGGCTGAGACCAGCACGGTGGTGCCCCGGACAACGACATCGACATAACTCCCGGCAAACCGCCAGGGAACGGAGTAAAGGTTCCCGTACAGCGAGAGGTAGCAGTCCCGGGATACTTTGCGCGAGTACTTTTTCTGGACATGATACGGTGGATAGGAGGAGAACGGACGGAGATTTTCCTGAGGTAACCGGTCAAAGGGAATCTCGTGGGTTGTCCCATGGACGTTTCGGTTGACGGTGTCCAGCCACTCCCGAGCACGGAGATTTAGTTCGTCCAGCGAGCTGAATTCCCGGCCATACAGGAAGTTGTCTTTGACGAAGCCGATGGATCGTTCGACTTTGCCTTTGGTCTTCGCCCGATAGACCCGGCAGAGCCGGGCAGTGAACCCGAAGTGGTCTCGAAGGTCGACGAAGGCGGGATGGAAGTCCGACGCGGTTGACGGGTACTTCCGCTTCAGGACGACACTGCCGAGGTTGTCGTAGAGGAGGACCTGTGGTACTCCGCCGAAATACTCAAACGCGTGCAGATGGCATTCGAGGAACGTCTGGAGGTCCTGGGACATCGTGAACTCGATGTACCGCACCCGGGAGTAGCCAAGGACCATCGTGAAGCAGTTGACCTTCTGCTCCGGACCGTCCGGGCGGGAGGCGATGCATTCCGACCAGTCGCACTGTGCCATCTCGCCGGGTTTGGTCTCATACCGGATCTCAGGGAGGACCGGGACCGTCGGCCGCACCTGGCGGAGGTAGTCACCGAGGATCGTGGCTTTGCCGTCATAGCCCTGTCCCTGGATCTCTTCAAGGAGACGGACACGACTTAACCGGGGATAGTTCGCCAATCTCTTGAGGATATACGGCTTATACGGATCCAGTTTGCTGGGCTTGGTGCGGGTGCGGGGAGTCACCGGCGGACGGTCACGGGAGAGGTAATATCTCACGGTCTTGCGATCGAATCCGGTCTCCCGGGAGAGTGCGCTGATGTTGACCCGTCCTGTTGCCTGTTCCTGTTCACGAGCGAGATCCTTGAACATAAAATAATCCTCCTCGTCTACCATTCGCCTTCAACCAGGTACTATATGGTACCGGACTGGGGAATGGTATTCCGACATAACTGGGGAATCTTATTCCGACGCAAGTGGGGATTCTTACACCGACAGAAGTGGGGATTTTTATACCGACGTTGACAGCAAGGAGACAGGGCTCAGGCAAATTACAGAAAATCTGAGACGTTACCTTTCAGAGGAGAGCACAGCCATAATCTACGGAGCAGAAATTAAATTGTAATTATTCAAAAATCCAGGCAAAATTCGTTTAAAGAATTAAATCCCAGTCCATCGGGGTGCCTCGTTCGATACGCTGTGCGGCGCGTCTGCCAAATAATAAGGGGCAAATATTTCGGGGGCAACCCATATCCCGGCCTGATCGAGCGCACATTCTCCTCCACAAACTTCTTCCACCTCAATATCTTTCACAACGAACAGCGATCTCCTGAAGACTCTGCTCTCCATCTCAC
>JAHDPQ010000061.1 GCA_018434245.1 Oscillospiraceae bacterium
ACTGCCTTCTAAGCAGTAGGCCCGGGGTTCGAGTCCCTGCTGGCGCGCCAGATGTGGTGGATATAGCTCAGTTGGTTAGAGCGCCAGATTGTGGCTCTGGAGGTCGTGAGTTCGACTCTCATTATCCACCCCAACAAAAAGCGGATAGAAGTCAGCGTTTTATGACACTGTCTTCTATCCACTCTCATATTGGGCTGTAGCCAAGCGGTAAGGCAACGGACTTTGACTCCGTCATGCGTGTGTTCGAATCCCACCAGCCCAGCCATCATTATACTACAAAAGAGTCTATGTTTCATAGGCTCTTTTGTGTTTTGACAAGTCTATCAAGGAAATCATGCCGTGCTCGAACACCCTACCTACAATTATATTATATAAAATCATAACTACCATACCTCTATTGCCTAATAAGCATTCGGTGTATGTGCAATCACACTATCTTCTTTTCCGAAATAGTAGTATACTAAAAAATAAGAAAGCGTAGAAAGGGTAGAACAAACAACCATTATGCATCTCAACTATAAATAATAGATAGACAGGTACCATTATTCTATTTTGGGATATCGAAGTCAAAAGATTTTGATATTTTTTAAATAAAGAAGGAGAGATATCCATGGAATTACAGAGAAAGAGGATCGGAGGCACAGACATCCTGCTGCGTGATTCAAAAAGTCTTACCAGTGCTGCTCTGCATTTCTCCGGTGTACTGCTGGCCTTTTGGGGATTGATTTTGCTTATGGCATCTGCTGGAAACCAGGCTGAGGATTTATTGGAAATCATATCCTATCTTGTTTTTGGGGTCAGCCTAATCGCTCTTTACGGCGCTTCCACGGCCTATCATGTATTCTATATTTCAGAACCGGTTCACAACATTTTACGAAAGCTCGATCACATCATGATTTTCTTTCTGATTGCCGGAACTTATACGCCCCTTTGCTTGATCACCCTCCAGGGTCCCATTGGCTGGGTTTTGTTCGGTCTCGTGTGGGGAATATCGATTGTGGGAACAATCATGAAGGTATTTTGGATCGCCGCTCCCCGCTGGCTGTCGGCACTCATTTACGTATTACTGGGATGGATGATTGTATTCGCCTTTGTGCCGCTTTCTCGCTCGCTGCCTACCGGTGGAATCATTAGCTTAGTAACAGGCGGTATCATTTACACGATAGGTGCTATTCTCTACGCTAAAAAAGTAGAGTTGTTTTCTTCTAAGTGGTTTGGCAACCACGAGTTGTTTCATATATTTGTATTATTGGGTTCTTGTTGCCATTACTGGATGGTATTACGCTATGTATCGGTATGATGCAGACGTAATCCTATAGAATGTTGGCAGTAGATTGAAAAGCTCTTGGGCAGCAAACTTTCCCCGCTTCTGGGTAGGCTCCGGCTCCACCACCTCCAACAACCACTGCCATTGGCAATGCGGTGGTAAGCCCCAGTGAATACCTGCCCCATCTCTTTCGCTTGGGGGGCAGCCTCTTTGACGACAGCGGGCGGATGTGTCTGGTCACTCCCTCGGCGGCAACCGCTCTGGAAAATTATATTGATAGTTACAACTATTCAGACAAAACCGTTTACCAGTGGTGGAAAGGAGCCCTAGAGGGTTTTGCCAATGGCTCGGCCGCCATGACAGTGGTGTTTATGAACTACGCCTCGGACATTGTCAATTCCCAAAATGCCAGCATTGCAGGCAAAATCGGTTATGCTACCGTTCCCGGCAACAAACCCCTGCTGGGGGGCGGCGTAGTGGGAATTACCCGCAGACTCTGCAACGGGCTCAGCGGAAAAGTGACAAAACATTTATTCCCCGGAAGGCATAAGACCCTCCGGGGAATATGGTTGATGTACCTATAAGGTTGGAGAATACCAAGCCTGGTATCGAGTGCTAAATGTTCCAGCCGTTGCAGCGGGACTCTCGGTTGATAACATGCATTTCGATGGAGTATACCTCCAGATTTCCCTGGGAATTGGCAGCGATGCAGGCGGCGTATTTAAAGCGAGGACCGCTGCCGTTGCGATAAAAATGCACCTGGTTGACATACCGAGCCGGAGTAGTAGTATGCAGTCCGGTAATACGGTTGGTGGCAGCGTCACTGGAATCATAGATAAACTGAAGTTCGTGGAGCCACATCTTGTCGTGGTTGCTGCCACCGTCCGGTTCACCAAATACATACACCTTGTTTTCATCGCTGAGCAAAAGATTAATTCCCTGAAACTCTTTGATCTGGTTGTTGTCACCATACAAAATGGGGGGTCCTAGAGGTTGGAAACTGCCCTGGCCGATCTGGCTCTGGTTATTGATATACAGCTCTAGGCGGCCTGCAGCGCGGATAGCCAAAATCCACTGGCCGTTACGCTTGGTAAGACCCAATGCCGAAGCAATCATCTTGTCTCCCCAGCGGCCAAAGCTCCACTGGGTAATCTCTTGGATGTTGCTTTCATCGGAGATATCATAAAATCGCACCAAAGATCGGTCGGAACGAACCGTCGGCACACCGGTCTGATAATCTTCCATCCCCACAGCCAGAACGTTTTCAGCTACCTGAATTCCATCCGGGTGAGTCATGACACGGCGGTCGTTGTTGTCAATTTTATCTGGCATCAGAGGGTTTTGCTCGTTTTTGATTTGGTAGTAGTCCAAGCCTTGTACCGCCTTGGAGCCTTGATTGTTTTTTATGACATAGAAATAGGGGCGATCGGAACTGGTGCTGCTTTGGTTAAACACACTGCCGGAAACAATAAATTCGCCGTTTCCATCAGCTTGCACATTCCCTGATGGTGGGAAATAAGGTCGGCGGATTGCCCCGAACCGGGTGCGCGGTCAATATTGGTCAGCTTAAAAGCCTTTCCATTGCCAGCCACATGACTAAGATCGGCAAATTTCTGTTCGAGATTGGAAACCCTGTGTACCGTAGCAAACATAGTAATCTCCTTTCGATTGCGGTTGACAAACCAATGTCCTAAAGCCTCTTACGCGCTAAATACCTATAGAGATAATAAGCAAAGATTTACGAATTTCAATTTATTTTTTATATAATTTTCAAATAATTCAATCATTTTGTATGATAGTGTAAGCATGATTGCGAAGAATTAGCTAAGCTCGGATTTATCAAAACTTCTTGCTTGGCTGGTTGACCGGACTGCGTCTTAGAAATATCGGCACCGCATGGGCGATCCCCAACTCTCGGTTTGCCCTCCAATAGAAAGCGCACGGAAGGATGATGCAACTCATTGTCTTTCCACAGGAGCGCATCGGTAAAAAGCACCTTGCAACCTTGGCCTTGCAGCAATGCAAGTACCTCGTGGCTGGGGCAGTTATCGGTTCTATCATTGGAAACGCAAATGACCGTACTGACAGGCGAGAGCTGTTTTAACAGGTCAGGGGTAAGGCATTGCCGGTGACCATGATGGGGCAGCTTGAGAATATCGCAAGGACCCGGCTCGGTTCCCTGCCAGTGAGTCGTTCCCAAATCACCGGGCAGTTCAATTTCCCAGCCCTTCCAAGAAAGTCGTATGCGGATACTGGTATCGTTAATCCAACTATCCAGATCGGCAAGGGAGCTGCTTTCCATCCCGGACCGGATGGTGCTTTGCCAGATGGCATCCTGTTTGGCACACAGGGCGCTGTCCCCGGAAAAAACGCTTGCCTGCAGATTTCCTGACCCAAGAAGATTCTCGCCTTGGGATTGATGGATCCGGCGGATGATGGTACCTTTGGCCTTCAGCTGCTTCAGGCTCTTACTGAAGATGTTGTATGCGGTGCAGAGATTTTCCGCCCCGGGTGAAAGGGAGCGCCGGCCCATGAGCTGCTTACCCCAAAAGCTCTCGGGTGGGAGGTGGTTACACCACACTTGGCCGATGGTACAATGCTCCATCACTTGGGCTAGCCCCCCTACATGATCTAGATGGAGGTGGGTGATCACCACCAGATCGAGATGCTCCACCTTCTCCATTTGTAAAAAGCCTGCGGCACTGATGCGGGCGGAACCTTCCGGTACAGGGATATGAACATCGCCGCAATCCACCAGCATGGCAAAGATAGTGCGCTTCCCCTCCAACTCCCGGACTAAAATGCAGTCCCCATATCCCACGTTGACAAAATCAATCAGGAGCATTTCCCTCATCCTTTAACACATGGAGTTTCGGCAGATCCAGATGAATGCGCACCTTGCCGGAGATGGCTCCGGTTAAACCGGGGTTGGAGTCGTCTACAATGAGAGTGTGGTTGTTGCACCTAACAAAATAGCGAATGTAGCGTCCCAAAAAGCTGTAGTTTTCAATTTCGCCTGTTAGCTGCCCCTCTCCGGAACCCTCCTCGCGAACGGTCATGCATTCGGGCCGGACCATAACAATGCAGCGGTCTCCTTCATCAAGATTCACCTTTGTATCAAAGGTAAGGGGCTGATTGTGGTACCCAACCGTCATCGTCTTTCCGTTGTAAGATTGCACCACACCGGGAAGGAAGTTGACCGTGCCTACAAAATCGGCCACAAAGCGGTTAACCGGGCGAAAGTAGATGTCCCAAGGGGTTCCCAGCTGTTCGATCCGCCCCTTGCGCATGACAGCAATGATATCCGACATGGAAAGAGCCTCGTCCTGATCATGGGTGACATACATGGCGGTGATTTGGAGCCGCTGCTGAATCTGCCGCAGCTCGGTGCGCACCTCCACCCGCAGCTTGGCGTCCAGATTGGAAAGGGGTTCATCCAGCAGAAGAATTTCCTGCCCCATAATTAGCGCCCGGGCAAAGGCCACCCGCTGCTGCTGCCCCCCGGAAAGCTGCTTGGGAAAGCGTTTTTCCAGACCGGTAAGGTTAAACATTTCCAGCATCTCGGCCACCCGGCGGTCCCTTTCTTCCTTGGGGGTTTTCTGCAGCTTGAGGCCGTAGGAGATATTCTCGTACACCGTCATGTGAGGAAAGAGGGCGTATTCCTGAAACACCAGCGGGGTGTTCCTCTTAAAAGGTGGCAGACCATTCATCCTCTGACCGTCAATGAACACGTCCCCTTCTTCCGGCTCCGAAAAACCGGCCAGCTGGCGCATCAGGGTGGTTTTTCCACAGCCCGACGGCCCCAGCAGGGTGACAAAACTCCCCTTGGGAATACACAGAGAGATGTTGTCCAGTGCCACAAAATCGTCAAAGCACTTGGTAACGTTTCGAAATTCGATAAAGTTTTCCATGTCTCTCTCCCTCCTATAGCTCCAGCCGGATGCCCTGCCGCCGAAGCACAGCCTGCGAGACCTTGAGTACCGTAAAGGCGATGGCAATCAGGGTGATGGTAAAGGCGGCGGCACTGCCCCACTGGCCGGTTTCCACCAGACCCATAATGGAGATGGTGCCCACAATGGTGCGGGGAGCGTACAGAAAGATCACCACGCTCAGGCAGGTGACCGACCGCAGAAAGCTCAGCACAAAACCGGACATAAAAGGCCCCTTGAGCAAAGGCAAAATTACATCCCGAAAGCTTAGAAAGCTGCTGGCCCCCAGATTGAGGGCGGCGTCCTCCACCGAAGCGCCGATCTGCTGTAGTCCGGCGGTACAGGCGCTGTAGCAGGTG
This sequence comes from Oscillospiraceae bacterium, assembly GCA_018434245.1. Classification (GTDB taxonomy): domain Bacteria; phylum Bacillota; class Clostridia; order Oscillospirales; family Ruminococcaceae; genus WRAV01. The sequence continues at coordinate 5,556 of JAHDPQ010000061.1, forward strand.
GGGATATTCCAAAACAGCAGGGCCAGCACCATAATGGCGGCGGTTCCGGTCAACTCCAACGGGGGCTCGTTAAAGGCCATGACAAAGCCGATGCCCAGAAAGATGCCCGGAATGGCTCCCGGCAGAATGGCCAGAAAATCTAGCAGACGATTGACCCCCACCTGCTTCTTCTGGACGATGTAGGCCAGCACCATAGCCAGCAGGGAGGCCCCCAAAGAGGCCAGCAGGCCAAACTTGATGCTGTTCCAGATCTGCCCGCCTTTCTGAAGGACATACTGCATGTTCTGCAGAGTCAGACTCCAATCGTATCCCCACGCTTTGGTGAAGGCCCCCAGAGCTAGAGAGCCGTAGACCAGCAGCACAAAGAGAGAAACCGCCATGGTCAGGGAAAAGAGTCCCCACTTGACCCAGGCCGGGGTCCTTAGGGGAACCAGGGAGATTTCCTTGCCGGTGATGGTGACGTAGGAGCGCTTGCCCACCCAGAACCGGTTGATGATGAAAATCCCCAGAGCCGGAACCAGCAGGGCACAGGCCAGCACCGCCGCGGTGTTCATGTCGTACCAGCCGGAAATCTGCATGTAGGCCTCGGTGGGCAGCAGAGCCATATCCCCGCCAATCATCATAGGGTTGCCAAAGTCGCAGAGCACGTTGACCGCCGCGATCAGGGCTCCCCCCGCCACTCCCGGGCGGCACAGGGGCCAGAACACATCCCGGAACACCTGCCAACGGCTGGCTCCCATATTGTAGGCGGCGTACTCCAGATTGGGGGATATTTTTTGCAGCACACCCAAAATCACCGAGTAAGCGTAGGGGAAAAAGGTAACCGTTTGAACGATCCAAAGTCCCAGCTTGCCATAAATATCCACGTGGAGTCCCAGAAGCCCCTTGGTGATAATCCCCTGAATCCCAAACAGCAGAATGTAGCTGAGAGCCACAATAAAGGGAGGCGACACAATGGGCAACAGTGCCACAAAGCGAAATAAGCCCTTGCAGGGCACATCCAGACGGGCCACCACATAGGCAAACAGGAAGGCCACCGCCGTACAGGACAGGGTGGAGACAAGGGTCATAAACAGGCTGTTTTTTAGGGCGCTGATCCAGCGCCGCTTAACAAAGAGCTGGATGAAATCCGATGCCTGAGGCACTGTGATTACCTTGATGACCGGCCAGACGGTGAAATAGCTCACCAGTAATATAATGAACACGATTGCCACCAGCAACAGAGGTTCATTTTTCAACCGCTTTATTTCCTTGATTGATTCGCGCAGGGTTGTACCTGCCGCCATATGCTCACCTCTCCTTATATAGGGAAAACTCCCCGCCCACGGGGGTGGGGAGTTTCCGATGTTGGTATCGCCGTGTTTAGCCGCGGTTGGCGGTGATTTCATTTTCGAACCACTCCACCACAGAGGGCTTCATCTCCCCGGCTTTGGCCCGGTTGTAATCCACCAGATCCACCTCGTCAATGGTGGGCAAGCCCTCGGGAGCAGCCACATCCTCCCGCACCGAGTAGCGGTTGGCAATATCCCGGTTCAGCTCCCCGGCCTCTTTGGTCAGCAACCAATCGATGAAAGCCTTCCCGTTTTCCGGGTTGGGGCCGCCTTTGACCAGTGCCGCTCCGCCAATTTCGAAGGCAGTCTTTTCGGGGATGACAATCTCCATGGGGTAGCCCTGCTTCTGGGTTTTAAAGATGTCGTGAACCCAGGACATTCCCACGATGAATTCTCCGGTGGCCACAGGGCTGATGCAGTCGCCCGCGCCCTTGTAGTAGTGGTGAACCACCTGATCCAGCTTCTTCAGATACTCTTTGCCGGCGTCCTCGCCCAGACGGAAGATTTGGTTGGCGCAGAAAATGTAGCCGCCTCCCGCTGTCGCCGGGTTGGAGGTGACAAAGACATCCTTGTAGCGTGCATCCAGCAGATCGTCCCAGGTTTTGGGCCGTTCCAAACCCTTGGGGGCCAACTCGGCATCAAAGCGGTCGGTGTTGATGACGATGCCCAGAACCCCCATGTACCAGCCGTTCCAGTAGCCGTTTGGGTCTGTAAACATGGGGTCGATGTCGGCCATGTTGGGAGAGGTGTACGGATCAAAGGCGCCCACTACGCCCAAGGGATCGTACAAGTCGACCGAGCCGCCCACCATCACGTCCGCCTTGGGATTGGCCATCTCTGCCTGCACTCTGGCAGCCAGATCTCCGCCGCCAAGACGAATATACTCGATCTCTATGCCGGTCTGCGCTTTGTACTCCTTCTGGATGGCAAGGATATCGTCCTCGTTGAGGGCGGTGTAAACCACCAGATTTTTGCTGCCGGATGCGGGCTCGGCAGGTGCGGGGGCTGCGGGGGCGGGAGCCGATTGGCCGGCGGAAGATGCCGGCGGGGGAGTTTCGTCCGGACTGGCCGCACCACCTCCGCACGCGGTCAGGCCAAGTACCAATACGAACATCATCAGGATAGACAGAATTTTTGTGTTACGCATATGTGTATCGCTCTCCTTTCAGTGTGTTAGGTAGCCTTGGATTTCCAGGATTTGCTACCTCCAGTATAGAGAGTAAATTTGAACGTGTCAATAGTTTTAACCAAATTTTAAGTCTTTTTGGATATATTGCTGCGATTGACCACTGCTCCATTGTCAAATAACACAAATTTATTTAGTTTTGTCTAATCTATTGTCAAACGTATCAAATCCATGTAAACTAAGGATAGAATATAGGACGCACCAAAAAGGAGGCAGGAGGGTGAAAGCACCAACCATCAAGGACATTGCCCGAGAGGCAGGGGTGTCTCATGGCACGGTATCCAATGTGCTGAACGGAAAAGGCAATGTAAGCGTGGAGAAAATTCATCTGGTGGAACATGCCGCTGCCCGTCTAGGATACCGAATCAATGCCAAGGCTCAGCTTTTGCGCAAAGGTACCGGAAATACCCTATCCCTGATTATTCCCAGCACCCTTTTTCCCCAGTATGCCGATCTGTACGAATCCCTTCAGCAGGAAGCTAAGGGATATGGGCTGACGGTGCAGGTTTACAGCACCAACTCGTTGCAGGAGGAGGAGGAAGAGGCGATTGATCTGGCCATGCGCTCCCGCACTGCGGCCATTGTGGCGGTGATCGGATTGGAACCTGGAAATAGCCGGCTACAGATGGCGGCCAAACAGATTCCCATCGTGCTGGTTGATAATCACCTTTCCGCTTGTGAGAAAGTTTTTCCGGCCGGTTTTGACTGGGGACAAGCCGGGCGGGAAATTGCTTTGACATTGAGCCGATGCAAAACGATCGGCCTGTTTACCGGAAGCCAAAAGGCCACCCATATGTGGGATTTTTGTACTGGTTTTTTGGGCGCTTTTCCGGGGAAGGTGCACCATGTAGAAAGCACCGACCAGTTGATTCAGGTACAGGCGTTTTCTCTTTTTGAGGGGAATTTTGATCTTGACTGCATTGTCTGCACCGACAGCTACCGCAGTCAGGCAGTCTTGCAAGCCGCTTCCTTTAGCCACAGAGATCCCTGTCCGGAGGTTGTGTCGGTGGTTTCCCACCGGGCCATTGGAAGAAGCGGCAGCCTGTGCTACGGATTGGACTACAAAAATCTAGGGCGCAACATTGTTCGCCGCCTCTTCGGCGAGGAACGACAGCTAAAACTGATCCTGCCTTGTGAAGGATTTTCCACCTCCATCCCTCATGTCAAGTTGTCCGGCGGGTCCCTGGAGTTTCTCACCGTCAATTCTCCTTCTTCGGTGGCTCTTTCCCGACTTCTTCCCCACTTTCGCAAACAAACGGGCTTAGAGGTCAACCTGACGGTGGTGGCGCTGGACGCCATCTACGATCTGGCCTGCGCCATGTCGGAGGCGTCCAAATTTGACCTGATTCGGATGGATATGGCCTGGATTTCCGAGTTGGCCCCCTCTGTTTATCGGCCACTAGATGAGATGCCCTTTCCCTGGGAGCAGTTAATCAACAAAATGCTGCCGGTGTTTCAACAGGATTATACCTCTGTCAGCCAGACCCGATTTTGCCTGCCCTACGACCCCAGCACCCAAATATTTTTTTATCGTAAGGATCTTTTGAACGATCCAACTATGAAGCGGATGTACTATGAGATGACCCGCAGCGAATTGGAGGTTCCGGCCACCTTTGAGGAGTATAATCGGGTGGCGCAGTTCTTTACCAAAGCTTATAACCCGGATTCCCCTATTTGGTACGGCACAACCATTGCCATTGGCAATGCGGTGGTAAGCCCCAGTGAATACCTGCCCCGTCTCTTTGGCTTGGGGGGCAGCCTCTTTGACGACAGCGGGCGGGTATGTCTGGTCACTCCCGCGGCGGTAACCGCTCTGGAAAATTATATTGATAGTTACAATTATTCAGACAAAACCGTTTACCAGTGGTGGAAAGGAGCCCTAGAGGGTTTTGCCAATGGCTCGGCCGCCATGACAGTGGTGTTTATGAACTACGCCTCGGACATTGTCAATTCCCAACATGCCAGCATTGCAGGCAAAATCGGTTATGCTACCGTTCCCGGCAACAAACCCCTGCTGGGGGGCGGCGTGGTGGGAATTACCCGCAGCAGCACAAGAACGGAGCAGGCCTATACCTTTTTAAAGTGGCTGTACAGCGAGGAAATTGCCCCTATTTTCACCATGTTGGGAGGGCTTTCTCCCTGCAGGACCGTGTATAAAAACCAGGATGTATTGGGTCTTTACCCCTGGCTTTCGGCCGCCTTGGAAAGCTTTCCCATCGGGCAACGACGCCTGCACAACAACCTTTATGTTAATTTTAGCGAAAAAAAGCTGGAGGAAATTATCAGCACTCAGGTCAAAAACGCCATGTTTGGGCTACTCTCACCTCTGGAGGCTCTGCAACGGGCTCAGCGGGAAAGCGAAAAGACATTTATTCCCCGAAAGGCATAAGGCCCTCCAATCCGTGGGTCTGAAAGCACCATTTTGGGAAACCACTGCACAATACCGAAAAAAGTTTCCAATTGGTATCAAGAAGCCAGTCAGAGTACAAGCCAAGAAAAAATGGCTAAGGTGCTTAAATTACTCCTATAGATTATTATGATAGGGTCTTTTTCATATACAAGAAATCCTCTCACTTCTTATGTGTGAGGATTTTTGCATGCCTTGAGAAAAAGAATTTTAGTTCCTTTTCTTGATACTCTGTACGAGCAAGGTTGGTAGCCCAGACTGCGAAGGGCTTACTTTATCCAGCTGGGCCATTGCCTTATAGGGCCACCAAGGAGGGGATAGCCTGGCTTCAGCAGTAGAGAAGGTACACATCCTTGATGTCTTTCAGGCATTGTTACGCTGCCAACCACAGTTCCTCATAGTCCAGAGAGTGGGCCAACTCCTGTTCCTACTGTCTGCGCCATTCGTCATCCCGTTCTTTTTGAAGCAGTGTCCCCGCAGAGCTTTTAGTTGTTCAGCAAAACCGAACCTTCTTGTGTATGATCTTGAGGCATGTAAAAAGATACGGAAACCAGTGGACCAATCTTATATTACGAAATTGGTGTCACTGATGTTTGCTCGTCCCCGCATATGCGATACCTTCCTATACAAAAAATAAAGAACTACTCTACGGTTAAGTGGTTATCAAAACCTCTTGCCGTGGAGCAGCTCTTTTATGAAAGGGAGATTTGGTGGATGAAAAGCAGACCCAAAGCTTATTGCCCTACCTTGGTAAAGGCTGGCAGTTCTTTGGCTTCACAGGAATTCAGAGTCCGGCAGCTGCCTAAGCCATGGTTGCTTTAGGCGTTGTGATTCTCTTTTTCAGACGCTGTACCAGCGGCCAAATCAGGAAGAGTACCGACAGAATCAGCAGGACCAGACTAATGGGGCGTTGCACAAACACAATGGGAGAATGATCGGCATAAACCATACTGGACACCCAATTGCTCTCCATCATGCCTCCCAATATGGTAGAGAGAATTAACGGTGCTTGGGGAATGTCAAATTTCCAAAAGAGGTACCCAATGACACCAAACACTACCATAACACCTATATGAAAAGGGTTGTTCATATAAGCATAAGAGCCTGTGACACAGAGCATGATAACCCCTGCAGCCAGCACCTGGGGATTGAGCTTCAATACCGGGGCGGCCAGATGTTTACAGAACATCAGGCTCATGGGAAGCATGGCAAGGTTGGCAAGAACAAAGCCCATAATAATCATATATGCCATATCGGGATAATCGTTGAACAACGTAGGGCCGGTGCGCATCCCCTGAATGGTCAGTGCACCCAAAAACAAGGCGGAAGTTCCGTTGCCCGGAATACCCAGGGAGAGCAAAGGCACCATGGAGCTTGCCACTACGGCATTGTTGGCAGATTCCGGAGCCGCAACACCTTCGGGGACACCGGTGCCAAACTCCAAGTGTGGATTCGCCTTTTTTGCCTGGTCATATGCCAGAAAAATAGCCATTGTCATTCCAGCACCCGGGATAATTCCGAGAACATTTCCAATAAAGCTGGATTTCAGCCAGGTTGGAAGCAAGCGCTTGCACATGGCCCGATCAGGCAGGCCAATGCGGTCGTCGGTGCAGTGGGCTGCATTTTCGGATGCAATGGCAGCATCTGTTTTCTTTCTGCCTACCGCATCAAACATTTTAAGTAAGGAAAGGACTCCAAACAGCCCGATCATACGTGGGATGAGGGGAATGCCATCCATCAGGCTTACAGTACCAAAGGTAAAGCGTGCCATACCGGTTGTAGGACTCATACCAATGCAGGCAAGCCAAAGTCCGATCCCCATGGAAAGAAAGTTTTTGGTGATGTTCTTTCCTGCCATACCGATGACGGTGCTCATGCCCAGAATAGCAAGCATAAAGTATTCCGGCGGCCCAAATTTAAGGGCCCACTGTGCCAGAATAGGGGCAAAAAACAGCAGTACCATAGCACTGGTTATGCCGCCAAAAAAAGAACTGGTCATACAAAGGCTCAGTGCCTGCTTGCATTTGCCTTTGAGTGTCATGGGATACCCGTCCCATGCGGTTACCATAGCAGAGGCAGTTCCCGGAATCTCCAACAGCACCGCAGGGATGGAACCGCCGCAGGCAGAAGCGCAGTAAATGCCCACCAGCAACGAAAGGGCTACATGGGGGTCCATTCCAAAGGTAACGGGAATCAGTACCGCTATGGTGATGCTGTCATTTAGTCCAGGCAGTGCACCGACAATCAAGCCTAACAGCGTTCCGGCCATTAGGGCCAAAAAGACCATCGGATTCAAAAATTGCTGAAGTCCTATCAGGATATTCTCCATAACGACTTAAGCTCCTTCTTGTAAAGTTATCGTTTGTTTACCGGTACACCATTAAAAGTCAAAAAACGCCATGGGCAGCGAAACACGCAGTAATACTTTAAAGATAAAAAAGATAATCAGTGTTAGTATCACCGCCACCGGAACCGCTACTTTTATTTTTCGGTATCCCAAAGCAAACATGGTGTAAAACGACAGCAAAATAGTATCGATTACATAGCCAATTTTTTTCATAAGAAATATATAGAGAAACAAAACCGCCGTAGCTTCCAGCACCTTGAGAACATTGCAACCTTGAAACTTATCCTTATGATCTTTTTTCTTTATATCAAAATAAAACTGAAAACATGATACCACCAGAGAAAATACGCCAACCATTCTCGGAAATACCGCTTCGGTTGGTGCCATGCTGGTAGTGGCATAAACGACCAATGCAAAAAAGACAATAAAGAAAGCGGGCATTGTCAAGTTAATCAGCTTGCTTTTATTCAACTCTACACCTCCTATATAACATAAACAAAAGCCGGCCGCACAGCCGATGTACAGCCGGCTTCTGTTACTTGGTCATAGCGTTAGCTTTGAAGTTCAGGCTTAAGAGCTTCAATTCCTTCTGCTGTAAAATCAATATAGTTTTGATATTCTTCGGGTGTTTGTGCACCGGGAGTTGCACCAGCTTTTATCATAGCATCGACATAGGCGTCGGAAGTACAGATCTTCTGGAATTCGGATACCAGATACTGATAAATATCATCCGGAACGTCGACCCTGCAAGCAATACCCCGGTTGGCTCCGTCGATCCATCCTTTGTATCCTTCTTCCAAGAAGGTCGGTACGTCGGGCAGAGCAGGGTCTCTTTCGACAGCCATAACGCCAAGTCCCACAGCCTTGCCGTCTAGGATGGTTCCGGCTGCTTCGGAAACCGTCATAAATGCAACGTCGCAATGGCCGCCCATCAATCCAGAAAGCTGCATCGCAGCACTGTCGTTATGAATATACTCAAAGTTTAGTCCCATCAGACGAGCCATGTTCATCGCGCGAATATGGTGCCCCGAGGAGTGACCGGGAGTTGCCACTTTAATGGTCTGGGTTTTGGCAGCTTTAAACAAATCCTCCAAAGACTTGTAAGGCGAATCCACGGGAACCGCAACGATTTCCGCATCGGGATTGCAGCCGATAATGGGCTTAAAGTCCTTATAGGAGTATGTAACGTCCTTAAGGAGCGTGTTGTTGATGATGGAACTGGTATACACCACTACGGTGTAGCATCGGCTTCGGCCGTTTTGGCAGCATAGGTCTGACCAATGACTCCACCGCCACCGCCCATGTTTTCAACAATCAGGGAATGTCCGCCAAAGTAGTCCTTGCCCGCCGCACTGGCAACCATACGGGCCATGGTGTCGGTACCGCCGCCGGCAGCAAAGGGAACAATAAATTTAATATCTTTTGTGGGATAGCCTTCCAGAGCAGATACTTCTTCCGGAGACTGGGATTCGGTAGGCGCTTCGACAGAGGAAGCAGCATCTACGGACGGGGCAGTCGGTTCCGATGGACCTGGAGCCGCAGGAGCCTGAGATGAGTTTCCACAACCGGTTACTGCTAGTGCCATCAATAAAGCACAAGCCAATGCAAGGATTCTTTTCATTTTACAATTCCTCCCATATTTCAACTATTTTAAGATCACGAATGGTGATCATGTTGGGCATCTGCTGTTGCTAAAATTGCTTCCGGTACTGTTCTAATATCTGCTGAAGTCCCTCTTCCAGAGTAGTGCGGGGGCATCCAATATTCAGGCGTACAAAGTCTGCTCCCTGGGGACCGAACCCATCCCCCCGGCTGACAGCTACTTTGCTCTCCTGTACAAAAAAGTGAGCAAGCGCATCCCCGGACAGTCCTGTCTCTGAACAATCCAACCACATAAGATAGGTGGCTTCCGGCGCAACCAGCTTGATTTTGGGCATATGGCTTTTTAGAAACTGCTCCAAATAGGTTGCGTTATCTTCTAAATAGGGCAGAAGCTGTTCCAAATAATCTTCGCATTCTTCATACGCCGCCACATAGGCCGGTACCGCAAACACATTTTGCTGAATGCTGCGATTGCGCTTGAACTGGGCCTCTAGCTTTTTGCGTATTTCCGGATTCGGAACTACAATCCCGGAACCCCTCAGCCCTGCAATATTAAAGGTTTTAGACGGTGCATAGCAGGTTACGGTATTCATTTGATACCGCTCATCCAGCGAAGAGATTGGGATATGGCGGTGGCCAAACAGCACTAGGTCGGAGTGAATTTCATCGCTAATCATAATAATTTGATGTTTGAGGCAAATTTCGGCCATTTTGCGCAGTTCTTCTCCTGTCCAGACCCGCCCCACCGGATTGTGGGGATTGCACAGGAAGAACAGCTTTGCCTTGGAATTGGCCGCGCGGCGCTCCAGATCCTCAAAATCCACTGTGTAGCGCCCATCCCGATAAATCAAGCTGTTATCGCTAATCACGCGGTCATTGTCCTCAATGGCATATCCAAAGGGATGGTAGACAGGCCGCTGAATGATCACCTCATCCCCCGGTCGGGTAAAAGCCTGTACCATGGTGTTAAAAACCGGCACAATACCGGTTGCAAATACCACCCAGTTGGGATCAATCTCCCACCCATGCCGCTTTTTCACCCAATTGGTTGTTGCAGTGCGAAATTCCGGCACGACAAAGGGATAACCATAAACTGCGTGCTCTGCCCGAGCCTTGACGACATCCACCACCGGCTGGGGGCACCGAAAGTCCGTATCCGCCACCCACATGGGCAGGGCATCCGAATTTCCGACACGAGCACCCACGTTATCCCATTTGGAGCTTTGGGTATGGCGTCTGTTGATGATCTCATCAAAATTATACTGCATCTTTATCCTCCCAGCAGACTATTTGGCAATATTACAAATTGGTAATTTTTACAAAAAAATAATTGTATCATTGCGATTACTGATCAAATAGTACCATACTCCACATCATCTGTAAAATTGATTGTTGCAATATAAAATATAGGATCGTCCTATATTCTTACCTCAGTTCATTGCGTTTGGCTGTCCTGTTTCCGCAAATCATTGGTATAAAAAAGGAGAAAAAAAGCCACCGCAAGCAAATCCGCAGAGCCACCGGGACTGGCCCAAAGCTCCACCAATTCCCGATTCATCTCCTCCAACCCATTGATATAGCGATTGGGATGGGCCTGCTTAAGCAATTCTACCGCCTTTTTTTGAACCATATGGAGCCCGTCCGGCCCGTTGCGATGCAATAGGTTGGTATCCTCAACACAGGCAAGCAAATGCAACAGGGCTAGACACCCGCTATCATTCGGATGCTCTTCGTCTAAAAAAGGAAGCGCGTGTTCTACAGCGTCCCGAAAACCAGTGGCTGCCTGACCACGGGCACCCAGTACTCCATAGCACTGAAAAGCCCGTTCTCCATGGGATGAGGAAACGGTAAGATTCTGTTTTTCTAAATCGGTTAGAGCAAATGCTCCCAGCTGGGAACAACATTGAAGCAGGGAAGCTAGACTTAACTCCTGCCCGTCCAAACACTCCTTGTTCACCCGCAAAGTCTTCGCATACAGGCAACCGGCTGCCACACAAAGCAGCCCCAAGGAAAAGACTAAGCCTTTGTGAGTGTTGACACCTCCTGTGGCGTCAAACATCATATCTTCTGCCATCTGCCCTTGGTATCTTGCTTTTTGGAACAAGAGTCGGGGCGGTGTATCACAATGATTGCTCCCCAACAGGCAAAGCGTGCGAAACTGTGATGCCAGTACAGATGTGCTGTCCAAAAAGGTATAGAAGTCCATGTCCTTGTGAGCACCGTTCCCCATGCGGTCAACCAGTCCAGGTTTTGGCGTGACCGAAACTTCGTATAACAAAGCCCGGACGGCAAAAGATGCTATTTTCTCGGCATGCTGCTGGTAAAAATAACATTGCATCCATTCTACCGTATGCCGTTGCAGCTCATCCACCGAATGGGAGCGGCTTCGCCCACAGTCTGCCGCCGCCTTTTTGCAGATTAGGCAGGAACGTTCCGGCAGCCCCAGCTGTGTGCGGGAAATCTTTCGTCCACCGCAATCCAGCAAATCAAGATCAAAAAAGCGCCCCAGCGGACAGTTTTCCTCCATTTCACAGAGGATGCGTTTTATATGCCGTGCATTGCCGCCAACCACAAAGTAAGCAGTCTCTCCGGTTTTAGGCCCTTCTGTTTCGGAAGCCGAAACGGCTATGCCGGCCCTGTTTAGGCGAAGCATCAGCAGCTTGCAGCCTTCCATGAACGTGTTTTTCGCCAAAGGGAATACCTTGTGCGGACCAGCGATATTCAGAGAAAAGCTGATTAGGTGCATCCCTGGGAAGCGATCCAGAAGCTCTTGCTGTTTGTTTGCACGATGTTCCCTTGCCGCCAGCATTTCCCCCAAACTAACCGAGTTGCTGCCCAAAAACTCCGCCTGATTCATTGGCCACCCCCTCCCTGCAAAAAGCGAAAGGTGCAATCGGGTACCAGCGGGCGAAGTTCCGCCATCCGCCCCTGCGAAAATAAAAGACGCACTCTGCTGGCACTGACAGCCTGGCTATCCACAACAAACCGCGGGCGTTCTATCACCTCAATGCCACGAGCCGGCAGGTATTCCTTCATTTGCTGATGATATCGGCGGGTTACGGGGCAAAAGGGTTCGCTTCCGATATAGCGTCTGGTAATTCCAAGGGGATGGGCAAAATGTTCTGCAAAAACCTGCAGATCCAGCTCGCTGTTAAAGGCAGCAGCCTGCTTCTTCTCTTTGATAAAATAGGTGGGAAATGTTGCGGAGGAGATCAGGTAATCCCCAGTGGGATGCACACAAAGATTGGATAAATGCATGGTTCCTTCTCGAACCAGCCGCAAGCGGTCCCCAGACGAAAAAGTGCTTTTTTCTTCTGACACTACCAATATATATATATATCCACACTCTTTGGCGGCAGATTCTATCAGACGAAGATGTCCCATGGTAAAGGGATTGCAGTTAACCACCATGGCACCCACAGGTTTTGCCCGGGTTTTGGGAATTGCCGAGACAAATCTTGCGATGCCGTCCCGTTCATCTTCCATCAGTAAAACATGGTCTGTCTGAGCCACTGGATAAAAACCCAGGGAGCCAAAACGCCTGCGCTGTTCCGGCTTGGTATATAAGAAGAGATGGGATCTTCCCCGCCTGACACCTTCCATCTTGAGCTCCGTGACCAGCCTGGCTGCCAGCCCCTCACCCTGACAATGATCGGACACCGCAATGCACTTTAGCACATTGTCCTGCAGGGAACCGCTGGCAACGATCCTGTCCTGTTCCAGAAAATTAACGGTATATTCAGCGCCGGTGTCGTATTCCAACTCCATGGACTGAAGAAAGGCTTTGGTTGCGTCCAACCTGCTCCCCCTCATGGGAGCACCACATTCCATTTCCATACCACCGCCGCCTTTCCTCGGTTAGTCGCAAACCTGCCGAATTAGATCGATCATGGAACCATCCCGGTAGGTGACGATCCCAACCACCTTGTCGGTATATTCAATGGGATCGGGGATACCCACAATGGCCTCCGCTTTTTTCTGCAATTCTTCAATGGTATAGACGGGGATCCCCGCTTCCTGAATGCGGCGGCAGAGATTTTTTCTTCGCGGATTAACGGCAACCCCCTGATCGGTCACCACCACATCCACTACCTTGCCGGGCGTTACAACGGTGTTCACCTGACGCACCACACAGGGAATTCTCCCTCGTGTCAGGGGGCATACCACAATGGCTACCGATGCGCCATAAGCCGTGTCCGGATGCCCGCCGATGGCCCCGCGAATGACGCCATCCGACCCGGTAAGTACATTGACATTAAAGTCACAGTCTATTTCCAGTGCGGAAAGGACAACAATATCAAGCTGATTGACGGCGGTGCCTTCGCTGGAGGGGCTGGCATAACAGGAGGCGGAAATCTGCTGGTGAAAACGATTGTTCTTCAAAGATTCAGCAGCCCTCAAGTCAAAGGATTGCACATCCAGTATTTTTTGGATCAACCCTTCCTCATACAAATCCACAATGGAGCCGGTGATGCCCCCTAACGCAAAGCTGGCTGTGATTTGATCTCTCAGCATTTTTTCCCGCAAAAAACGGGCAACTGCCAAGGAGGCTCCTCCAGAACCCATTTGAATGGAAAATCCATCCTGAAAATGGCCGCTGGCTTCAATCACATTGGCGGCGGTTTGGGCAATGAGCAGTTCCTTTGGGTTTTTGGTAAAGCGGGTGGCCCCGGACATAATGCCTGCCGGGTCTCCAATTTCCGGCACTTTTACGATATAATCCACATCCGATTCTGGAATTCCAAAGGGTGCATTGGGATAGGAGACAATATGGTTGTTTAGAATAATGGTCTTGTTTGCGTATTGTGCGTCACACTTGGCATAACCCATGGAACCGCACATAATGCCGCCTTCCACATCCCGGCTGTATCCGTTGGCATTGCCGTAAGGGTCACAGGACGGTGCCCCTAAGAATGCCACATCAATGGGCAGCTCACCGGTTTCAATGGCATAGGCGCGCCCCCCGTGGCTGCGAAAAACAACCGGAACCTCCATCAGACCGTGGGAAATTTCCCGGGCCAGTTCTCCCCGCAGGCCACTGGTTTCGATGCGGCGGATCACTCCGTTTTGAATATGCTTGATGAGCGGCGCATGACAATCCGAAAGAGAGGAGGCTGCCAGTACCAGGTCACGAAACCCCATTTCTGCCAGCTTGTCCACAACCATATTGACAATATAATCTCCATTGCGAAAATGGTGGTGAAAAGAAATCGTCATGCCGCTTTTCAGGCCGGTCAAACGGACCGCTTCTTCCAGGCTGGGGATAATTTTATTGTGTAATTTTTCGCGTTCTGCCAGAGTGTGGGAGTTTTTGTTGAGGCTATCCGGATGAAAAACCTTATGTATATTTCCAATCTCCTCCAGATACGGAACGTCCTGTAACTGTATTGCCATCAGATCTCTCCCCCTTCTCTGAGCACGCCCACGGCCCGTGCCAAATCCAGCGTGCGCTGTGCCCGTGCCACAACGGGCTTATCGATCATTTTGCCGTTGAGTGCAATTACGCCAGATCCTTTGCGATGAGCTTCTTCTATGGCATCCACAATATCCAACGCCTTTTGAATATCCTTTTGAGAAGGGGTATACACTTCATGAACGGTCTTAATCTGGCGTGGGTTGATGATGGATTTTCCATCAAAGCCCAGCTGGTGAATCAGCTCCACCTCTTGGCGAAACCCTTCTTCGTTGTTGATATCGCTATACACCGTATCAATGGCATCAATGCCGGCTGCTCTGGCCGCCAGAAGAATCATACTGCGCCCAAACAGCAGCTCGATCCCGTCGGGAGAGCGCCTGGTTTTGAGGTCGGTCACATAATCTTCGGCCCCAAGTGCAATGCCCACCAGCCGTTTGCTGGAACATGCAATCTCTTTTGCATTGAGCACTCCTGCTGCACTTTCAATTGCTGCCATCATCTTGGTGGAGCCTGCCGGTATTCCGTTTTCTGCTTCAATGCGCTCAACTTCCTGTTGGCAGACCAGTACATCCTGAGCATTTTCCGTTTTAGGCAGACGGATAATTGCTTTTTGTGTCCGCACGATGGCTTCCAAATCATCGATTCCACATTTGGTTGTGGGGTCATTTACCCGCACTACCAGCTCCTTGCTGCCATAATCTATGGAGCACAGGGCCTGATACACAAGGAAGCGAGCTGCGTCTTTTTCCAGAACGGAAACAGAGTCCTCCAGATCAAACATGATACTGTCCTGATCGTATATACCCGCATCTTTGATCATACCAGGCTGGTTTCCTGGTACAAATAGCATAGTTCTGCGCAATTGTCTCATTTTACCGCGTCTCCCCACCGGTAGGCCTGTTCACCACTGGCGCGGTAGGCCGCCGCTTTTACCCGCGCCTGAATGGCACAATCCAGTGCCCCCTTATCCACCGCACGAACTCGTGCATGACAAATCTCCAGTTCCTTGAGAGTATCCTCAATGGTTTTTCGAATCGCCTTGCCGTATTGTTTTTCCACCGTACTGTCCAAGTCAATCTCCATTCCCTTGCCGTCGTTGGGTGATATCGTCACCATGATATCGCTGGATTCCATGGTTCCCGCCACCGCGGTTTGTTGGATTTCCATTGCCACGAATCCTCTCTTTCTATATGTAATTCCTTTTTGGAGTTCGTCCTATTTTCCATTCTATGTGGGTAGAAGTCATATGTCAAATTGATATTGTAAATAAAAATTATAGGTTTTTCCTATTTTTTTAATCGACACTGTATCAAATAACTCCAAAGAAAGCGGTGCGTTTTCCTCTATAAACGCACCGCTCTCTTTATAATTTATATTTTATCCATATTAGATGAACCTTTATTTTCTCGTTATCCCAAGTGTGTCAGCTGAAGATCAGTGTACAACTCTTCCAAAATTTCCAAAAAGCTTTTGGCTGAGGAAGAAAGATAACCACTATTCAGATATGCGATTCCAATGAGCCATGGAACCTCCTGTTCCGGCTCCAAATAAAAATATTCGGCGGAAAGCTTCTCTAGATCTTTGGGGAGATAAATTTCAGGAACCAATGCAATTCCAACTCCTGTGGCCGCAATTCGCTGGATGGTCTCAATATTTTTGGATTGCAATGCGATACAGGGAGTGATGCCTGCTTTGCGAAAAATGGCTTCTGCGCTTCTGCGGATGGATTGCCCCTGATTGCCAACGATAAAATCCTGCTTATCCGCATTGCGCAAATCAAAGTACCGTTTGCCATCTTTCTTGGTGTAGGCCAACTTGGCCAGCGGATGATTGCGCGAAACCAGCATCACCATTTTACCGCTGAAAAAAGTCTTGGTATAAAGGCCGACACTTTCTACCGGCAGGGGCATAATAGCCAGATCAATGATTCCATTGAGGACCATATTTTCCAGCTCGCGGGAATTAGATTCATACAGTTGCAGCTTAATCCCCGGATAAAGCGCTTTGTAACGGGTCACGGCCTTGGGTACAAACACCGCCCCCAAATGATACGGCATTCCCAAAGAAAGTGTTCCGCCCCTGAGCTGCTCGATATCTAGAATGCTGTTTTCCAGATCTCGCATGGCCTTCATAATTTTTTGGCCGGTTTCCAGAAACATTTCCCCGGATTGGGTCAACTGCATACGATTTTTTACCCGATAAAAAAGGGAAGTGCCCATTTCCTCCTCAATTTTTTTAAGCGCCTGGCTGAGAGAAGGCTGAGCAATATAGAGTTGTTGGGCCGCTCTGGTAATATTCCCCTCTTCCGCAATGGTCAAAATATAATGAATTTCCCGCAGGCTAAGGTTCTTCAACCGCTTTCCCTCTCCTTGTATTCCATATTTGGCTTGTACTTATTATAGCACCTTCTAAAGTTTGCTACAAGACAAATTATAGAAAAAACCTATATTGAATATCAAAGCTATGTATTAGACAAATAGTATTGCAGCTTTTATAATGAATTTGAAACTTTAAAACAAGTGGATAAAGGAGCATTGACGAGTGGATAACACGAAATCTCTTTCCGAGCAAATTGCAGATTTTACACTGAATCTGCGTTTGGAACAAATTCCACCCGATGTGGTGAGCTTTGCAAAATGGCTGCTGTTTGACTCCATTGGTGTGGCAATGTCCTGTCAGAATATGAAGCATGCAATTGCAGTGCGCCGGGCTGTTTTGGAAACAAATTCTCAGCCGGAATGCACCCTTTGGGGCACCAGTAGCAAAGTACAGCTTGCCGATGCCGTTTTATATAACAGCTGTCTGATTCACGGTGCAGATTACGACGATACCCATGTGGGTGGCATTGTACATCCCAGTGCCGCTGTGATGAGTACAGCGATTACTGTCGGTGAAAAAGTGCAGGCCAGCGGGGCTCAGATGATGGAAGCCATGGTCGCTGGTTGGGAAGTAATCGTGCGCCTTGCATTGGCAGCAAAGGGGCGTTTTCACGATGTAGGCTATCACGGCTCAGGAATTGTTGCTCCTTTTGCCGCAGCCTGTGTAGCTGCAAAGCTATTGGGGTTACCAAAAGAAACCTTAGTAAATGCTCTGGGCATTTGCGGAAGCCAGTCCGCTGCCTTGCAGGAGTTTTTGCATGACGGTACCTGGGTGAAAAAGATTCATCCCGGCTGGGGAGCCCACAGCGCCATTTATGCCCTAAACATGGCAAAGCACGGATTTACAGGCCCTCTGCGGGTATTTGAAGGCGAATTTGGCCTATGGAAAACTCACTTGGGTGCAACAGACGGGCTGGAGGAAGCCTTCCGCAATTTGGGCACAGTATGGCACACAACCGAAATTTCTTTCAAGATGTATCCTGTTTGCCATATGACTCATTCGTTTATTGACTGCACCATTGATCTACTGCAGGAGCTTGGGTTGCCCGCGGACGAAATCGCTTCCATTGAATGCCGTGTTGATCCGCGCTACTATCCCATTGTCTGTGAACCTCGAAAGGCAAAGATTCGGCCCCAAACCGATTATATGATGCGGTTCAGTCTGCCCTATGTGGTTGCGGTTGCCGCTTACCAGCACAAGGTCAGTCCCTTTGAAGTGGATATGAAATATGCTCAGGACCCAAGCATCCTCTCCTTAATGAAGCGAATCCACTGCATTTCCGATATGGAACAGCGCAATCCCGGCCATTTCCCGGGGTGGATCCAGCTGACCACACAGGACGGAAGAACTTATACCAGAGAGCAGCGGTACGAAATAGGCGCCTCGGAAAACCCGGTCAGTGAAGAAGCGGTCCGCATTAAGTTCCAAAATAATCTTTCTGCCTACTATTCTGAGGAAAAACGCCGAAAGCTGGTGGATAAGATTTACGCATTCGACACACTGGCGCAAGCAGAGGAGCTATTGAATTGCTTAACAGCAGATCGGAAGATGGAGGAATAATGCGATGGGACAAACGTTAGTAGAAAAGATTCTCAGTGAAAAAATGCAACGGCAAGTCAAGGCAGGGGAAACCATTGTAGTTGATGTTGATTTTGCGGCTTTGCACGATGGTTCCGGTCCGTTGCTGGTACGCCTGATGAAGGAGCGCGGTTACGACGGCGACCCGGTATTTGACGCTTCCCGTGTTTTGTTCGCCAATGAATTCGGCCCTGTACCCACCCGGGAGATTGCAAACGAACATGCTCTTTGCCGCAGTTACGCAGCCGAAAAAGGTTGCCACTGGCAGGAAGGAGGCACCGGCCATGTACACGCCCACGTTTACGAGACTCATCTCAAATGTGGTTCTGTCTGTATTGTAGGAGATTCCCATACTACGATACACGGTGCCTTCGGTTGTTTTGCTACAGGCTGCGGTTCCACCGATATGGTTGCCGTAACCCGCTTTGGAAAAACATGGGTCAAGGTACCGGAGACCTTTCGAATCAATGTAACAGGAAAACTGCAGGAAGGCGTTTACTCCAAAGATATTATGCTAAAGCTGGCCAGCATTATCAAATCGGATCAGGCAATTTATAAATCCCTGGAATTCCGGGGAGACACCATCTCTTCTTTGAGCATGGACGGGCGACTTACCATTACCAGTATGGGGGTTGATGTCGGTGCCAAATGCGCCATTATGGAAACCGATAACCATACCCTGCAATTCTTACAGCAGATGGGCCGCCCCCATGATTACCGTGAAATCCGTGGAGATGAAGACGCCCATTACGAGCGCGTGATTGATATTGACGCCACCAAGCTGGAAGCGCTGGTCTCCATGCCTCACTATATGGAAAATGTAGAGCTTGCCAAAAATTGCAGCCAGCAAAAGGTCAACATGGTTTTTATCGGAAGCTGCACCAATGGCCGTGTAGAAGATATGCACATTGCCGCCGAAATCCTGAAAGGTAAAAAGGTAGCTCCCGGCGTGCGTCTGCTGGTTATCCCCAACTCTACTTATGTATATAAGGAATGTATGCGCGACGGCACACTGCTCGCTCTTGCCGAAGCCGGCGCCATTATCGAAGCCCCCAACTGCGGCCCCTGCATGGGTGTGCATCAGGGAATTCCCGGTGACGGCGAGGTGGTGCTTGCTACACAAAACCGCAACTTTAAGGGCCGTATGGGTAACCCCAGCGCCAGCATCTACCTGTCCAGCCCGGCAACAGCAGCTGCAACCGCACTGACCGGATATATTACAGATCCCTGCGAGGTTATGGGGTAAGGCAGGCTGATATTATAGAAAGGGAGCTGAAAATATGATTCGTGACCATATCACAGGGAAAGCATGGAAATTCGGCAGCAATGTCAGCACCGATTCCATCGCACCGGGACGCCTGATCTCTCTGCGCGCCAACCCGAAGGAATACGCAAAGCATGTGCTGGAGGATGCTCGCCCGGAGTTTGCCAAAGAAGTACAGATCGATGACTTTATTGTGGCCGACCGAAATTTCGGTTGTGGCTCCAGCCGGGAGATTGCACCGATTATCATTAAACTGGCGGGGGTGGGCGCTGTTCTCTCCAAATCCTTCGGGCGCATTTTTTACCGCAACGCCATCAACAATGGAATGTTGTTGATCGAGTGTGATACCGATCAGATCGCGGAAGGGGACACGCTATTCATTGACCTGAAGAAATGCGTAATCCAAAAGAAAAACGACCCTGCCTTTTCGATGCCTTTTACCCTTTCGGAAAAAGAAATTAAAATTGTCAGCGAAGGCGGACTTTTAAACTACATCGAAAAATACAAATCCCTTGATATTTAGTTGTTGGTATTACCACTCTCAGATTCCTGCCGGAACATTCCGGCAGGAATCATCATTCTAAAGGCAAAGGAGCAGATACGATTGCACGATCTGGAAAAACTGGCTCGGTTTTCTTCTTCCCTGCGTCTTTCCGCTGTTCCGCAGAACACCCTGGGCGCTGCCCGATTATGCGTACTCGACACCATTGGCTCCGCATTGGGTGCTGCAAACTACGAAGAGATTCCCTGTCTTTTTCAGGAGCTTCAACACTGGGATGGCGCCTGCTCCCTGTCTGCTTGGGTGTGGGGGCACAGGGAGCAGGCAGGGGCTTTTCCTGCTATGTTGTTAAACGGTATTATGGCCCACGCCCTGGAGCTGGATGACGTCCACACTGGTTCCAAATCTCACATTGGGGCCGTTGTGGTTCCCGCTGCCTGGACCATGGCAGATGCGCTTGGGCGGTCCGGCGCAGCGTTTTTGGAGGCTGTCATTGCAGGTTACGAAGTGATGGCCCGCATTGGAATGGGGATGGATGTCTCCAGCAACCGTAAGCGCGGGTGGCATACCACCGGCATTATTGGAACCTTTGGCGCAGCGGCGGCAGCCTGCCATCTGCTCCGGCTGGACTGGCAAAAAACCCTCTCGGCTTTTGGGATGGCAGGCACTCAGTCTTCGGGGTTATGGGCCTTTTTGGCGGAGGGTTCCACCTGTAAAAAACTGCATCCTGCACGGGCAGCTGTCAACGGGGCCATTTCGGCTGTTTTGGCAAAAGGCGGCATGACCGGACCTGCCGGTATTCTGGATGCTCAGGACGGCGGGCTTTACCCTGCCGTCAGCGACTCATTTCAAATGAGCAAGGTGTCTGCCGGCCTTGGAGAAACCTGGGAGATCATGTATATTGATAAAAAGCCTTATCCCTGTTGCCGAACCACCCACCATGCCATCGACGCGGCTTTATCTCTGCGCAATACCCATGACTTCCGCCTTGAAGATGTTACTTCTATTTTGGTGGAAACTTACGAGGTAGGCGTTCTGCAGTGCGGATTTGAAAAGTATCCGGAAAGCCCTGTGGAAGCCAAATTCAGCATTCCTTTTACCTGTGCAGCCGCTCTCGTACACGGCAAGATCACCCAGGAAGAGTTTATGGAGGATGTGATTGCCGATCCATTGGTGAAAAAACTGGCCCAGTCTACCAAAGTGGTTGCAGACCCCCTGTTTAACAACCGGTATCCCACACGCTGGGGAAGCAGGATGCATCTTATATTACAAGACGGCAAGGAGCTTATGTGCCAAGTGGATGATATGTCCGGAAGTATCAGGGCTCCTTTGAGCCAGCAGCAGGAAAAAGACAAATTCATGGGATTGGTAAAAGGGAATCTACCCGACACTCAGGCCAGCCAGTTGCTGCAGGACATTCTAACCATCGAAACCTTGCCCCGTCTTCCCGAGCTGCGTCGAAACGACTGAAACAGGAGGTTTTTACATGATTCGTCTGATCGATTCTCCCCTTTGCTATGACCCTACAGGGACACTCGTCCCTATGCAAAGCAATCACACTCATCTGCAGGACGCCGTAATTGCAGGACGCGAAAACACCATGGCTTATCGCATTCTGCGCAAGCACAATACCGCTTCCGGCCCACAGATGCGGTTGAAGTTCGATTCCCTTATTTCCCACGATCTGACCTATGTAGGTGTTATTCAAACGGCTCGAGCAAGCGGCTTGCAGGAATTCCCCCTTCCCTACGTCCTGACCAATTGCCACAACAGCCTTTGCGCTGTGGGCGGTACTATCAACCGGGACGACCACATGTTTGGGATGTCGGCCTGCAAAAAGTATGGCGGTATTTTTGTCCCGGCCAATCAGTCCATCATCCATTCCTATGCGCGGGAAATGCTCAGCGGCTGTGGCCGCATGGTGCTGGGGTCGGACAGCCATACGCGATATGGCGCCCTGGGCACTCTGGGCATTGGAGAAGGTGGCGGAGAACTGGTCAAGCAGCTGCTTTGCCGCACCTATGATATAGAGCCGCCCAAGGTGGTGGCCGTCTGGGTAGAGGGAAGCCCCAAACACGGTGTAGGCCCTCAGGATGTGGCCCTTGCTCTGGTGAAAGCAGTGTTTGCAAACGGGTTTGTCAAAAACAAAATCTTAGAATTTATCGGCCCGGGAATTGCAAACCTTTCCATGGACTTCCGCAATGGCATTGATGTGATGACCACGGAAACCACCTGTCTTTCCTCCATCTGGGTCACCGACGAAAAAACCAAAAACTATTTTGCTGCTCATGGGCGGCTGGATGCTTATGCCCCGTTGTCTCCCGAAACGGGAGCCTGCTATGATAGTGGAGTGGTGCTGAATCTCAGTTCCATCGAGCCGATGATCGCGCTCCCCTTTCATCCCAGCAACGCTTTTTCCATACGGGAATTTCAGGAAAATGCTGCGGACATTTTGGCGGATGTGGAGCAAAAGGCACAGAAGCAAATCGAGCATCCTTCCCTGCATCTTGATCTGCGCTCCAAGTTGCACGGCGGTGCTCTGCGGGTGGATCAGGCAGAAATTGCGGGGTGCTCCGGCGGCAGTTTTGAGAATTTGATCAGTGCGGCACGGATTCTAAAAGGCAAAAGCATTCCCAACGAGTTTTTTAGCATGAGCGTTTATCCGGCAAGCAACCCGGTTCTCATGGAGCTGGTAAAAAACGGAGCGGCACAGACTCTGATGGAGGCTGGCGTGGTTCTGAAGCCGTCATTTTGCGGGCCGTGCTTTGGCGCGGGGGATGTGCCCGCCAATGGCGCTCTTGCCATACGGCACACCACCAGGAATTTCCCCAATCGGGAAGGCTCCAAGCCAAAGGAACTGCAACTGGCCTCTGTTGCATTGATGGATGCCCGCTCCATTGCCGCCACGGCAGCAAACGGCGGATCCCTCACCTCCGCGGCAGACGTGGATTACGATGATTCCGAGCCAGTTTATCATTTTGATGGTACCCTTTACCGCAACAGTGTGTACAACGGCTTTGGGCAACCCACTCCCCAAGCCCCCCTTCACTTTGGCCCCAACATTACCGACTGGCCGGAAATGATTGCCCTGCCAGACAATATACTGTTGAAGGTTTGCTCGGTAATTGATGATCCCGTCACCACCACAGACGAGCTAATCCCTTCTGGGGATGCGGCTTCCTACCGCTCCAACCCAAAACGCATGGCCAATTTTACTCTGTCCCGCCGGGATCCTCAATATGTGGATGAGGCTCAGGCCTTTTGGCGGCTGGAACAGTTGCGGCAGGCCGGAACCTATACCGGGGAGTTGCTGGCCCTCTCCAAACTGGTTATCTCCGCTTTAGATAGCGTGGAAGAAATAGAGCGCTTCTTGCAATGCACAGGCCTTGGCAGTGTCATTTACGCCAACAGACCGGGGGATGGTTCTGCGAGAGAGCAGGCAGCCTCCTGTCAGCGGGTGTTGGGCGGCCTTGCCAATATCAGTGTAGAATACGCCACCAAGCGATACCGCTCCAATCTGATCAACTGGGGTATGCTTCCCTTCCTTGGGGATCAGGCGTTGGCTTACCTGTTACAAGCCGGCGATCTGCTGTTTTTGCCCAATATTCGACAGGCAGTTCTTTCCGAGCGCCAGCAGATAGAGGCCATTCTGATCCGAGACGGGGAAAAACAGCAGACCCTCACCCTGTCCCTTGATACACTTTCTGAGGAAGAAGCCTCTATCATTTTATCAGGAAGCTTGATTAACTATTACGCAAGCGCTTCTCAGGCATAACGATAGTCATATTTCGTTTTCCGTGACAAGGTATTCTGTTTACCTAATCAGGGGGGCACTGTTCCATCAAGTGCCCCCCTTTCTAATTCCAGATAGTACAAAAAGCCCTCTTGATGCAAATTGCAGCGGTAGTAACTGCAATGATAAAGCAATCAAAGAGGGCTTGGGTATAATCAAAAATATTATGCCTATCCTTTTCAGACAAATGGATAAATTCCCGCAAACAGTTGAATCATGGTGGGCATAAAGGCCATGACGCATACATACCGAACGAGCTGCAACAGCATGACCGTGGAAGCATCTCCTCCCAATTCCAGAGAAATCAGCGCCATATCGGAAAGCCCGGCCGGAATGGAAGCAAACAAGCTGGTAGGCAGGTCCAAAGAATTGGTCTTGTAAATAAAAAAGGCAAGGACATAGTGCATCACGACACAATTCAAAGCCACAAGTAATACCGGAAGCAACAGTGTATGGAGCTGACTAACATCCTCCATAGAGACGCCTGTTCCAATTACCGCCCCCGCACAAGCCTGCGCAAGCAAACGAAGGGATTTGGGAAGATAGGCCTTGCCTGTTTTGATATGAAAGGCGGCGACAGCAAACATGGAAAACAGGATGGCTCCGGCGGGAAACCCCACAAGCTGTCCAATACCCCCGGATATTGCGGCAATCAGCAAAGTTATGATAACGTTTTTGGAGGTATAAGCATCAGGTGGTTTTTCCGGGAGCGATTTCTCCTTAACCGGTATGGTTGTATCCTCCTTTTGCTTCGCCTTCCCGCAAATTCGGGCAGCCAGCTGCGGCAGCAGTAAAATGGCAATGAAGTAGCGAACCAGCTGAAGTGCTGTGGATTGAGTTGGATTTGCCCCTACATCCAAGCTAATCATGGCAATATCGGACATCCCCCCCGGTACAGAGGAAAGAAGCGCTGTCGCAATATCCACCTCAGACACCATATTGATGGTAATGCCGGTTAGAAAGCTAAAAAACACTATGCCCAAAAAGAGCTGTAAGGAGGGTTTTATCGTTCTTTTCAAGCCTTTTAAATCACTTTTGTTCATTCTCTGTCCAATAAATCCACCGGCTACGGCTTGCACCCCAATCCTGATCCATCGGGGAAAATATCCAATTCCTGTCGT
Source organism: Oscillospiraceae bacterium (assembly GCA_018434245.1). Classification (GTDB taxonomy): domain Bacteria; phylum Bacillota; class Clostridia; order Oscillospirales; family Ruminococcaceae; genus WRAV01. Next base: position 30,479 of record JAHDPQ010000061.1, read on the forward strand.
GATTTGGAACACTGCACTGAATATAAGGGATCCCACCATGGCTCCGGCAGGTATATTGCATGTATAAAATAGAAAGGAGCCGGTAAATGCAATAAGAACCGTAAGTAAACAATTCATTCCCCATCAACTCTTTAAGATGCTGTAAAAGATACTGCATCCGCTTTATCCCAACGCAAAAAGAGCTGTCTTCTTCACCGCCTTCTCTGTATTTCCATCCGAAAATATAATTTCAGCCGCTATTATGCTATAACGTTATTATAGATGTAAGCACAGGGAGCTGTCCAATAGATAACATGCATACCCTTAATAGGAGGAACCTATCGGCGGGACTTTGATACGGATTCTGCCAACCGAATAAAGACTACCGGATACGCATTGAATCCGGTAGTCTTTATATTCAAATCGGTTTTAGCCGATAAGCAAATTTTTCCCCTTCCATCATAAGGCGATGGAATGCCAGCCCCTATTCACTTCGGTGCAAATAAGACTCGGGCAGTGTTTTTTTCATCCAATAGGCAGATCGCAGCGGCGGGGGCTTGCGTCAATACAGCTCAACCATCCGCTTTTCCTGATAGGGAATGTGGTTTTGCTCCTACTGCAAGATGGTAACCGACAGGCTCAAGGGAATGCTGGAAAAAGCCATCCCGATTGGGAGATTGTACATACGGCAGCCAATATGGACCCCAGTATTCAGCTGGAGCAAGTCCAGTCTTTTATTGCCCGGAAGGTTGATTTGATCGTTATTACAGCGGCAGATGCAAACGGTTCCGTTTCCTCCATTGACGCTGCCAACGATGCAGGCATCCCTATCATCACCTTTGTCAACCCCGTTGATGCCCCCGTCGAAGATCGGATCTTTGTGGGAGCTTCCAACATTCTGTGCGATGAAGGAATTGCCAACTTCCTGCTGGAGCGTTTGCCCGAAAATGCTAAGGTCTGCATCATGGAAGGCACTCCCGGCCACATCAACGGTGGAGATCGGGTAACCGGCTTTACCAGAGTGAGGACGGAAAAAGCGGCCTGACGTTGGGACAAGCGCTATGAGTGGATTATTAACATATTCGGACTGGACATGGAATTAATATCGCAGGTAATCCAACAGCTAGAATAAATACGCACAAGCTCTACGAATAGAAAAAGATTCGAGTGGCTTGGGGGCATTTTCTCCCAGGGCTAGATGTGTACAACTAAGACGCAAGTCTAACAGGTTAAGCGAATTGTAGGATGGTATTATAAGGTCGTTTGCCTTGGTTCCTGTAGCCCTTGTGAGGGCGCTCGGTATTGTGCAGAGCTCGACGCTTTCGTAGAAGTTCTCGCAAAAAGCTACTCTGAAGAACTCATCCGAGCAGTTTTATTAAACCACTCAATAATCTGTTGGTCTGGGACGACTTGACCTTCATCTGGCGATGCCCAATATCGTTGGGGGCAAAATAAAGCTCAAGGGGGATGGTTGTGCCGCAGAACTCACGCCCGTTAGCCGTGAGGATGGCACCAACCATAAGCCCGTGCTCCTCGTAGAAGACAGCACATCATTGTGTATGAGGGCAACCGAATGGCAATGCCATGCCATTTTACTCCAGAAACCCCGCACGGCCAAATTGGCGGCGCAAAATTCCAATGGCCTTTTTCTCGATCCGGGAGACGTAGGAGCGGCTGATGTTTAGCTCCTTGGCCACCTCCCGCTGGGTCATAGGCCTGCGGCAGAACAGACCGTACCGCATCACCAGAATCTTCTGCTCCCGGGGAGTGAGATTCTTCTCGATAAAATGGTACATCTTCTCGCTTTTCAGCCGCAGGTCGATATGGTCGAAGATGTTGTCGTCGTCCGACATAATATCCTGCAGGGTCAGGCTGTTGCCTTCCTTATCGGTGTCGATGGGGTCTCATATGATACGAAATTTCGTCAAACTGATTATGACCGGATTTTTGCACCAGTGCTGTATATTCAAATGGATGGCGCACCCGAAAAAGGGACAAGCTGATGCCCTTCCACGATATTGGGAGCATATACAGCAAACCCCCTCCGCATAAATGTCATGCGGAGGGGGTGAAGGTTGAATGGCCAGTTACGTCCAATTCTTAAGGTAGCAGTTTTTTAAACGGAGTAAAATTTCATCACTTGTTGAGCCGTTGGACTTGTTGTCGAAACAAAGGGTGATGTACATTTTGCTGGCTTCATCATAACGAGAAAGCTGGATCGGCTCATTTTTTTCATCCATGACAGCCTCGTATACTCTGCCGTCAAGTTCCATTTTAAGCACATTACCACCGCCTTGCTCTGTGGTAAATGTATATGCGGCGGAGGCTTGCTCGTTGTCTGTCCTGCGGGAAATACTGCTGAAATCGAGAGCTTGAGCAAACAGGATGATAATTTGTTGCGTTGAAGCGGTTGTTGGAAACATAAGGCACCTCGCTTTTCGCAAGGCCAAGATTCGTGTTGGCCGTCACGCGCTGGGCATTCGACTGATACAAAGAAGGTGGCTCTGTTGCGAGCAAGCATATGGATTTTCTTTTTCATACCCGTTGGGGGCGTTCGTGACGGACACTATCTTTATTCACGGGGGCCGTATCAGCCGAAGCGGAGCGACTGCCCATCGTCAGCCGCTCTACCTTTTGTCAGCGCCGAGGGCGCTTTCTCTATTTTAGCTGGCCACACAGGTGGCTTTTACCAAAAAGGGAGCAGGCATCCTTAATTAAGGACGCACTGCTCCCTTGGCGTATCTTAACATCACACCCAACTTCGGTGCAATGCACCGAGCTGAATAATTCTTACAAGAGTAATGATAACATGGAAAAACGGCTTTGTAAAGCCGAAAATTGCGGAGCTTGCAATTGGAATGTAAAACATTTATGAACACGAAATTGCACCAGTTAAGTAATGCGATTTCATTATGAATTGATGATTATTTCAGCCTCATTCGCTTTTGCTACTTGGGTTTGGTATAATTGATGCCAGACATATTATTATTGCTACGTTGGTGTTTGCATATAATGGCTCCGGCGAATGCTACGGTTGTTGATATTGATTTGAGATAGTAGGCCAATTCGCATAGAATAACACAGCAAGAAGGTAAGAGTTATAAATATGGATATTGTCATAAAGCAGTTGAGAAAAAAAGATTTCAATGCCGCGAGAAAGTTTGCGATTGAGGGGATGCACCTAACTTGGTACACAAGCAATAATCTTGAATTGTATCTTTACAGCAAATACTTTTGGTACTTGGAAATATCCAGAGCAACAAGAGCTTTGGGCGCGTATATGGGCGATACTTTGGTAGGTGTTTTGTTGGTAGACATAAACAATCAGCCTAAAAAATTTCCGTCATTTTGGTACAGGGCTTTTGTTCGATTTGCCTCCTTTATCATTAACCTTGGATATAAAGACGCTTCAAGTACCTATGATGACGCTAATAAGGAAATACTGGCGGCCTACAAAAAGAATCATAAACCGGACGGCGAACTTAATTTTTTCGCTGTTGACCCGAACATTACGGGAAAAGGGCTTGGCACATTGTTGTTAAATGAATTGGAAAAGCGGGAAAAGGGAAAGCACATCTATTTATTTACTGATACGGGCTCTACCTACCAATTCTATTCCCACCGTGGATTTGATGAAGTAGGAAGAAAAGATATTTCTCTTGAAATACACGGCAAAAATCTTCCATTAACTTGTTTGTTGTTCAGTAAACAATTTTAATTTATACAGTAGTACCGCGCTGCTGCAATCTCCTCCTCGTTCATATCGACATACAAATATGTATTGCTAAATGAGCAAAATAAGGCTCCCTCGCCAAGAAGAAAATGGGTACGAAAATAAATTTTCACTGATTTGCCTGCCTTTTGAGGCCCTTACTTTATCTTCGTATTTTGCATAGAGCGTACCGACTTTTTGGAGGTTCAAACGCACTGTTTATGCGGGCCGGCCAAAAAATGGGTACGAAAACTTCAAAAAGCGTACCCATTTCGTACCCAATTCGCATTTTATTCAGTCCCAAATCGGGTCATTTTACGAAGAAAGAGCAGCACGCGAAATTCGCAAATGGTGATTACATATTATGAAGAACCCCAAAGAGGAAGCCGCGCGGATCGTGCGGCCTCCTCTAATGTAAAACGACGATTATTCTCCCAACACATAAACTTTGTAAAGGTTCAAGCGGTTTTCGCCATGACCCAGCTCGGCAGAAAGGATATCAAACGCCTTCATTTCTGCTTTTGTGTCCTTAAGAGGAACCGGGCCGCGCAGTTCTTCCATCCGCTCCTGTGCGTACATTTTGCGAACAGCATGCAGCGTTGTATCCTCATATTTGTTATCCAGCCCCAGTTTTTTCATGTGCCGACGAATGGTGCTGTTAATGCTGTCTTCTTTCAGAACCTTACCGTTTTTCATGCGGAAGATACGGTCTTCCGGTGTGCGCTCCTTGAGCCAGGTGAAGAACTCGCGGTCTTTCGGGCGAATGGAGATGGTTCTCGCCCGTCCGTTTTTTGCTCCTTTTTTGGTGACGCGGACGGTCCAGTTTTGCAGGTCGATGTCTTTTCCGCACATCCAATGGCACCCCTTTACTCGTATACCCACGCGGAAGGTGATTTCCATTGCAATCCATGCGTCACTGCGCCCTGTTTTCATTATGCTGTTCCGGATAGCGTAAAAATCCTCCCGCGTCATAACTACGCTTCGAAGCTTCTTAGTGTCAGGCGGAGCCACATTTACAGTACCCCAGCTCTCAGGATTCCGGCACTTGCCATACGTGGCCTCGCAGCTCTCTTGAAGCTTAGAAAGCCGGGAGCGGTATTCGTCAAAGCTCTCCTTGTCAATTCGACCGGCTTCTACCATGGACTTTAACCAAGCGGTGCTGTGCTCATTTGTAATATCCTTTATTTGTCTGATTTCAGGAAAGTCCTTTTGAACGTATGTCATAAACTGGTCGCTGACATTTCTGACGCCGTCGCAACGGGCGAAGCTATAATACCGTTCAGCCTTGTTCTTATCCGATGCCGCGTGCTTCTTTTCTCCAAATGCCTTGTTCTGGCAGATGGCATAACGTGCCTGTTGTTTTAAAGTTCTATATTTTCCCATAATAAATCCTCCTGATTTTTCTCTCCGTATTGTAAAGTTAAATGAAAGTTGAGAACCCCTCAAGCCTTTTGGTACAATGGTTTCACCACAAAACCCATGTACTCCCAAAAAGAAAGAGAGGTTCTCATGGTGAAAGTATATCAAATAAGCTGTCCGAAGTGCAAC
>JAHDPQ010000092.1 GCA_018434245.1 Oscillospiraceae bacterium
TGAGGCCGTAGCAATATGTCTCCCTCCCCGCGGAGGGAGTGGATTGAAATCTTTCCCGGCTAGGCGTTTTAGGTGGTCGCCAGCGTCTCCCTCCCCGCGGAGGGAGTGGATTGAAACTCTTCTCGCATAGAAATCTTACATTTGCTGCATACGTCTCCCTCCCCGCGGAGGGAGTGGATTGAAATGTTAACTTTAAAATGCGCCGAGAGGCCCCACTTAGGTCTCCCTCCCCGCGGAGGGAGTGGATTGAAATCAAAAGGGATGCCGGATATGTATCTTCCTTCTCGCTTGGAACATGGCGGCGAATCAAGCGGTTATTGTTTACATTGCTGTCACACTCATAACTGTTCGGGCGCTTAATTTTACAATCATTTCCTGTCTACTATAACGTTCGTTAAGACTAACAATCATTCACTTTTGCCTTTTCTTTTGCCAACGACAGTATCCATTTCCCAATGTTCAAAATCACTTCTTAATATATCTACACTCCTGCAAGCAAACCAGGCGAGTTGCCGCTTGGGGTGCTTTTTTTCCATTAGCCTTGTGGAAGATGCTGATTGCTAACAGATATATAGCCTAAATCTATGTAACGATAAAGAGTTATCGATTAATTGTATTATATTTTTCCGCTATTCTATATTTAATAATTGCCCAACTGTGATTATTGCCAAGCTTGTTCCGTCTGCCTTTATTGAGGCTTTTTCGTTATATCCTTTTGGGCAGCTTCGGTGCTATAGGAAAGATAGGGTCTCTAATGTGTGTCCAGCAACTAATTGTCAGAGTATAAGTGCACAGCCTTGATTTGCAGTCATCCCATTTCCTGAACGTTCATGAACCCGCTTGCATAATGTGAACTAACCGCATATTTCATGCGAAAAATAATCTAGATAATATCAGGAAGGTGCGTTATGAACAATCAGAATACGAGTCCATTTGCAATCCCCCCCACTGTGCCCGGAATGGCCCTGCAACCAAGCGTCACACCGCCCGCATCCAATCAGAATGCCATGCAGCCTGACCCTGCCATGCAAGAACAGATGAGCAGTTTATATCCCGAAATTTACCACGATCTCAATCCGCTGATCATACAGGCAGCCGATCAGATGATCTCTTCTGGAACCACGCCATCATCCGAAATGATCGATGCAGTTGTGGACAACATTATTAAAAACAGCGGCATGTGGTTCGAGGATGATGACGATGACGACGGATTTGATCGGAGCATTGAGGTCATGCCAGTTCAGTTCGGATTTGGGCGCTCTCCCTACCGCAGGCGCAGGCGCCGCTACCACAATCGCAATACCCTGCGCGACATTATCCGCATCCTATTACTGCAACAGCTCTTTGGCCAACGTGGATATCCCTACCCCTGGTATTATTAAGGAATAGGAGTACATATTATTATGATTACCGAACAGCAATTTGTCCTGCTTTCCCTGGAATTGCACCTGTTTTTTGGACGCATCATGAAGGAACACGCCCTATTTTTGCAGGCGGGCTTCACACCGCGGGATACCGAATTCTCCCGTATGGCATCACAGTTTCAATCCCTGTTTGAGACACAGCTCCAAAACGCCGTTGGGCTCAGTAACGGAATTATCAGTAGCAAAGTGCTACACTCTGGCGAGTTATTTACCGACTACACCCTTGGAACCGAGCAAAAAACGCAGAACTTTACGGGAATCCCCATCAATCAGAACATCACCGTTATGGAAACAAGGCTGCACAGTGGGGAAAACCCCGCCATAACACCCGATCTGCTGCGCCGTGTCCGTATGCTCAATGCCGCGATTCTACCGCTCCTGGATAGCTTTATCCAATTCAAAACAAGAATACTGAACGATATGCTGTCCTGCAATATGTTTACTCTGAATTATCCACTCCTCATCGACCATATCCTGCGGGAAGCGAAGTTGTATCGAAGCCATCTGGCCACCTTGGAAAGCGGCAATACTTTGGAGGAAACCACCCAAAGTATGGAACTGTTTTGGGATCAAATCATGCTGGAGCATGCGCTATTCATACGCGGCCTACTTGACCCGTCCGAAGGTGAGCTAGTCAATATCGCCAATGATTTTGCCCAAGAATATGGCGAGCTGCTCAGTAAGGCCCAAACATCAACAGATATGATGCTTGCAAATGTGACGGGCGAAACCCTGACCCTAACAACGAAATATCGTGATTTTAAAATAGCAGGGACAACGGGCATCGCAGAGTGTAAGATCCGCTCTATCATTTTGCCGCTGCTGGCCGACCATGTGCTGCGGGAGGCTAACCACTACATTAGATTGCTGCGTAACGAGGTGTAAATTCCCCCGGACAAAATGTGTTTGCATGGGCTGAAAAAGGTAGGTATAAGGGTATATCATGGACGGAAATTACACCCAAAGGCTTGCCGATATTGCAGGTCAGAGCAGAATTGAATGGACATAAGAACTACAATCACAAACAAGAGATGACATAGGGGACGAAAAAACTCTGTTACTAGCCATTGGCCGAAAGTGGATGAAAAGTTAACTCCTGGCAACGAGCGGCTTGGTGCTCTGGAGTAGGCGATATAAAGATACAAGGGATGGCGGCATGTCCGGCATCCCTTTTGGGTATCTAAACTGAAGCTAACAACCACTGTGGGAAAGTGGAAATCATGGCGCAACCGCAAGCGCTAAATGGTCAAAAACCTTATATTTATAGGATTTTTTTATTTTTAATAACTTGGTTTTTTATTCGAATGAAAAATCTCGGAACAACAACATAAATTTCCGTAAGCAATTGTATCTAATTCATATTTCACGATCGGAGCATCTCTACGACCTTTGGTTGATTTTAACTATCCAGCATGTCCCTATCATATCGGCAACTTATTCGGCAATACTGATTAATGTTTATTTCCATATTATGAGGGAGAATGTGCGGTGGGGTCTGCAGTTCGATTGAATATCAAACGCAAAGAAGGCTCTCGGCGATAAAAATGTCCTTCTCCGGCTCCAATCGGTTGCGCAACTGCGTTTCTGTCAGGCGGGCAAAGATATCCAAGTCGGGCGACGAAAAGTGCTTATCTCAATGATGTTTAGCATAGTATCCCCCTGAATAATAAGGGTATATTTTATATTCTACATGATAAAACAATACAAAATTCAAATACTACCTAATCAAAGATCAATTTTGCGAGGATTCCTCCTTATCACAGGCCAAGCATGCATGTTAACGGCGGGATCGTCATCAATTAAACCGCTGAAAGGTTACCTCAAAATGAACCGATTACAGTACGAAACCTCGCCATATCTTAACCAGCACGCGAGTAACCCCGTGGACTGGTACCCGTGGGGCAGCGAAGCCTTCCAAAAGGCCGATGTGGAAGACAAGCCCGTCTTTTTGAGCGTCGGCTATTCCACCTGCCACTGGTGCCATGTGATGGCACACGAAAGCTTTGAGGATGCGCAGGTTGCGCGGCTTTTGAATGAGAATTTTGTATGTGTCAAGGTGGACAAGGAGGAGCGCCCTGACATCGACAGCATATACATGAGCGCCTGCATGGCATTGACCGGCTCGGGGGGCTGGCCTATGACCATTATCATGGATCACACCGGCAAACCATTTTTCGCTGGAACCTATTTCCCAAAAACGCGCCGCTATGGAACACCCGGTCTCATAGATGTTCTGGAAGCGGTCAGCCAAAAATGGAAAAAGGAGAAGAGAGCCCTACTTGATTCCGCCGGGCAAATCACGGCCTATCTGAATACGCCGCGTGCATCAAAGAAAGCTCCCGCATCCGCCGATGTGCTGTGCGAACAAGCCGCAAGCTATTTCGAAGCCACCTTCGACCCTCAATACGGCGGCTTTGGCCGGGCACCGAAATTCCCGTGCCCGCACAATCTATTATTCTTGCTGGCGCTATACGAGGCGGGTGGCAACGATAGCTACCGTTTGATGACGGAGAAAACGCTGGAGCAAATGGCGCGAGGAGGCATCTTCGACCACATTGGATTCGGGTTTTCGCGCTACTCCACCGATGAGCAATGGCTGATCCCGCACTTCGAGAAGATGCTCTACGACAATGCGTTACTGCTGATGGCATACGCAAAGGCATACTTGGTTACAGGCAATCCACAATATAGAAACATCGCGGAAAAGATCGTCATATACCTGAAGCGCGAGATGACTAATCAAGATGGTGGGTTCTATGCGGCGCAGGACGCGGACAGCAATGGCGTCGAGGGCAAGTATTACGCCTGGATGCCGGACGAAGTCATCGCGGTTCTTGGCGAGCACGAAGGGGCCGCATTCAACAAAGCCTACGGAATCACAAGCGTCGGCAACTTTGAGGGAAAAAGTATCCCTAACCAGATTCATCTGCCAAAACCGGATGAAAGCTTTAGCGAAGAGGTGGCAAAACTCTACGAATACCGAAAAACACGGACCACGCTTCACCGCGACGATAAAATTTTAACCGCGTGGAACGCGCTGATAATCGCGGCGCTGGCCGACTGCGCGGTTGCCTTTGGCGACCATCAACACCTTGATATGGCAAAGCGCGCGATAGAGTTTATCGAGGCAAAGCTATGCGAGAACGGCAGGCTTTTTGCCAGCTGGCGGAATGGCCGTCGCAGTGAATCGGGGTTCTTGGACGATTATGCTTTTACTATTTACGCGCTACTTCGGATGTATTACGCGTCGCCGGACGAGGAATACCTCAGCCGCGCCAAGGCACTGGCCCATCAGACCATCGCTGATTTTTTTGACAACGAAATAGGAGGGTTTTATCTTTACGGCAATACTGGCGAGGAACTGATCCTCCGCCCGAAGGAAAGCTATGACGGCGCGATTCCGTCGGGCAATTCGGTGATGGCTATGAACCTTATCTGGTTAAGCCTGCTGACCGCCGATCGAGAATTTGAGGCGACACTGGATCGGCACCTGCCCTTCATGAACGCTCAGGCGGCGGAGGTTCCGGGCGGCCATTCCTTTTATCTGTATAGCCAATTACAACGAGAGTTTCCCGGCAGAAAGATAACGGTGGTGCTAAGCGATTCGTTGGAACGGGAGTCGGTGAAGCGGCGTTTGCAAGGTAAGGGCTGGGTTGTTATTTTGGATGACGAGAAGGAGGGGTACCGGCTTAAAGACGGGAAAACCACTTTTTATGTTTGTGAGAATCAGGCTTGTTTGCCACCAGTTAATGAGTTGATTGTATAAGCTTGGTATGATAGGGGAAACAGACGCGATACAGATAATATGCGGATTGAGTGCAGTTAGCTATATATCTTCTAATAAACATAATGAGAAGATTAGATAATCTATCTTTATTTAACAACATCAAAATTTTACGATAAATTCAACCAATTGTTGTGATAGTTAAGCAAAAGGAGTTTATAAATACAACGGGTGAATTTGACTCTCATAGACTGAAAAAGGAACTCCATAGTGGGAATACAAAAAGCTATAATGAGCTTTTAAATCATTATAAAGAAAAGTATTTTGACAAGTTGGTGAACCCCTAAAAGAGCAAAGCGGCCCCGATTGCTTTAAGCTCTATGCACCGCGGCTGATCTAATATCGGTTGGCAATCAAACGGCCAGTGGTTTGGCCCAGCCTACCCCCGCCAAATCATTCAAGCCTCCGGCTTAGCCGGAGGCTTGAATGGCCCTAGAAGGGTATGATACAGACAATGCCCCTAAAGGGGCCCTTCTAATGATGTGCTACGTTACCATTTGGCGTACTTCGCATTATGGTACATATAGAGAGTAGGCATTCTTGTTGAGTGTTTGCTCTCGTTCTTTTACAATGGGAGAAGATATGGTCCGACGGTTCTCATTATGGATTTCGCATCCGGTAGCAATATGGCATTGAAAAGTGGCTTATTCTGAGGCAATACGAAAAAAACGAAGAAATCTATGGGGAGTTAAAGCTCCTTGGACGCCAATATACCAGTTACATAGTAATGAGAGTTTCTTCACTGAATCATCTGCACGGCCTCATAGATCAAACAGCGCTTGGGATAGAGCGTTTGTTGCAATCTCACTGCACAAACAAAGCTAAAAACAAGCTCTGTGACTTTATTTCAACTTTTTGGCATTACGATATCATCACAAAAAAATCTCAGAAGGCCAGGATGTGAATGCAAAAATCAAATATGCAGCGATTAAAGCAAACAAAGAGAAGTATCCGGTTGCGTTCATGTGCAGGTTCTTCGAGGTATCTCGCAGTGGGTATTACGCATGGAGAAAAAGAAGAGACTGCCCCGATCGGGACATGCCAGTGAGCAGACTGATTGCCCAGTGCCAGCAGGAAACAAAAGAAACCTATGGTTACCGACGTGTCAAGCTATGGATGTTATAAAAACATGGCCTTATTGTCAACCACAAGGCGGTGCTTCGGTTGATGCGCAAGTATGGCCTGCTCTCGGTCATTCGCCGCCCTCGTCCGCTGTATCAACGGCAACAATGAATGAACATCTATGAGAATAAGCTAAACAGGAATTTCCACGCGGACAGACCAAACCAGAAATGGTAACGGATATCAGCTATATACACACCGGCGAGGGGACACTCTACTTGTCGGCTATCAAGGACCTGCATGACAATTTCATTGTTGCTTACGATATGGGAACCATACAAGACAATGCTCTGGTTTATCGAACCATCCATCCAAAAAACAAAAAAAGAGGTCGCAAAGGAACTCATCCTCCACAGCGACCAAGGGTTCCAATATACCTCACCCGGCTATTTGAACCTAACCAAACAGTACGGCATTTTGCCGTCCATGTCAAGGGCAGCAATGCCTCTGGATAATGCCCCTGCTATTTCTTTGGCATTCTGAAAACCGAATGCATCTACCGTCAAAAAATCCGTACCATCCAGCAGGCTCGCCATCTCATTGATGAATACGTCCATTTCTACAACTTCGAGCGTATCCAGATAAAAATGGCCACACTCCTTTCCAAATCAGGAGCATGGCCGCGTAATTCTTTGTTATTCTACAACAAGGGCGTTTCCTGCCTGTCTCTTTCTCCAGGAGCGGTCTAAAGGGGAAGCCCCGGCGATTTTAGTCGCTGGGGCTTCCCCATCATCCTGCAAACCACCCAAAAACTGAAAAAACATAATCCATACAGTACCTGCCTGTAGAGATTATGTTTGGTATCAAGGTTAGTTCTAGTTGGTATTCAAGTGTGCTTGGTCAGCACATCAAGACTCCTGAGTCTACTTTTGAGCTTCTATCCCACATGCTCATCCAGCTTTCCAAATACTCCACTGGCTAGCTTGCTTACTGCGTCCTCCTGCATCTCCACCGAAACATGGGAGTAGGTGTCCAGCGTAATGGCGATATTCGCGTGTCCCAGCCGCTGAGAGGCGATCTTGGCCGGTACGCCGTATTGGAGCAGCAGCGTGGCATTGGTATGCCTTAGGTCGTGGAGGCGGGTTTTCGGCAGCTTGTTCTTCTCCAGAAAGGTTTTGGATTTGTGTAAGAAGGTGCCTGTGTGATAGGGGGAACCATCCTTTTTGCAGCAGATCAGGTTATGGTTTTGATAATCGCTCCCCGGAAGAAGCCGAACCTTGTTTTGATCTCTCTTGTGCCGCTGCAACCTTTCCATTAACGGTTCCGATAGGAGCAGTGAGCGCTGACCAGATTTTGTCTTGGTGTCCCCAAAGATATATTCCTTGTCGATGTCGGCAACGTTTTTGGCAATGTGCTGGGCCTGATATGCGTACTGCAAAGCTTTCCGCAAGGTGGTATGTACATACCAGATACTTCGGGCCGACAATCCCTTTTTCTCCAATTGGGAGTACAGATCCTGCACCTGCACAGGAGTGAGTTGCTGCACGGGGATATGGCCGATATAGGAAATGGTGTGATTATTGAAGTTTACCTTATAGCCCCGAACGGTGTTAGGAGCCAGACTGACTCTACATACACCGCAACCCATTCCTCAATACAATCCTTCACCGTCTTGCCCGAAGGGGGAATGTAGGTTCCTTTATTGTATTCGGCCAGCTTTTCGTTGAGTATGGCCTGAACTTCCTTTTTGTTGCCCTTTACCGTGATGTAGCTGCGCTTGCGCTTGCCACAGGAATCTATACCATGATCCAAGACAATCTGCCAAGAGCTACCTGACGGAGTGCCTCGTTTGCGAATATGATCCGTCAAGAATACCATCCTTTCTTTTTACCATAGGGTGGGGGCTGACACTTACTGCCAGCCCCTGCAGTTTACTTATTGGGGTACATTGCTGGAACAGCTAGTTTCATCGATCCACTGCTGAAACTTAACCTTGGATACACGATATGTATTGCCAAGCTTGAGATGGGAATGCCGCCAAATTTAATTAGTTGGAGGGCCTTTCCATAGTTCACCTGCAAATATTGTGAAATCATATCTGCGGTGAGCATTTCGGTAAGGTTATCCAACGTAGAAAATTGTTGCGAAGTTGAATTCAAATGGTTGCTTTTTGGCGGGGCGTTGGGGTTCCTACTTTCTTGAGTTTTCATTACAGACACCTCCTGCTCCCGAACCATAGCAGTCCAAGCTTCCAGCGTACCGGCAGGCTTTAGGTGAAAAGGGCCTTTGTAACTGCAATCCGGAATAGAGATTAAGAATGGCTGTCGTATCCATGGCGATTTCGTTTGCCGTGTCCGATGGTGCCAGCATGAGAATGGCAGCGGAAGGCTGACTAGCGTTCCATGTTCGCTTGATTAAGAAGCGATGCTCTTGATTATCAGAATACAGGGCTTCACTTTTCATAGTGGCTTTAACCGTTAACATCTTCTAACACTCCTCATATAATGCTCTCATCTGTTCCTCTGTCAGAATGCTGTGGGGAATCCAATATTCCCCACAGCATTCGTTGTTGGTGAGGTGCAGGGCAACAAAGAAAGCTGCATCCTGTAGATGCTCAGTCCAGATGCTCTCAAATTGCCGATGCTCTATTTCGTGGTACGACTGAACAAAAAAGATTGGGCCAAGGTCCGCCAAGCTGAACTGAGCGAGGGGCGGAACACCGCAGGCACAATATGTTTTGTGCAGCGTGCCAAGCCTGTCCTGTAAACAGCGGTATACTTCTTTAGAAAAACACTGTTCGAGCTTGGCAAGCTGTCCTATGGAATCAATGGTCAGTATGTTATGACCTCCTCCCTGTATTTTAAAAATAATATATCTTTATAAATCTAGTTAAAACAAAAGCGCCGAGAGGACAGGGGCGTGGTAGCTCCTGTCCCCTCGGCGCTTTGCTTTGTGATGGCTTTTGACGTCACTGTAGCAGTGTGTTATAAGGGCTATGTAACTCGGGTGATGTTAATCTTGTTTTCCCGATACCTTCGCAGCCTAATCCTAAACCCATTGGAGTCTAATGGCGGGTGTTGTTGGGTCTTGTGTTCTGTTTCCAGTCATTTGGGCGGCGAACGGGTGACTTTTCAGCCCTTGCGTAATGAAAACAGCAGTAGAATAGAGGATAAAAAGGCAAAAAGAAATACCGCATAAACGTAATGTTTATGCGGTATTCGTTGGCGGAGAAGGAGGGATTTGAACCCTCGAGGAGCGATTAACCCCTACACGATTTCCAGTTTTATTTTGACTGGAAAGTCGATCAAACCTTGATATGAAAGCGTTCTTCGGCAATACGTTTTTAAAAAATCCTATTTCATACACGCTATTTATTTGTATGTAATTGTATCATAAAAGGTAAATCAAGTCAACGATTTGAACCCGCCTGTTCCCCTTCAATTCTCTGCAACTCCAAACTCGTATCAACAGTATAGGGACTCTTATCAATAATTGTCTGCTTGCTGATTGCTCCCATCTCAAACTGTGTCTTTAACTCATTCATCAAATTGTTTGTATCTACAGGTCTATTCACCGTAAATGTAAAATCAAGGCTATCAAATATATCATCAGAAAAAGCAACCGACTGTAACACAAGTAACTTTCTCATATGTTCAAATCTCTGGTAGATTCCCTCTTTGAGAACCTGAATCATCTGCTTTGCCTTATTATCTGTCTGGCTAAATAACAACTTCAAACTAATTTCACTGACATTAGCAATATTACCCTGACCTATAACAGCAGCGGGAACACTAGCAACGGCATACAACTGTTGTGTTAGGCTATCCAGTAGCAACTTAATATTATTGTAGTCCATCTGTGCAGTAACATATTTGAAGTCTCCACCATCCTCTAAATTAAGCGTAGCACCACAAATATCCTTGGGAATAGAATCCGTTATCCTCTGGCCTGACGATACACCCAGGGGATTCATAGATAATGTATTAATAGCATCATCCAGTTTGCTCAAAAGCATCTCAATCTGATTCATGATTGGTATTAAATCATTGAGTAAACTATCCCCAAAGAAATTATATTCACTCTTGTCCATTTGGCATAGTGGATAGGCAGCCCCGATAAATTAGCATACTCATCTTTCAAAATACTATCCTGAAATACCTGTACCATAGCAGGAGTATAGACAACATAATTCTTATGCCCATTTTCAATATCCTGCCAATGCTCAATAAAAGCTACATAGTTTTCCTGCTCATCATACACAGGGTAAGCATCCTCATTGGCAATGACTTTACTCTTAATAACACCACCATCTAAATAAACATACTCAAAGGCATTTCCATAGGTAATCAAATCATCTGTAATTTCATAGTCGGTCTTGGTATACCTTTTTTATAAATCCGATTAAATGTCTTTACAATTTCATGTTCCCCTGTAATGCTTATAGGATTTCCCACCACATAAGATGTATGAAAATTTATTATAGATTTGAGTGTATTCAGAACAATCTTGGCAGTGGTGTAGGTTTCTTCTTTAAACTTGAAGTCCTTGCGTTGCAATACCTTATGTAGTCGCAACAGATATTGTTTGATCTCAATCACATTTGAGATTCTTTTCATATGCTCTGTTTTGTTTATTTCATCCTCGAACCAGAACGGAATCGGTTTCCTCACCTTATCACCCCTTTTAAATATAATTAATCCCCGACTTTATACCAACCAACGCCATAGCAAATGCCATAACCAAGTCATCATGGTTTCCTACAGTAGCTTCCATTTTGCCGTCCTTAAACTGAAATAACTTCATCTCAGATAACAATTCTTTGCTGTTAATAACAATTTGACTTGTTTCAAACAGTTCCACAAAGTCATTTATCATAAGTGGTTTAGTCTTGCCATTGGTTACAAATCCAATCTTTTTCTTAGCCCTACCTCTGGCATCATATTCCCTGTACTTATACATATTAGAATATTTATAGTCATTCTTTAGCTTATCCACAACGGTATGACCTGCACTGGCTTTTTCAACCACAAGTAATGCCTTATTGTAGTAGATACCAATATCATTGACTATCTCTGCAAACTGGAATGGCTTCACCTTATTGCTCTTGAACTCTGCAACCTGTACACCCTCGCTAGATACTACCTGAATAGCAGAATAGTCCTGCGACAACCCTTCACTGGTATCTACCCCTATGTAATATTTCTCCCCACGTTTGGGAAGCGCCCAGATAGATAATTCACTCTTTAGCCATGGCAACAAACTAACAGGGCAACCATTATATCTATTGCGTATTGCTTTTGCTTCATCTACATATTGTAGTCTCTCGTGTATCAATTTAGGAGTAAATACATTGCTGCCAGTAGAAACAAATGCTTCAATAGGATTACTTGGAAATTCCTGCTTAAATGATTCTTCGCTGCTGTTGGAAATCTTCAATCTTCGCCATACCAACTGTTCTAAGGTAGCCCCTTGTAACCTTAACCCTTTTTCTTCATCGGTCAATTCATCTTCTGCTGGCAATTTTCCATACATATCGATGTATCTCTGGGAGAACATCTTGTATTCGTCTGCAAACATGACTTTATCATCGATCCAACTAAAGAAGAAGGAGTGATACATATTTTCTTTTCGTCCTGCCTTATTAAATAATTCAGAAAAGTAATTTAATCCGTTGGCTGTACTTTCTAATACGATCCTTCCGTTAGGAGTAAGGGCCTGTTCAATGGCAAGCAATTGTTTGTCTACGGTATCTTTCATAAATCCCACTTCGGATAAATGAGCAAACCGAATTGTTAATCCTCTTGCAACATCTTTGGAGCCACAGGTAGCGCATATGATTCTGGAACCATTGACAAACTTTAACTCCTTTTTGTTGTTGGCCACCAAATCTACCTTCAGTGCATCTGGCAAATCGTTATATAACTGCTTTAGCTTCTCAGAAATAGCCGTAGCAGAATCAATAGAGTAAGATACCAGCAAGCAGGTAGTATTACTGCTCGTCATAGCAAGATAGATAGAATAAGCGCAAGACAGTGTTGTAATACCTAACTGCCTTGACTTTAGAATAATATTATATTTGTCCATGCTATTCAGCAATTCTCTTTGTTGCGGATTTAGCTAAACTTCACCAACCTGCCACGCTTATCTACTACACGCATAAACTTTTCTATATAAAGAATTGGATTGCTTACCAATCGCTGCAACTTCTCTTGTACCGTCACATACTACCCCTTTCCATAAAAAAATGGGGACTCGGCATTTCACCTAGTCCCCATCAATTTATTATTCTAATTCATCTGCTTTAATCCCGTTCAAGATTGACAGTAGTTCACTATCCTTTTCATCCGTAAAGAATTTCTCTGAAAAGTCAATAAAGGCTTTAAAAGCATTCGTATCTTCCTTAGCTTTTAGATAATAAGTATCATACAACTCAATTAGTTTTGCTTGGTGAAGTCTTTTTAAAAGCCACTTAACAGCGGTCTGTACATTCTCTTCAACTAACCAGTTGTTACATGAGGTTTCTGTCATGCCATCTGTAAAGGTTTTATAATTTCCTTTTAAGTCGGCAAATGTCTTTATGCTTTGATTGGGTAACAGGTGTGGTGAGAACTTCCACATAATAAAATAAACTTTAGCATCTGTTTTCACCATGCTTTTCAACTTGGAAAGAACACTTTGCTCTTGTGAAGTATGTTTACCCCTACTATATCCAGAATCTTTATTTCCTGCCATTTACATCACCTAACAATTCAAGAATCCTATCTATCTTTTCTTCCAACCTATCTAAACGCTTGTTATTATCACATGCTTTATTCCAGAGCATTTCTTTCTGGATAGCATCCATGACGGCGGGAATACCTTCTACTGATTTGATGTTATAATTCTGTTTCATAAAATTACCTCTTTCTAGAATTTGATTTTCATCTTTGACAAATCTTGTGCAATAGATTCTTGGGCTTTTGGAGTCGACAATGTAGAGTCCAAACTCAAGGAAATCTATCCGACATTTTTAGAACAGGAATCAACCTCTCCCCAATCTGAATCTTCTATATCCTCGCAGTAAAAATTACATTCCTTGAACACACTCAAATCCTTGGAATAATACTCCCAATCCTCTCCATATCTGGATTTGAGACTTGCATTAAATTCTGATAATACATTGTACATCCATTCAAGTTCCTCGTCATTGTATGTCTTTTTACCACTGACAAAGAAATTATATTTCATAGATGCACTCTTTTTATCCGAGGTACTGAAAAGTTTGTGTCGAGATTCATTTTCTCCGTAACCATATGTATCCGTATATGCTTTTCCCTCTTGGATAACCTTCGCCTTATCAGAATATCTACCATAGGTATTGGTTATTTTCTTGATTTCACCGCTTGAAGAATTGCGGATGCAGGAAGTTGATCTGTAGATATAAATGAGTTCCATTTCTTCTAGCAACGTGTTATACTCAACAATAGTTGGCTTGCTAATTCCAATCTTATCCACCATATACCCCAGTGGAGAAAAGCCAATCTGTGTCTTACTATTAAAAGTACCTACCAAGAAAACAAAATACCTACATAGCTTAAACTTGTGTTGGGCTTTACTGTTCATGATAGTATGGATTTCCGTGTCCTGAACAATTACAAAGAAGTCTTTGGTTTCCGTTGCTTTGCTGGTATCTATCTCTAACTTGGCTAAATCTAAAACATACTCAAAACTAGACAATACTTCTTCATAAGAAATAATTCCCGAATTGATCAGTTCATTCAATCCTGATTTGATACTATCCATCATTCTTCTATTGGGTTTCTGGCTTTCAAACGTACCCCACAGCGCATAATAAATCATATTTAATGTAACATAACACTGGGGTTCATCCTTACGCTGTCACCGCCGGTATATAATTGACCGAGAACGCCGGAGAAATTGACCCACAAATAAATAACGGCTACCATGGAAGGAAGACAAAGCATGGAGGTAGGCCGGATGTTAAGGAGTGGGACAATCCTCATGATACGGGAAAA
>JAHDPQ010000016.1 GCA_018434245.1 Oscillospiraceae bacterium
GTTGCGAGGGGGGCCGGCCAGGCCTCCCTGCACAGGTCTTAAAACACGTTTTGGTTACTTTTCCGTGGGGAAAAGTAACGCCCGTCGCGGCAGCGACAACCTTTGCTTTAGCCGCCGCTGAAAAACCGGGGCATTCACGTGGAGTTACCACCCATGCCACATGCTAGGGGAGCATCTTGTCGCGGCAGCATAATCAAAATCCAGCACCCGCTGAGGAATCGTGGCTACCGCGTGGAGGCTTACATCCATGCCACGCTGGCAAGCATTCTCACTGATATTTATAAAAAGGAAGTGCCTTTGTTGCGCGAAATTTATTTGGATAACGCAGCTACCACTCCGGTGAAGCCAGAGGTGGCCGACCTAGCCCGTCAGGTGATGGAGGAGTTTTACGGCAACCCTTCCTCCCTGCACAGAAAGGGGCTGGAAGCCCAGCTGCTTCTGGAAAAGGCCCGGGAACAGATGGCAAACGCCCTTGGCTGCCTGCCGGAGGAGGTCTACTTCACCTCCGGAGCTACCGAAGCTAACAATATCGCCATTCAGGGAGCTTTTGCCGCCCACAAGCGGCGGGGAAACACCCTTATCTCCACGGCGGTGGAGCACTCATCAGTGAGAAGCACTCTCCAGATGCTTTCCCAGCAGCAAAACGCCAAGATCGTGCTGGTGGACCCTCAGCCCGAAGGAAATATAGATCCGGATACCCTTTGCCGAGAGGTAACCGGCGATACCCTGCTTCTTTCCTGCAATCTGGTTAACAGCGAGATGGGAGCAGTCAGCGATCTGGCTGCCATCACCCGGCAGGCCAAAAGGCAAAACCCCAAGGCTTTGGTTCACACCGATGGAGTGCAGGCTCTGGGAAAAGTGGATTTCTCCCTCAAGAAGCTGGGGGTGGATCTGGCCAGCTTCAGCGGACACAAGCTCCACGCCCCCAAAGGGGTTGGGGCTCTCTATATCAAAAAAGGTGTGCGGGTGCTACCGCTTTTTTACGGAGGCGGGCAGGAAAAAGGACTTCGACCCGGTACCGAAAGCGTTCCGCTTGCCTGTGCGCTGGGGGCCGCCGCCCAGATGGCCAAGGAGCATCTGGAGGCAAACCGCTCCCATTTTGAGGTGCTACGTAGCTATTATATCGAAAAATCCGGGCAAATTCCCGGGCTGTGCATGAATATGCCCCCAAATGGAGCACCTAATATCTGTAACATCAGTGTGCCGGGCTACCGCAGCGAAACCATGATTCATTTTTTGGCGGAGCGGGGCATCTATGTTTCGGGGGGCTCCGCCTGCTCCAAAGGGGCGGACAGCCACGTCCTCACCGCCATGGGACTGCCCCGGAACCGCATCAAAAGCGCCCTGCGAGTGAGTTTTTCCCCCTACAATACCCTGGAGGATATAGATCACTTCTTTACCGCTTTGGCAGAGGGCATGAATCAGATTACAAGGAGCAACGACTAAATGAAACTGGAAGCCGGCACCAAGGAGCTTATTCTGCTCAAAAGTGGAGAAATTGCCCTCAAAGGCCTCAACCGGGGCAGCTTTGAGGATTTGATGATCAAAAACTGCAAGCGGGCTCTTCGGGATGTGGGAGATTTTAAATTTTACAAAGCCCAGTCCACCATTTACGCTCAACCTATGGGGGACTGCGACATGGAGGAGGCGCTGGACCGCCTTTCCAGAGTCTTTGGTATTGCCGCCCTTACTCGAGCCGCCATTGTAGAAAAAGACTTTGAAGCCATCAAGGAAGCTGCCGCCGGGTATCTGAAGGAAGAGCTGATGGCCGCCTCCACCTTTAAGGTTGCTGCCAAGCGGTCGGACAAGGCCTTCCCTATGACTTCCCCAGACATTTGCCGGGAGCTGGGTGGCTGGCTGCTCGAGCGGTTCCCCCACCTCAAGGTGGATGTGGAAACCCCCGACCTTTTGGTGGTGGTAGAGGTCCGTGATTTTGCCGCCTATGTTCACGGCGGGCAACATCCCGGTGCCGGAGGGATTCCGGTGGGAAGCTCCGGCCGGGCTATGCTGCTGCTTTCAGGAGGAATCGACAGCCCTGTGGCGGGAGTGATGATGGCCAAGCGGGGCCTTGCCATCTCGGCAGTGCACTTTTACTCCCCACCCTACACCAGCGACCGGGCCCTGCTCAAGGTCAAGGCCCTGTGCGAGA
>JAHDPQ010000066.1 GCA_018434245.1 Oscillospiraceae bacterium
ACTTCATATACACAAACCCCAACTGATGATGAAATGGGCTTTGCATGGGCTGCTGCTAAACAAGAAGTAAAAGGAAAACTCAAAGCACCTTCAACCGCTAAATTCCCAACTTATAATGATGCAACTATCAAAAAGAATGGGAAAAAATTTAAAGTAGTCGGATATGTCGATGCAGAAAATTCGTATGGTGCGAAACTTAGGGTTACATTTACAGTTGAGTTTGAGAAGACCGGTGAAGAGAGCTATATACCGATTAGCGTTATACTGGACGAGTAAATAAAAAATCCCCTACCATAATGATAGGGGAAGGGGGTATCCGTGTATTATTAAAAGCTATTTTTTATCATGGAACTCTTTTACTTTTGATAAGGAATCTTTATCTACAATGTGGTAGGCATATCCGCACTCTGTACAAGCATACTGATTGACTTTTACATACTCTTGAATGGTGGGTTCTTTAGGTAAATATGTGCTTTCACGGAGATCAATAATCAATTGAAAATGCTCATTAGCGCAGAGTGGACATTGGAGTTTAATCATAATATACACATCTTTCTTTATTATTTAGGGTTAATTGTATTATATACCAAATATGTAAAATGTGCAAATTGATTTTACCAGCAGAAAAAAAGTGGTTCTACTATACATACTTTTCCAGAACAGGGGGCAACCCTGCAATCCCCTCATGCTCCCCTTGCAATGCCCCCTATACATAAAGAAAAGACCTGCATTATTGCAAGTCTTTTTCTGTATCTACCTATAAATGTTGTGGTGTAAATCCCCCAAAGGACTTATGATACTACAACAGATTCGCCTTCTCTTTCATCTTATCCTTACTTGGATTGCTATATAACAGTGTAGTATGGATATTACTATGCCCTGCTTGATTGGCTACCTCATGCACACTGTACCCGCTATCAATCGCATTAGAGCAATAGAAATGCCGTAGTGTATGTGGCGTTATCTTATCGCTGTACCGATTGAATATCTGATTGATTCTACTCCTGCTGATCTGTCCACCCTGCCGACTGACAAATAGATATTCACTGTCACTGTTGCGCTCTGCCAGATACTCTTTGACTGCATTAATAATCTTGTCATTCAGATAAACAAGCCGCTGCTTATCACCCTTGCCATTGACAGTGAGTTCTCTTCCAATAAAATCAAAGTTTGATGTGAATAAACCAAGTACTTCACTGATTCTTAGTCCGGCATAAGCCATAATGGTAACAATAGCATAGTCACGTTTGCCCTGATTGACCAATATATCTTGCCTAAATTGCTCTACTTCCTGTTTTGTCACAATACTTGGATTCGCATACTGACTCTGAACCTTGATATTGTCTTTTTTGCTCAACACCAGATCAGGTTGAATCCCTTGCTCGATCAGATACTCATTGTATGATTGGAGTGCCGCTAACTTGGCGTTAATCGTCCTTGCACTGGCTTTCATGATGTTACGCATATAGGATATATAGTCCAGTACATTCGCTCTGTAGAGCCTTGTAGGGGAATTGCCGTAGGTATCAGTATACCATGAGATATAGTTGCCTATATGCAGTGTATAAGACTTGATAGTGTTATCTGCCTTGCCTTGGCTGTGTAGGTGTTCTTGATACTCCGTTAGCATTTCTACCCTCCATAAATTATGTTTAACCTATTTCAACTAATATCTGATAAGTTATGTTTAACTGGATAGGTATATGATAGGATAAAGAGCGGTTGGGTTCAACATAAATTATATTATGTTGAGGATTAAAGGTAGCGCCGCTGGCACTATTAATGACGCAGCAAAACTAAATACTTGCACAGGAACACTCTTGAAAAAGGGTGCTTTTTTATTTTTTTATGATAAATTGGCTTAAATAGTGGGTTTTGAGCTTTTTTAGTTATTGGTAAATGATGTAAAAATGCAAGTTAAACATCACAAACACCACATACAGTGTTTACAATTCAATTATCACCAATATATAGGTGATTCTACAATGTCGAGTGACGCGACTTCAATACGCTGAATAATGCAGTATTCAAGGTGCTATTATCGCATCTTGCCCTCCTGCTTTCAATCCCTCTTCCCACTCCGCATTACTGAACAATGTGCAGACGGTAATTATTTTTATAGTTTGTTTCTAGCACTCTTATTTAATCGCTTGCTGACTGGCTTCACCCTTTCAATGATAGAGTGTTGATCTATATCACTCGCCAAATCCCGCCCAAATAAATTTACATAATGTCGGGTCATAGATAAATCCTTATGGCCTAATAATGCTTGCAACTTAAAACTAGAGCCACCTGTTACAATATAGTTTCTAGCAAAAGTATGTCTAAACGCATGTATAGAGGTAACTGACACCCCACGCTTTTTATTATACGTTGCGATTGTGTGCTTGATAGAATTCTCAGTGAGTTGTTCACCTGTCACATTAGGGAATAGATAGGATTCATCCGATAACCCCCAAGTGTCGATGTAAGTTGGAAGAATACTGAGCAGTGTTTTGGTCAACGGTGTTTCCATCTCATGCCGATTCTTGGTAATACGGATATTTACCTTGCGCTCCGGAAAGCAAACATCTGACACTTTAATATTTATAACACTCCGCAATCTATTTCCTGTCTCTAGAAAATAATTGACTAACATCCAATTTCTGTGTTCAACAAAACTACACGACTTCAAATCCGGCTTATGGATTAACCGTTGAATATCTTCATCTGTATAGGTTTCAACAATTTTACTCTCTTGCTTTATCAGATTTATTTTGAAGGGTGGTATATAACCTCTGTCCATAGAAAAATAGAGAAAAACCCTCACTGCTCTCAGATGTGCATTGATTGTGGTGCTATTATCATGAACCTGTCGTTGCCATAGAATGAAGTCATCAATGAGACTTCGGTCAATCTGCTTTATATCAGCAATGCTTTGTTTATCTAAGAAATCCAAAAAGGCTTTGGTGTTCCAGTCGTAGTACAAAATGGTTTTATCCGATAGATTCTTTACCTGATTGTGCTTCTGAAACTCTTTAAATATCTCGGTTACTTTCTTACTTTTTGCCACTCTTTGAATCATCATACACACTCCTAATCGTGTGTATGAAATGGACATTTCAAAACGTACACGTGATTCATCTTAAATTTATACAAAAGAAAAAACCTTGACAAATAGCTTAAAACGGCTATCTATCAAGGTTTGCTATTGGCGGAGAAGGAGGGATTTGAACCCTCGAGGAGCGATTAACCCCTACACGATTTCCAGTCGTGCGCCCTCGGCCAGGCTAGGCGACTTCTCCACAGGCCTGAACGATCTCTCGTACAGGCACTTGGATATTATATCGTATCATTGGTACAAAGTCAAGAGGCAATTGCCAAAAAAACCTAAAATTCCTTATTCACTGACATAGGGAAGGAAGGCCAAATGGCGAGCGCGCTTGACAGCTACCATCAGCTGGCGCTGATGATGAGCGCAGGTACCGGTGACGCGTCGGGGAATGATCTTGGCCCGCTCACTCAAATAGCGGCGAAGCCGGGGCACATCTTTGTAATCGATATGATAGATGCGGTCAACACAGAAGGCACATACCTTCTTGCGGCCTCTGCGGCCGCCACGGCCGCGATCGGGTCTTTCAGACCTCTCAGGTCTTTCAGCCATAGCTCGAAACCTCCTTTGGCGTAAGGTAAAATCCGTAATCGTAATTGTTAGAAGGGAAGGTCTCCATCATCCTCAATCTCCGCAAAATCCTCGGCATTGCCGCTGGAATAAGCGGGGGAGGGGGCGGCGATACCGCCTCTGGAGGGAGCATCCATGTCGGAAGGAAGAGGTCGAGAAGCCGCTTGATTAGAAGCGCTTTTGCTTTCTACAAAGCGGAGATTGTCGGCCACTACTTCAACAGCGGTGCGCTTTTGGTCGTTTTTATCGACGTAGCTTCGGGTTTGGATAGAGCCTTCCACCAAAATGGGCTTGCCCTTGGAAAAATACCGGCTTACAAACTCAGCCCGCTCGCGCCAGGCAACGATGTCGATAAAGTCCGCTACTTTTTCCGAGCCGTCCCGGGGAGTGTAAGGGCGGTCTACCGCAATGCGAAAACTACAAACCGAAATCCCACCGGGGGTGGTGCGCAATTCCGGATCGGCTACCAGTCTGCCGATGAGTATTGCCTTGTTGAACATCTCATCCCCCCCTATTCCTGCTGGGGAGCAGCCTGAGCGGGGGCTTCCGCTGCGGGAGCAGCGTCCTGAGCGGGAGTATCCTGCTCGGCAGGCTTCTGAACATCATACTCGTTGCGGACTACCAATGTGCGCAGAACGCCGTCGGTGATCTTATAGATCCGGTTCAGCTCTGCGGGAAAATCCGGCGCGCTCTCAAAATGCATGAGAACATAGTAGCCTTCCAGCTCATCCTGGATAGGGTAGGCCAGACGCCGCTTGCCCCACTCCTCAACCTTTTCAAGAGTGCCGTGCTCTTTGATGAGAGAAGTAAACTTCTCAATCAAAGCCTTAACGGCTTCCTCTCCCAGGCTGGGGTGAAGAACAAGGATGGTTTCGTACCTCATGGAAATATTTGCCATACTTGTGCACCTCCTTTTGGACATATGGCTCTCTGTCAAGCAAAGAGCAAGAAGAATTGTCCGCCTTTTTGGCAGAACATTGCAATTATAACAGCCAAGCCGTGTAAAGTCAAGTTGTTCCGGCGGTTTTCCCCGGTTTAGCAGTGTCATTCGCCATTGCTTCCTGCTCTATTTGCCGAATCGATGACGCAAAAACAGCCTCCAAGATCAACCGAAGGCTGTTTTACCGTGAAACGTATCAGGATGCCTATAGGTCTTTGGTAAACTCTTTGAGGTAGGCGATAAATTCCGGGCCGATTTCCGGGTGAACGGCGGCCATTTCCACGTTGGCTTGCATATAGCCCAGCTTGGAACCCATATCGTACCGGGTTCCTTCGTATTCTACCCCGATCATCCCTTCGTCATGGGTAAGGATCCGCATAGCATCGGTGAGCTGAATCTCTCCCCCCGCACCTTTTGGCAGGTTTTCCAGAATGCCGAAGATTTTGGGAGGCAGCACACAGCGTCCCAGAATGGAGTAAAGGCTCAACTCCTGTCCCGGTGGGGGTTTTTCAATCATATCGTTGATTTTGTAGCGGTTGCCCTCCATGTGCTCCACCCCAAGGGAGGAGTACTTGTGAATGGCTTGAGGAGAAACCGGCTTGATGCCCGCCACACCCAGTCCGTACTCCTCGTAGGCGGCACAAAGCTGAGCACAGGCGGGATTATCCCCCACGATGACGTCGTCGCCGTACAAAACGGCAAAGGGCTCGTTTCCCACAAAGGTTCGGGCGCACCACACCGCATGGCCCAGTCCCAAAGGCTGCTGCTGCCGCAGATAATGGATACTGGCCAGATTAGCGATACTCAGCATGGCATCATATTCCCTCTGTTTTCCCGCCAGAAGCAACCGTTCTTCCAGCTCGGGAGCGCGATCAAAGTGGTCCTCCACCGTGGTCTTGCCCCGGCTGGTGATGATCAGTATTTCTTCGATGCCGGAGCGGACCGCTTCCTCCACAATGTGCTGGATGGCAGGCTTGTCCACAATGGGCAGCATTTCCTTGGGCATGGATTTGGAGGCGGGAAGCACTCGCGTTCCAAGCCCGGCAGCGGGAATCACCGCTTTTCTAATTTTTATCATGCGTCCATTCCTTCCGGTATTGTGATGCGAAAAGATGGGTAAATGGCCACGGACAGTCTGGATTTACGCGATCATCAAGGCAAAGACAAAGCTCATCGCACAAAAGATGGTGCCCATCAGCACCATGGCGCCTCGTTGGTTGACGCCGCCGGCTGTTTTTAGCAGCTGCCGGTACTCTCCGTCGGGCTGCTGCTGCTGGGCCAGAGCCTGCATTTTATCGATGACGTGGTTGTAGTAGAGATGGTTGGCCAGCAAAAAGAAGCCGATGCGCAGCACGGTGTTGACAGCACCCATCACGTTGAAGATATTGAGGTACAGCCCCACCTGAGGCCCATAAACCTGGCTGGCGGAACCGTAGACCAGAGCCAGCATAGTCTCCAGTCCCACCTCTTGGGCTACCAGGAAAAGGGGAGTGATCCCCATGAGGTAGATGGCCAGCAACACGGCTCCCACCGCGTACATCTTGCGGTAGAAGCAGTAGTAAAAGGAAAAGAAAAACGCCGAAAGATTGGGTATGATATGCCGTCCGGCTTTGTCAAAAGCCAAAAAACGGGGCAGATAATAGGCAGAGTTGGGGCCGATGTATTGCGCCATGTCCCGTACAGGGATTTCGGCGATGGTTTCATCTCCCCGAACTCCCCCAAAGGGGTTGATCTGCATCATGCGGTAGAAGCTGGAAGGCTCCTGCTCGCCTTTTGCGCTGAGAGCGGCTCCGCAGATCTGGCAGAAGATCGCACCCTCCGGGTTGGCAGAGCTGCACCGGGGACACTGCCGCATCTTTGGCTCCTGCGAGCCAGAGGATGGATCGCCGCCGGGGGCAGGTCCTTCCGCCTCGGGGGGGCGCCATTCCTTGCCGCTGATATGGTCGGCGGCAAAGGCGCATTCTCCCAGCTGAGCATAGCATTCCCGATGATGGGGCGCGCCGCAGTCTGGGCAGACGACAATATCGTCGGAATGAGAAAATTTTTTGTGGCAAACGGGGCAACGAACCCCAACATAATTGGACATAAGACACCGCCTGTTTTATTGCGTCAGTAACAGCTTTACGCACAATAGTATACTAGAAAAAAAGGGGGAAGAAGGGGAGGGAGTATGCATAAATTGTAAATAATTTATGTCAGCCGGGGGGAAAACCTCGCCGTCGGAAAAAAACACAGGGTATGCGCAGTTTGGGGGTGGACAAGCAAAAGACCGGAAGCCCAAAGGGGAAACCGGTCTGAACGGCTGACCGCCGGATGAATCCAACCATCAGGGGGCAGGTTTTGGTTTGGCTTTCCTGCTGTTTTGCTCGCAGCGGGTCAGGCCGCCCTTGCTGTGGTGATGAGCCCGGCAGGCCTGACAGTTTCCGTTGCGGGAACAGCTTTTGTTATGGCAGGCACAATCCTGCTTTGGCTCAGCCATTAAGGCATCCTCCTTCCAAGGTGGAGCGGCTTATTGCCCCTTGGAGCTTTCGGCGCTGAGGAAAGCGTTGATAAAGCCGTCTAGTTCGCCGTCCATCACCGCGCCGATATTTCCCACCTCAAAGCCGGTGCGGTGATCCTTTACCAAGGTGTAGGGCATGAAAATATAGGAGCGAATCTGGCTGCCCCAGCCGATTTCCTTCTGTTCGCCCTTGATGTCCTCGATTTTTTCCAGATGCTCTCGCTGCTTGATTTCCGCAAGCTTTGCCCGGAGCATCTTCATGCAGACCTCCCGGTTCTGGTGCTGGCTTCTCTCGTTTTGGCAGGCCACCACAATGCCGGTGGGCAGGTGGGTGAGCCGCACCGCCGAGGAGGTTTTGTTGACGTGCTGGCCTCCTGCGCCGCTGGCACGGAATACATCCATTTTGATGTCGCTTTCGGCGATCTGTACGCTGGTGTCCTCGTCAATATCCGGCATGACCTCCACAGAGGCAAAGGAGGTGTGACGCCGCCCCGAAGAGTCGAAGGGGGAGACCCGCACCAGCCGGTGAACCCCTGCCTCCGAGCGGAGATAACCGTAGACGTTTTCGCCATCAATTTCAATGGAAGCGCTTTTGATGCCCGCTTCTTCGCCGTCCAGATAGTCCAGCACCCTGACCTTGTGGCCGTGGCGCTCGGCCCAGTGGCAGTACATCCGGTAAAGCATCTGTACCCAATCCTGAGCCTCGGTTCCGCCGGCTCCCGCATGAAAGGAGAGGATGGCGCTTTTGTGGTCGTATTCCCCGGTGAGCAGGGTAGCCAGCCTTAGGGATTCCAGCCGCTGTTCCACTTCGTCCGCCGCCGCGGTGACTTCATCCAGCACCGATTCGTCGTTCATTTCCTCCGCCATGGCAATCAGCTCCTGAGCGTCTTCCCAAAGCTGCTTGAGCCCTTCGTAGGAGTCCACCTTGCTTTTGAGCTGCTTTTGCTTTTGCAGTACCTTTTGGCTGGCGGCAGGGTCCGACCAGAAATTAGGGTCGGCGGTTTGCTCCTCCAGCTCCGCCAACTGTGCCCGAATGGATTCCAGACCTAAAGCGCCGGCAAGGTTTTGCAGCTGAGGGCCGCATTCTTTCAGTCGCAGGCGCAGATCATCATATATTAGCATAAAGCCCTCCAGAGAATGAGTCTATTCCATATTATAGTGGAAGGCCGGGCAATTGTAAAGCAGGCAAGCCAGGAGATCAGAGAAAAAACCACGGCAAATCCCAGGGGGGAAAGGAGTGGGATTCCTCCGCTATTACCGGTAGGTCATCCGCAGAGCCAGCAGGTAGTAGGCGGCGAGAAACTCCTTGGGGGAAACGCCGGCCAAAGCCCACATTGCTTCGGGAGGCTTGCCGGTTTGGCAGGCTTTTTCCAGCATGGTGTAAAGCCGACGTACCACCCGGCGGGTGCCGTATCGGGAAAGGGAGGTGAGAGCGCTGGCTTCCCGGTCGGCAAAGATGCTGGGAGTTCTGTTGTCGTTTGTCTGAGATGCCGCCTCCAGCAGAAGCTGGTTGAAGCGGTGAAGGGTGTAGATTTCGTAAGGGGAGATATCCAAAAGCTCTCCAGTGATTTCCGCCACACTGGTGACGGCGTGGCCGATGGTGTAATCCTTTGCCTCGTAGCGGAAGAACCGCTTATCGAGATAGCGGGCTGCTTCATGCTCTTGAGGGAGCTTCCAGTATTGCCCCAGAATGCTGACCCCGCACTGCTGCCGGATGTTTTGGAAGGCGTGGCGCAGGCGCAGCACATTCTTTTTGCTCTCTCCCAAGTGGAAGGTGTAGGAGCAGCCCTCCTTGTGCTGAAAGGCCTTGAGTCCGTCGTGGTAGCCTAAGATGAACTTTTCCTCGGCGGTGGAGGTGTCAAATTCCATGATCTGCCCCAAAAACCACCGGGAGCGGATATGGGTGACAGGAACCTCCTCCCGCAGGGGGTGGATGAGCCCTCTTGCCGCCAGATCCACAATGATCAGCTCTTCCGCCCCGCAGCGCAGGGCCAGCCGGGCTGGAATGTTGTCGTTAAAAGCGCCGTCAATGTGGCGCCGCCCATCGATGACCTTGGCCTGAAACAGAGGGAAGTAAGAGGCGGAGGCCATCAGGTAATCCACCAGCTTTTCCGGCGGAATCTCCTCCTTGGTGAGGTGTAGGGGGGTGTACAGGGGGAACTGCACCGTCACCAGACCAAAATCCACGGGGGATTCATAGAACCGCTGGGGGGAAATCACATCCCGCAGCAGGCTTTCCAAGGGGGTGACGTCCAGCCCCCGATGCTCCACTGCTTCCCGAATTCCCTGACGCAGATCATCCCGCAGGCTTGCCTCCTCATCGGGAGGGGCGGAAAGGTTGACAATGTTGCGCAAACTCAGGCT
This sequence comes from Oscillospiraceae bacterium, assembly GCA_018434245.1. Classification (GTDB taxonomy): domain Bacteria; phylum Bacillota; class Clostridia; order Oscillospirales; family Ruminococcaceae; genus WRAV01. The sequence goes on from JAHDPQ010000066.1 coordinate 9,466, forward strand.
TTCCCACATTTCCACCGCTTTGTCGTAGTCGCCCTGCACCATCAAAGCTCCGTTGAGGGCCCCCACCGAGGAGCCGGTGACAATCTGATAATCGATGGAAAGCTCTCGCATTGCCTTCCAAACTCCGATTTGATAGGGCCCCCGGGCGCCTCCGCCCCCCAGAACCACCCCTCGTTTTGGCATCACACAATCCCCTTTCGCAACATTCTATGCAGAGTCCGGCAGTGACAATTATAATCGGTTAACTAGAAAGCACTTTGTGTTTTCAAGTCGCGGCATTTGCCGCTTAGCTACCCTGCGGGCAGCTAAGCCGGATTTCATAGTCAATCCCACGCCTATGGCGTGCTGGTGGCGTTACTCGCTGTTTTAAAACGCTTAGCGTTTAAAATTGATTGACTACATCATAAACATTCCCGGATTTTTGGAAATCTCTCAAAAATCCCCAACCTCCAGCTTATGCAATACCGCGAAAATATGTGACCGCCGTCCACAAAAGATGGACAGCGGCCGGCAGCTTTTAAACGTTAAACCGAAACAGGACCACGTCCCCGTCCTGCATGACGTACTCTTTACCCTCCAGACGCACCAGTCCCTTTTCCTTGGCGGCATTCATGGAGCCGCAGGCCATCAGATCGTCGAAGGAGACTATCTCCGCCCGGATAAAGCCTCGTTCGAAGTCGGTGTGGATTTTTCCCGCCGCCTGAGGAGCCTTGGTCCCCTTGGTGATGGTCCAGGCGCGAACCTCCTGCTTGCCGGCGGTGAGGTAGGAAATCTGACCCAGCAAGGCGTAGCTGCTCTGAATCATCCGGTCCAGTCCGCTCTGGGCAAGGCCTACATCGGCTAGAAAGAGCTTCTTTTCCTCCGGATCCAGATCGGAAATTTCCTCTTCTAGCCTTGCGCAGATGGGAAGTACCTGCGCTTTTTCCGCGGCCGCGATTTCTGCCACTTGTGTGTAAAAGGGATGGGATTCCAAAGGCTGCTGAAAATCCTGTTCCGAAAGATTGGCGGCGTAGATCACTGGCTTGGCCGAAAGGAGAGGGATGTCCGCCATAATTTCCTGTTCCCCGTGGTCGCATGCAAAGCCCCGGGCGGAGTTGCCTTCCTCCAGCCAAGCCTTCAGGCGCTGAAGCATCTCCAATTCCGGCATCAGCTTTTTGTCGCCCTTGGCGGCCTTGCTCACCCGGTCGATCCGCCGCTCCACAATATCCAGATCGGAAAAGACCAGCTCCAGATTGATGGTTTCAATATCCCGCTTGGGACCGATTTCCCCATCTACATGGATGATCTCCCCGTCCTCAAAGCAGCGCACCACGTGAACAATGGCGTCCACCTCCCGGATGTTACTGAGGAATTTGTTGCCCAGTCCTTCCCCCTTGGAGGCACCCTTTACAAGACCGGCGATGTCCACAAATTCCAAAGTAGCGGGAGTGAGCTTGTCGGGGTGATGCATTTCGGCAAGAGCATCCAGCCGTGGGTCTGGGACGGAGACGATGCCCACGTTGGGCTCAATGGTGCAGAAAGGATAGTTGGCGCTTTGGGCGCCGGCGTTGGTGACTGCGTTGAACAAAGTGCTTTTGCCCACGTTGGGCAGACCTACCATTCCAAGTTTCATTGTTTTTTGCTCCCGAATTGTTGTTATACTGTAAAGCGGATACGCTTCCCCGCCAGGATAAAAAGAAACGTAAAGGCCCAAAATGCAGGGCCCGGGTTTCATTTTTACAAGAATCCTATGCTAGTATAGCGCGGAACGAAAGGTTTTTCAAAGAAAAATGGAAAATTTCAGAAAAAATTCATCAAAAACAAAAGAAATCGGTTATAATGGTAAAGAAAGAATAGGGTAAATGCGTCCATTTGTGGAAGTTGCTTCCTCAAATGGTTTAAGACAGTATGTGTAAGGGGAGGACAAAACAAATGACCAAGAGAAAAATACTGGTTGCGGATGACGATAAAAACATAGCGGAATTACTGCGCCTTTATCTGGAAAAAGAAGGCTACGCCGTGGTGATGGCTTTTGACGGGGAAGAAGCTATCCTGAAGTTCGGGCCGGAAAACCCCGATCTGGTGCTTCTTGATATTATGATGCCCAAACTGGACGGCTGGCAGGTTCTGCGGGAAATTCGCAAAAAGTCCAATTGCCCCATCATCATGCTCACCGCAAAAGGCGAGACCTTTGACAAGGTACTGGGTCTGGAGCTGGGGGCCGACGACTATGTGGTCAAGCCCTTTGATTCCAAGGAGATTGTGGCCCGCATCAAGGCGGTGCTGCGCCGCACCGGAAAGGCCGGCGATTTGCTCGACTCTAAAGAGGTAAGCTACGACAAACTGGTGGTCAACATGACCAAGTACGAGCTGAAGGTGGACGGCAAGGTGGTGGATACCCCTCCCAAAGAGCTGGAGCTTTTGTTCCATCTGGCCGGCAACCCCAACCGGGTCTACACCCGGGATCAGCTGTTGGATGAGGTCTGGGGATTTGAATACTACGGGGACAGCCGCACCGTAGACGTCCACATCAAGCGCCTGCGGGAAAAGCTGGAAGGCGTTTCCGACAAGTGGACCCTCAAGACCGTCTGGGGCGTGGGCTACAAATTTGAAGTAAAAGAGTAGACGACATTGAAACGAAGCAGCTTATTTCGCAAATACTTTTCAATCTTCGCCCTTTGCATCGTCCTGAGCATCATTGTGCTGGGGGCGGTGCTTTTGGTGTTTGCCTCCCAGTATTTTCAGAACGAGCGGTACGCCATGCTGGAGCGCAACGCCAACTTTGCCGCCGCTACCACCGCCCGCAACTACGAAGCCAATGATTTTGGGCTCATCGATATCCCGGTGATCGACACCGCCTATTCGGTACTGGCCTTTTCGGTGGATGCGGAAATCTTCCTCTGTAATACGGAAGGGGTGCTGCTCTACTCCGCCGGCGCTCAGAGTGAAAAGGCGGAGGGTACCGTGGTGAATCCGGATATTGTCAGTCGGGCCATAGCCGGGAAATATTCCGGCACCGGAACACTGGGGGGATTTTTTACCGAAGCTTACTATGTGGTAGGGGTTCCCGTCATCGGCAGAGGCCAGCCGGTGGGGGCCCTGTTTGCCGCCTCCAATGCCCGCAGCCTGACGGAATTTCTGGTGGAACTGGCCAAGATGTTTTTGGTCAGCGCTGCGGTGGTTCTGTTTATCTCCTTCGTGCTGATTTACTTCATCACCTCCAATCTGGTCAAGCCCCTTAAGGAGATGCTCTTTGCCACCCAAAGCTTTTCCCAGGGAGACTTTACCAAGCGGGTGCAGGTGTCCGGCTTTGACGAGCTGGGGCAGCTGGCCATGGCTTTTAACAACATGGCCTCCTCCCTTGCCACCACCGAGACCACCCGGCGCTCCTTTGTGGCCAATGTCTCCCACGAGCTGAAAACCCCCATGACCACCATCGGCGGCTTTGTGGACGGCATTCTGGACGGCACCATCCCCGAGGAAAAGCGGGACCACTATCTGCAGATCGTCTCCAACGAGGTCAAGCGGCTCTCCCGCCTAGTCCGCTCCATGCTGGACACCGCCCGGATCGAAACCGGAGAGCTTCACATGAACCCCACCCTCTTTGACATCAGCGAGAGCATCCGCCAAAGCGTCTTTAGTCTGGAGCAGACCATTGAAGAAAAGCGGGTGCGTATCGAGGGGCTGGAAACCGACAAGGTGATGATCTGGGCCGACATGGACCTGATGCACCAGGTAGTGTACAACCTCATCGAAAATGCCGTCAAGTTTGTCAACGAGGAAGGGGTCATCACCTTTCACTACCAGCAGGATGCTCAACGCACCTATGTAGCCATCCGCAACACCGGGGAAGGGCTGGAAAAAAGCGAAGTGCCCCTTCTGTTCGAGCGGTTCTACAAGCTGGACAAAAGCCGCTCCCTTAACAAAAACGGGGTGGGGCTGGGCCTGCACATTGTCAAGTCCATCGTCAACTACCACAAAGGGGAAATTTTTGTCCGCAGCGAGCAGGGCGAGTACACCGAGTTTGAGTTCTGCATTCCCAATCCGCCCAAAAAGACGGATAAGGAAAAGGATAGGGAGAAGCGGGAGGACGCCTGAGCAAATTCCTGCGCAGCGACGTCTCATAGAGAATCAAAGTGCCGGGTAGCAAGATCCCCGGCACTTTTTGCAATGGAGATGAAAAAACCACTCTTGACTTTAGCGCATTACCGTGTTATGCTTTCCAAACAAAACATAACAAAAAATAAAAAGCCGACCGTGCAACTTTGCCGGACATCCCTACTGGTTACGGCAGCTCTGTGGGAGGAGAACATATGAGACTTTTTCCAGCCATTGATCTTCAGGATGGCCAGGTGGTCCGCCTGACACAGGGGGACTTTTCCAGGCTCAAGGTGTATGGTCACAGCCCTGCTTCCATGGCCAGACGCTTTCGGGAGCAGGGTGCCGAGCATCTCCACGTGGTGGATCTAGATGGCGCCAAAGACGGTAAAATGGTCAACGTCTCCGCCATCCGGGGCATTCTGGAGGTGGAGGGCTTATTTGTGCAGCTGGGGGGCGGTATTCGGGACCGGGCCGCCATCGATGCCTACCTGAATCTGGGGGTCCACCGGGTGATTCTGGGCACCGTGGCGGCAGAGGACTTTTCCTTTCTGGAGGAGTGCCTTGCCCTCTACCAAGACAAAATCGCCGTGGCGGTAGACGTGCGGCAAGGTCGGGTGGCGGTGCGGGGTTGGCAGCAGGACAGCGGCCTTAAGGCCTTGGATTTCTGCAAAAGGCTGGAGCAGGCGGGAGTATCCACCATCATCTACACCGACATCTCCCGGGACGGCCTGCTGCAGGGAATCGACCGGGAGGGATACCGGAAGCTGGATGCCCAAATCGGCTGCGACATCATCGCATCGGGAGGGGTGAGCAGCAAGGAGGATGTTCAGGCTCTGGCACAGATGAATCTCTATGGAGCCATTGTGGGAAAAGCCCTTTACGAAGGGACACTGGATTTAAAGGAGCTGCTGTCGTTATGTTGACCAAGCGGATTGTTCCCTGTCTGGACATACGAAATGGCAAATTGGTCAAAGGGGTAAATTTTAAGGGGATCAGCGACGTGGGAGACCCGGTGGAAGCCGCCGCCTACTATAATACCCAAGGGGCGGACGAGCTTGTCTTTTACGACATTACCGCTGCGGTGGAAGGTCGGGGGCTCTTTACCGACCAGCTGAGCCGGGTGGCTTCTCAGGTGACCGTTCCCCTGACTGTTGGGGGGGGAATCCACAGTCTGGGGGATATGGAACGGGTGCTCGCCTGTGGAGCCCATAAGGTCAGCATCAACTCTGGAGCCATACGAAATCCCAAACTGATCGAAGAAGCTGCCAAGCAGTACGGAAGTAGCCACGTGGTTTTGAGCATGGATGTCAAAAAAGTGGAGGGCGAATACCGGGTGTTTGGGGCAGGAGGCCGCATGGACACCGGTCTGAATGCCTTGGAGTGGGCCCGTCAGGGTCAGGAGCAGGGAGCCGGGGAGCTGGTGGTCAACAGCATAGATGCCGACGGCGTGCAAAAAGGGTTTGACCTAGAGCTCCTGCGTGCCATCCGCAAGGTGTGCTCTTTGCCCATTGTGGCTTCCGGCGGAGCGGGAAGCATGGAACACTTTTTGGAGCTATTCCAGAAAACAGAGGTGGAAGCAGGCCTTGCTGCCTCGGTCTTTCACTTCCGCAGGGTGTCCATTCCACCGCTCAAGGCGTATCTGTCAGAGCACGGAGTGCCGGTGCAAACAACAGCTGCCTCCCAATAGGCAGGGCATACTAAAATAAGGTTGAGGTTGGATAACATGCTTGATAAAGACACCCTGAGGTTTGACCATCAGGGGCTGATTCCTGTGATCGTTCAGGATGAGGACAGCGGCAGGGTGCTGACCCTTGCCTATATGAACCGGGAAAGCTTGGAGATTTCCCTGACGGAGGGAAGGACTTGCTTTTATTCCCGGAGCAGGCAGAAGCTTTGGCGGAAAGGGGAAAGCTCAGGAAATGTGCAGAGCATCGTCTCCATCACCGCCGACTGCGACTCCGATGCTCTGCTGGTGCGGGTGCGCCCTCTTGGCCCCGCCTGCCACACCGGTCAGGAAAGCTGCTTCTTTCAGGAGCTGCACCACACGGCCCAGCCCGATGCTTTTCGCCTTGGGGACCTGTACGCCCTGCTCAAGGACCGGAAAGACCACCCCAAGGAAGGCTCCTACACCAGCTACCTGTTTGAAAAAGGGGAGGACAAAATCCTCAAAAAGGTGGGGGAGGAGTGCACCGAGGTAGTCATCGCCGCCAAGAACAGCCCGGAGGAGCTGCAGTATGAGCTGGCCGACCTTACCTATCACCTGATGGTGCTGATGGTCCAGCGGGGAATGGCTCCCCAAGAGCTGTTGGAGGAGCTGGCCCGCCGCCATGTGGTGGACCGCAAGGTCAAACAGGAAACCATGGGGGGAGCGCAGCCTTGAACAACATATTATCCAATCTTCACTGCCATTCGACCTACAGCGACGGGGAAAACACACTGGAGGAAATGATTCAGGCGGCAATCGATCTTGGACTGGAGAGCATCGGGATTTCCGACCACGCCTATGCTCCCTACGATCTGGTCTGCTGCATTCCCCAAGAGAAGATGGAGCCCTATCACCGGGAGTTAAACTCCCTCAAAGAGCAGTATCAGGACAGGATTGCGGTATATGCCGGCGTGGAAGTGGACGCCTTTTACCTCTACGACAAAGCAGACTGGGATTACGTCATCGGCTCGGTTCACTACCTCAAAGGGCGCAGTGGCTATCACACCATCGAAGCTACCCCTGCACAGTTTGAGCAAGCCGCGGAGGAGTTAGGCGGCTACCGGGCGGTGGCGGAGGCCTACGGTGAAACTCTGGTCAAGCTGGCCCTGGAGTATCGTCCCCATATTTTAGGCCATCTGGACATCCTCACCCGGCTGGTGCGCCAGGGCCAAGTCCCTCTGGACACACAGGCTTCTTGGTACCGGGAGATGTGGCAGGAAATCATCCGAAGCATCGCTCAAAGCGGCTGCCTGGTGGAGGTGAACACCTCCGCTATCTACAGGGGGCAGTCCCCGGAGCCCTTTCCCTCGGTAGAAATCCTCAAAATGCTGCAAGAGCGAAAGGTTCCGCTGGTTCTTAACTCCGACGCTCACCAAAAGCAGAATCTGATTGCAGCTTTTTCGCAGGCCGGCGAGCTGCTTCGGGCAGTGGGCTACACCACCGTCAAGGTGCTGCGACCCCAAGGCTTTGTGGATGTAGCCCTGTAGCGGGGAATAAATAAGCTGACCAAAGGGGAACATAACTCCAAAAGGCAGGAGTTGATTGGAATGGCCAAGGCCGGAATGCGCCGACCCGATCCCAAGGAGCCCCATGGCACCGAGAGCAACAAGAAGCAGCGCTTTCCCAAGAACGATGCGCCGCCGGTGCCCGAGCTGCAGGGGAAGGAAAAGTCGGGCAAGAAAAAAGCGGACCAGTAATTTTGCAATCCAAGGTGGTGCTCTGTGGCCGCCTGACCCCAGCGCAAAGCCCTGTCCCCCATAAAAAGGGACAGGGCTTTGCTGTGGAAAGAGCAGCTTCCTTAGATATGGAACCGCTTCTTCAGCTCGATTTTGGTGGCGTTGTCGGCAAAGATAAACAGGCTGACCAGAGAAAGCCCGGCGTAGAGGGCGGAGACCATGGCGGGCCAGCTGACCTGCACCAGTCCCACAGCCAGCAGCAGCAGGGGAACAAATCCCAGCAGGGCAATCAGGATGAAGTAGAGGATGAACTCCCGCAGCTTGACTCTCTTGACGATGCTGATGACGGTGATAGTCAAGGTGGCGGTGGAAAACAAAAAGGGCAGAACATAGTCGTAGGCCCAGGTATCGTTGTGGCCGGTAACCAGGTCCACCACCACCACCAGAGCCGCCAGCAGAAAGGCCTGCGCCATCACCTTAAAGCCTACCGAATGCCTTCGGCGCAAGGCGGTGGGAACGGCAAGCCACATGTAGAGGATGTTGGCAATCACAATGAGAGACCAGAGGAAGGTGTGCTTTGCCAGCAGATTAATGGTCAGGCAGGTGGCTCCTGCCGTAAGGGAGAGCATTAGCAAAATGCGAAGGATCAGGTTGTATCGCCGGGCCGCTCCCTGATAATCGGGGTAGCTTTCCTCCTCAGGAGCATCGTTATAGGGGGACAGGGCATGAAAGCACAGAGGGCAATGCTCCAAGGGGTTGTCCACCTGAACCTTACAGGCCTCACAGTATCTCATCGTCGTAGCCTCCGTTGCAGGTGATCACTACCTCCAGCCCCTGTTCCGCCAGAAAACGCAACAACCAGGCTTGTGCCCCAGTTTCGGCAATGGCGGAAGAAAAGCTTAGGGTTAGCTGGTCCTGATAAGAGCAGAGGGCCAGCTTGAGCCTGTGGTGGGAGGTGGGGTTGAGCAGACAGGTGAACCGGTCGATATAGGGGGCAAAGCACTCCGGCATGGAAATCTGCCCCAGATTGGACAGAGCGCAGGTGGTGCAGGCCTCCGCTTTGCGGTAGGCAGCCCGCAGCACCACATTTTTTAGAACCAGTGGGGTAAATCGGGCGGCGGGATGCTTCTGAACTGCCATGGTGTAGTTGATCCGCTGGGCCAAAGCATCCGACTGGGTGTGGTGCCTTAGCTGCCGGCTGACACTTTCCAGCACGGCGTCCAGAGTGTTTTCTTCCGGCTGCGGAGAAAACTGATAGCCCACTCCCACCACACTGAAGAAGTTGCGGGCGGAGCGGGAGGTAAAGTGGCCCCGCAAATCCACCGGAACAGTGACCGCCACGGTTTTGCCCAAGGCCCTCCGGGGCATCAGCTCGTGATAGATACTCAGCAGCATCAAAGCCGCCAGATAAGCGGTGAGGGTCACCCCTTTTCCTTTGGCCAGAGCCAGCAAAGACTTGGTGGAAACCCGGGCTTCGATCACCTTGATGTTGCCGGCGGGAAGAGGAGTTCCCCCGATAGTATAAGCTTTTTGCTTAAAGAGGCTGTCCTTTTGCTGGGGAGTGTAGTACCGCTCAAAGCTGTCCTCGGCCTTTTGCTGAGGGGTGCTTCCTCCCGGTGGGGCCGGCAGGGGGGAGGGCAGGGATTTGCGATGGGCCAGCACCAGATAGTGGTAGACGATGGCCTTGAGATATTCCAAAGCTCCACCGCCGTCGGAAATGGCGTGAAACACCTCTAAATTGATCCGCTTGCGGTAATAGGTCACCCGAAAGAGCAGCCCCTTGATGCCCTTGTAAAAGATGCGGCTGCAGGGCCGTGAGTTTTCCAGCTCCACCACGGGGGCAAGATCGGTCCGTTCCAGGTAAAACCAGAAGAGGCCCCTGCGCATCACCACACAGAAGTAGGGGAACGAGCGCAGCGCCGTGACAACAGCCTGCTGCAAAAGCTCTTTGTTTACCATTTCCCGCAGCTCGCAGGAAAGGCGAAAGACATTGGTGTTCTTATCCCCGCTGACTGCTGGAAACAGATTGGCGGCATTATCCAAATGATACCAGGTATCTTGCCGGGTCGATGACAAATAGATTCCCTCCCTTGCTCCAACGGTTTTCATTATACCCAAATTTCCCCACATATTCAACGGCAAGGATGAAACACTAAGGAATGGCCATTCAATTGTGGGTGCTATCACTCTCAAAGAATAAAATCTTATAGCATAAATTGGATTTATTCGTGGAGTTATCATAGATTATTCACAAATTTGCACTATAATAAAGATATTGGGTAGTGTGAGTGCGAAGGACTACCTAACTGAGGCCCCCGCCGTTTTAGAGCGGACAGCCCGAGACCAGTGACATGGCAAGGAGGAATACCATGGCCAAAACCGTAGTTTTTGTCACCAATCAATACAGTTGTGACAGGATTATTTATGCAGCCCGTATCGTGGCGGAAGAAACCCAAACCGAGCTGAATATCATAGAAATCCTGGATTCCGAATATGAGCTAAATCCCGAGGCAATCGATTATCTTTACAATCTAGCCAAACAGGTAGGAGCCACTATGCGGATTGTCTTTACCGGTGACAAGCTGGCGGTCATGCGGGAAACCATTGCTCAGTACGACTGTTCGGCAGTGGTAACCGGTATGCCCAGCTCCCACAAAAGTGTACTCTACGATCTGTGGAAGCAGTACCCTCAAAAGCAGTTCCACGCAGTGGATGCAAGCGGGGAGCTGGTGGATGTGGCCAGCAATCGCTACGCCACGGCATAGCCTCAATGGAAAAGGCCGGACAGATTTTTTCTGTCCGGCCTTTTTGTATGCGAAACTTCCATGTTGCGGGGAATATTTTTAAATGGCATGTATTTATAAAAACTTGGTATACAGCGCCAAATCTACTCTTCCACGCCAGCGACATCCTTTTCTAATTACCACAGTCAATTCTAATTTCCCCTGTCGACAATCTCCTTGCTGTATGTTGTTTGGTAAAACATATCTAGGGGAAAGCAGGTAATAATACTGTAAAATATTATTGGGAGATCAATTTTATATGAAAACGCAAAGGTGGATGCTTCCACTGGGGATGATTGCCGTACTCTCTTTTTTATTGCTTACGATACTCGGCAAGTTTCTTTGGCCTGGATATAATCCAATTAGTTCCTACATTAGTGAATTAATTGCAGATGAAAACCCGCATGTTCATTTGATGCGAACTTTTATGAACATCTATACAATCTGTTTTTGTCTATTTATTTTTTCCATTGCTGTACATGCCTTCCGCACTTACCATGTATCTTCCAAAATCGGTTATACTATGCTTTTTGTAGTCGCATTCCTATCGGTGATTGGGTATGGTAGTGTTCCGATTAGCATGGATTTTATTTTTAGTGCAAATGATATCTTTCATCTTATCGTTACCATATGTATTTTGTTGATCACAATTCTAGCAATGATATTTATTGCAGTAGGGTATTTAAGACAGGAACATTTAAACACAATGGGGAAAATATCTCTTACAGCCGGGACCCTATTTATTCTTTTTAATGCATACCACATTGTCGCTATTGTAACTGGTCAGAATATTTTAGGGCTTATTCAGCGATTGACCTTTTATAGCTTCCATGCCTTTACGTTTTCAATATCGTGGATTTATACTTTTAAAAGCAATAGGTGATAAATGTTGAGTATATTAAAGGTATACATTAATGCAATTCGATAAGCTTTCATTGTTTTATTAGTTTTTTTATATCTATAAACGTAAATTTTGTAGCATAAGCCTTCCGGTTCATCCACAGTTAAAGCAAGACAGTACAGTTTTCATGAAAAGATAGGGAAAAATGTTGATTTTTGACAGCCTTCCCTGTATAATATATTGGCTATGAAAAGTAGAAATCAAGCAGAATTAAAACAACCTGCAACTCGCGAGGATTACAGTGGATTGGTGCGCCGCCATAACGAGCGGCTTTTTTCCCTTTGTGGAAAAACTCCTACCGCGCACATCCGCACGTTTGGATGTCAGCAAAATGTTTCGGACAGCGAAAAGCTGGCCGGGATGCTCTCAGAAATGGGCTATGCTATGACAGAGGACCCTTTAAGTGCCGATGTGGTTCTGTTTAACACCTGTGCCGTTCGGGAAAATGCCGAGGACAGAGTGTTTGGCAATGTGGGAGCTCTCAAGGCATCCAAAGAACAAAACCGAGAAAAGGTCATTGCACTGTGTGGTTGCATGACCCAACAGCCCCATATTGCCAAAAAGCTTCGGACCAGCTACCCATACGTGGATCTGATTTTTGGAACCCACTCCATTGGACGTCTGCCGGAGCTTTTGTGGAAAAAACTCAGCGAGGGAGGCCGCTTTGTCGACATCTCTCAGGATGAGCTCTCACTAGGAGAAGATTTGCCGGTGCTGCGGGACGGTTCGATTCGGGCCTGGGTGCCGGTTATGTATGGGTGCAATAATTTCTGCACCTACTGCGTGGTGCCTCTGGTCCGGGGACGGGAGCGCAGCCGGGAGCTTTCCGACATTGTGCGGGAAGTGGAGGACCTGATCCGGGCAGGCTATAAGGAAATCGGACTGCTGGGGCAAAATGTCAATTCCTACGGCAAAACCCTCAATCCTCCCGTCAGTTTTGCCCAGCTTCTGGAGACTCTCGACCAGTTACCCGGCGAGTTTGTGATCCGCTTTATGACCAGTCACCCCAAGGACTGCACCCGGGAGTTGATTGACACCATTGCTCGGTGCGAAAAAGTATGCAATCACATTCACCTGCCGGTTCAGAGCGGCTCCAACCGAATGCTCAAGGCTATGAATCGGCGCTATACGGCGGAGCAGTATCTGGAGCTCATTGATTACGCCCGGGAAAAAATTCCCGGCGTCTCCTTTACCAGCGATATCATCGTGGGCTTTCCGGGAGAGACCGAGGAGGACTTTGAGGACACCTATCGGCTGATTGAGCAGGTGAAGTATTATTCTCTCTTCACCTTTCTCTACTCCCGCCGGGAGGGGACCAAAGCCGCCGAGCTGCCCGACGACACTCCCTACAGTGTTAAGCAGGAGCGCTTTGAACGCATGCTGGCTCTTCAGCGGAAAATTGGAATGGCGCATCACCAAGAGCTGGTGGGACAAACTGTTAGGGTGCTGGCGGAGGGCAAGGGAAAAACAGCTCCCGGCAGACTCTGGGGCAAAAACCAGCAGGGAGTCATTGTGGAGTTTGACGGTGAAGATTGTCTCATTGGCAGCTTTGTGACCGTGCGGGTGACCCAGGCTCTTCAGTGGGCGGTTGTGGGTATCGCCCAGCAATGACTTTCAACTCGAATAAAAAGGAGAATACAAATGGACGCAATCCGGGCGGCAAGAGAGCTGGGCAGAGCCATTCAGGGGGATGACAAGTACATCGCTCTGCAAATGGCCCAGCAGCGCAACGAAGAAGATAAGGAACTGCAAGAGCTGATTGCTTCTTTTCAGATGTTGCGGGGCCAATTCAACGAAGAAATCCAAAAACCCCAGCGCAGTCAGGACACCATCCAAGAGCTGGATGCTCAAATGAAAGAGTCCTACGCTAAAATTTTTGCAAACCCCAATATGATCGCCTATAACGAGGCCCGGACAGAGTTCCAAACCTTTATGTCCTACGTCAACCAGATCATTCAGGGCAGCACCGACGGCAAAGACCCGGATCTTATCGAATACGAGGAAAGCTGCGCAGGCAACTGCAGCGGGTGCTCCGGTTGCGGTTGATGATGACTTTACAGTGAGGTGACGCGCTTTGAATAAGGTGGAACGTCTGGTCAAGCAGGGGCTTACCCCTATGATGCAGCAATATTTCCGCATCAAGGAGCGGCACAAGGATCACATTGTTTTTTTCCGTCTGGGCGACTTTTACGAAATGTTCTTCGAGGACGCGGAGGAGGTCTCCCGAGTTCTGGGACTTACCCTCACCGGGCGGGATTGCGGTCTGGCAGAGCGGGCTCCCATGTGCGGAGTGCCCCATCACAGCAGTGAGACCTACGTGGCCCGGCTGGTCAAAGCCGGATACAAGGTGGCCATCTGCGAGCAGACCGAGGACCCTGCCTTTGCCAAGGGCGTGGTTTCCCGGGATGTAGTGCGGGTGATTACCCCCGGTACTTTGATGGAGGACGGGCTGTTGGAGGAGGACTCCAACAACTTTCTCTGCAGCATCTACTACGGGGAAGAGGGCTACGGCCTTGCCTTTGCCGACATCTCTACCGGGCAGGTGGAGATGATGGAGCTGGAAAGCGACGACGAAGGCGCTGTGATGAACGCTCTGGCCCGGTACGCTCCCCGGGAGGTTATTTTTAACCCCGCTTTTGTGGACAAGGCCCAAATCGCCCGGTTTATGCGGGAGCGGCTGGTCTGCACCGCCGACATGCTGGAAGACGAATGCTGTCGCCTTGGAACGGCCCGGCAGGAGGTTGTGGCCCACTTTGGCCGGGAGCAGTTTTCTGATCTGGGACTGGAAGGCCGTCCCCGCTCCATCTGCGCACTGGGGGGGCTCCTTTCCTATCTGCGGGAAACCCAGAAGGTGGGGCTGGAGCGGCTTTGCACCGTGGTGATTAAGCAGGAAGGCCGCACC
>JAHDPQ010000022.1 GCA_018434245.1 Oscillospiraceae bacterium
CACAGCCCTTTCCTTTTCAGGAGGAGGGGGCGGAAGACAATGCGCCCCCCGATGGAGCAGAGTTGAAAGACAATCCCCCTATTCAGCCCAGAATTCCTTCCGCCTATCGGGCAGAGCTAATCAGCGAAAATTTTTCCGGCAAGGAGGGAGGAACCCTCATTCGGATTGGGGAAGGGCTTTTACGCAACGATACCAAATACGATAACGATGAGATTAAAGGCTGGCTGGAGGAGGCCAAAAGCCTGACCCTAAAAGCGGGAGAGGAACCCCAAGTGCTGATCTACCACACCCATGCCACCGAAAGCTTTGAGCGGTACGACAGCGCCTTCTATGACACCCGCAACACCTGGCGCAGCACCGACAACAACAACAATATGGTGGCGGTGGGAGCCGCTATGGCTCACGCTTTGGAGGAGGCGGGCATCACCGTCATTCACGATACCACCCAGCACGACTACCCCTCCTACAACGGCTCCTACGAGCGGAGCGCCCAAACCATCAGCGATTATCTGGAGCAATACCCCAGTATCAAAATCATACTGGACCTGCATCGGGACGCCATGGAGCGGGAAAACCAGACCATCATCAAACCGGTGGTGGAGATCGACGACAAAAAGGCGGCTCAGATCATGATCATCGCCGGAGCCGACAACGGTTCCATGGGGATGGAAAACTGGCGGCAGAATATGCGCTTCGCCTGCGACTTTCAAAATACCATGGAGGCAAGCTACCCGCAGCTGACCCGGCCCATTCTGCTCAGCCACCGCAAATACAATCAGCATCTTTCGACCGGGGCCCTGCTGCTGGAATTTGGTTCCAACGCCAACACTCTGGAAGAGGCGGTGTATTCCGCCGAAATGGCGGGCCGGGCCCTAGCGGAGCTGATTCATCAGAGGATGGAGGACGACACATAAATCATGAAAGCAAAAACAAGGATGTTTATCGGGGCCTTTTTGACCACCGCCGTCTTGATTGGCGGCATGGCGGGATTTATGGCGGTGGATTTGTCCACCCAGCGGTATATGCCCGGCCGATTCCCCCACATGTTTTTGGTGGATTCGGTAGGTCCCCAAGGGGCGTCCGTCTCCTGGATGGGCCAAAGCTACTACCTGGATACAGAGGCTGTGGGAAGGGTGCAGAAAACGGTGTGGAGTTACCGGGGCTTCTTGCCCGGTGGAATGCGCCTGACCGGGAGCCTCGCCGTTCAGGCTATGGAGGCCTACCAAACCATACAGGCCGCCCGGGAAGCAGCCGGCTAACAAGCGCCGGAACCCGTTTCCGGCTCTACATAGAAACGTTGCCATCAGGCCGAAGCAGGATCGGATTCTCCTCCGGTTTTTCCGGGCCCGAGACTGTCCGGGATTGCCAAAATACCTCTAGCTCTTTTTAGAAATATGTTGTATAATGAAGGCAGTAAAATAGAAAAAATGGGGGGATAGTATGGATTTACTTGTCATACCGGTACCATTTTTTGATAAGAATATGGCGGTGCAAGCTTATTATTTCCGCTATCAGGAAGGCAACGAGCTGATGAACGCCAATCAGGCCATCAACGAGTTTGACGGTGCCATGCTCTCTCCGCTGCTGGCCACCCTTAACGCAGTGGGAATTGATGCCTTCACTATGGACAAGCCCATTTTTGTTCCCGTCAACAATCTGATGTTGCTGGCGGATTTGGCCCAGCAGTGCCGGGTGCCTTACGAAAAGGTAATCTTTGTTCTGGAAAGCGATGTTCTGCCTGAGGAACCTTACCTTTCACAGATCAGGGCTCTAAAGCAAAAGGGCTTTCGCTTTGCGGTGCAAAAGCTGGACCGGGTGGATGTCTACGCCCCGGTGGTGGAGCTCTGTGACTACATCTTCTTTGATCACAGGCTGATGGGTCAACCCCAGCAACAGCTGATGTACGCCCTGACCCGGCGCAACTTTCCCAAGCTTTCCATCGCCATGACCCATATCCACACCAACGAGTACTTTCTGGCCTTGCGGGAGCAGGGACCCCTCTACTTCGAAGGTCGCTTTTACCGCATCCCTATCACCAAGGGGGAACATCAGGTTAAGCCCCTTAAAATGAACCTGATCAAGCTGCTGAATCTGGTGCGGGACGAAAACTTTGAGTTTTCATCGGTGGCGGAGGTGGTGCAACAGGATACCGCCCTGACTGTGAGCCTGATGCGGATGATCAACTCTCCCTTCCTGGGTCTGCGGCAGAAGGTGAAAAGTGTAAACCACGCCGTCACCATTTTGGGGCAGGTGGAAACCCGCAAGTGGGTGATTACCGCCGTTTCCAAGCTGCTGGGGGCGGACCGCCCCGACGAGTTGACCCGTCTTTCTCTGGTGCGGGCCAAGTTTGCCGAAAACCTCGCCCCTGCCTTCCGGCTGAAGGACCAGTCCCAGAGCCTGTTTTTGATGGGCCTGTTTTCGGTGCTGGACTCTATTCTGGAACTTTCCATGGAAGAAGCTCTGCAGATGGTTCAGGTTTCCGATACCATTCGGGATGCTCTGCTCCACGGCCAAGGTGAGTTCGGCGCCCTGTTGAGCTTTATCTATCAGTATGAGGCGGCGGATTGGAAGACCATTTCCCGGATACTGATTATGTATGACCTGACTCCCGGGGATATTTACAAAGCTTACTTAAATGCCTTGCAGTGGTACAAAAACCTGCTGGAAGGCGGAGATGTGGAAGATGAAGAGGAAGGCCCGGCTGTTCCACCAGCCGGACGGGGCAACCAACGGACCAACGGGCGCTCCCGCCGCCGGTAAGCCTTTCGACCGCTGTGTAGGCCGCCGTTTTTACGGCGGCCTTTGTGCTGCCGGCAACAGCAACAATCGCCAGGGAATGGGACAGTTCCCTGGCGATTGTTGCATTAATCTCCGGTCTTCTCCGAGGTGATGAGGAGATTTTTTATATCGTACATGACTTTTGCATAGTTGGACTTGATCAGCTGCCTTTCCAGCAGGGTACCGGTTGTTTTGTCCACACACTCCCGAAAGACATCCCCCGTCCGGAATACCTCCCCATGATGCTCCACAAAGCACTCGTTCTCCGCTCGGATATGATATTTGCGGGTCAGCGGCCGGATGGTTCTAATCTCCCCACACAGGTGTTTTTTGGTGGTATAAACAATGAGTTGGTAGGCTTGATCGGTGTTGTTCTGGAATCGGTAATCCAGATAGTTGTAGAGAATGGAGGTTCCGGTTCCAAAGGGAATCTGCCTGCCGTAGTCAGGGAATAAATCCATGCCGTCGTGATGATGATGCTCCAAAATATCAAGGGGTGTGTGCAGCACAAGCCAATGGATTAAGTTGGTGAACTGGCACATGCCGCCTCCGATCCCTCTGGATACCTCTCCCCCGCGGATGAGCAGCCCCTCCCGGTATCCTTTCTTTTTGGTACAGTTGCCCACCAGCCTCCAGAAAGAAAAGGTTTCCCCCGGCCGGATCAAAATCCCGGAGACTCTGGGGGCGGACAGGTTTAAGTTGACCACCTTATGTTCCTGCAGCTGATGGTCTACGTTTCCAAGCTTTCTGCGCATCAGGGAATTGTGCTTGTAAATACAAACCGGCAATGGGGAATCGCTTTTTTGCTTTGCAAATACTGCGGGGGAAAAGAGGTCTTGCATCCTCCGAACCAGCTGACATTTTAAGATGGAAATACCATAGGTTATGGGAGAGATTTCGCAAAACAGCTTACGCCTTTTCATGAATACAAGCCCTTCCCATTCTGATATTTTACAAAAATAGCCTGCAAGCATCCAAGAATTGTCGGGCCCGCCGGCTGATGCCTGTTTTCCAACCGATAACCGTTTGCCTCCGTCAAATGGTATAGAAAAAGGGCAGATGCCGCAGCTCTTGCCCTTATTTTCTATATCACAAGCCTTTTCCTGAAAAGGTGCAGGACCCTTGCGGGGAATTTTTAGCTCACATGGTCAAAGATACTGCGGCTGGGGTCGATGGCAGTGCCGTTTCCGTTACTGCTGCTACTCCGGCGGCGGATCCATGGATTGGTAGAATAATCATCGTCGCTGCGATCCAAATCGTCCCCTTCTCCCGCCTCAATGGGGGCGCTGGTATGGAGAGTACAGTTGGAGGGGATCCGGCTGGTTTTATACCAACCCGAGGCGGTGTTGGGACAGTGTTGGGTGGCGATAAGCCCCGTTTCGGTACAATAGGTCATGGATACCACGTTGGGGGATTCCATAAAGTCCTTGTACTCCAAATCCTTGTGGAGGGGTTGCATGATGCTCTTCCACAGCACCGGGGGCGGGAAGGAGTATCCGCTGTAGTTCACCGAATTGGGAACCACCTGGCGGCGGCCATTGGCATCCACCATTACTTTGTTGGTGCGGTCATGTCCCAGCCAGGCCGGGGCCACATAGTAGGGAGAAAAGCCAACAAACCACTGGTTGGTATTGTCCTGAGAGGTTCCGGTTTTGCCGCCGGTGGGCATATTGTCCAGACGGGCATTGCGGCCGGTTCCGTTGGGGCCTACCACCACCTGCTGAAGCAGCTTGTTCATTAGCACGGCGGTATCCTGGCTGATTACCTGGGTGGGAGTGACATCCTTTTCCAGAATGATGTTGCCTTCAAAGTCCTCGATCCGGGTATAGGAGTAAGGTTTGGTGTACTGCCCGCCGTTAATAAAGATTTGATAGGCGCCTGCCATTTCCAGAGGCGAAGCTCCGTAGGTGAGGGCGCCCAGAGCCATGGGGCTGTAATCCACGTCGGAGAGAACTTGCTTTCCCTTTACTTCCCGCTCTACCAGACCGGAAAAATGGAAGTTGTCGTTGAGGAAGTTAAACACTCGGCGGGGGGTGAGCATTTGAACCACCTTGGTCGCCACGGTGTTCACCGATTGCTGAATGGCTCGGTTTACTGTAACGGGACCCAAAAAGCCGCCATAGTAGTTGACGGGAGACCAGCCGCCGGGAAGATCGGTAAGGGGGCTGTCCTCTATAATGGTGGACCAAGTGAGGTTGTTCCGCTCAAAGGCCAGGGCATAGGGGCCGATGGGCTTGAGAGCCGACCCGGGATGCCGCAGGGACATGGTGGCGCGGTTTAGAATCAGATCCCCTGTTTTTTCTCCGATGGCGCCCACTACCGCCAACAGCTTGCCGTTGGGGTCGATGATGGCGGTGGCGGACTGGGGATATTCCTCCCCTCTGACGGTGGGAAAATTGTCGGAGGTGAGGAAGAACTCCTCCAGATACGCCTGCATATCCAGATCCACCGTGGTGTAGATCCGGTATCCGCCGCTGTAGATTTGGTTGAGGGCATAGCTCTTTTCCATCCCCTTATACTCCATCAAATCGGAGACTACCTCATTGATGACGTGGTCCACAAAGTAGCTGGAGGTCTGGGTGACGGTGCTGGCCTGCGAGTCTCTATCCACAAAATTGAGCTTGGCATCTACCGCTTTATCATACTCCTGCTGGGTGATAAGCTCTTGGTCCAGCATTTCAGAGAGAACGTGAGCCTGACGTTTTTTATGTTCTTCCGGGTTGCGGTAGGGGTTGTAAAGGCCGGGAAACTTGGTAATGCCCACGATGGCGGCACTTTCTTCCAGGGTGAGGTCCTTGGCATCTTTGCCAAAATAGAAGTTGGCCGCCGCCTGAATGCCGTTGGTGCCGTTACCAAGAGGTACCAGATTCAGGTATGCCTCCAGAATTTCTTCCCGGGAATAGTTTTTGTGCAGATCCAGTGCCCGGAAGATTTCCCGCACCTTGCGCTCCACCCGGTAGTCGTTGTCCCCGGTGACGTTTTTAATCAGCTGCTGGGTGATGGTGGA
>JAHDPQ010000172.1 GCA_018434245.1 Oscillospiraceae bacterium
CCACCTGGCGGCGGATGTACTTGAGCCCGTCCTCGTGGAACAGGGTCACTCTGGGGTCGTCCATCCAGGCGGCGGTAAAGGGCATATAGTTTTTGCAAACCTGCACCACTTCCGGATCGATCTCCACCATGTGGATGCTCTCCACCCGGTCGTAGCGTACCAGTTCCCGGACAGCGCCCCCGTCTCCGCCGCCGATGACCAGAATCTTTTTGGCATCCTTGTGAACCGCCATAGGCACGTGAGTAATCATCTCGTGATAGATGAACTCATCCTTTTCGGTGCACATTAAATATCCGTCCAGAGCCAGAAAACGGCCGAATTCCGGGGATTCAAAGATGTCAATCCGCTGGAATTCGCTCTGGCCCGCATAAATCTGCTTGTCCACCCGGATGGAAAATTTGGCGTTGGGTGTATGAGATTCAGAAAACCATAGTTCCATAAAGGCACTCCTCCTTGGTGTTGGTAGCCCGCAAAGGCGCCCGCTCTGTGTGTGGGTTAAATATAATCCAGATCCTTGAGGACGTTGAGGTGCCTTAGCTCCGGGTCCTCCGGCCCTGTCATGGAACAGCCTTTTTCCGCGGCGTATTCGATGTAGTCCAAAACCTTGCGGGTAATTCGCTCACCCGGGGCCAGAATGGGAATCCCCGGGGGATAACACATGACAAACTCGCTGCTCACCCGCCCCAAAGTCTCCCGGATAGGCAAGCTTTCCTTTTCAGCATAGAAGGCCTGCTGGGGGGTGACCGCCACCTGAGGGTCGATGTATTCCTGATTCATCAGTCCGGTTTTATCCCTCTGGTAGGTGCGGCAGATTTCCGCCAGAGCAGCCACCAGCCTCTCCAAGTCCCTTTGCCGGTCCCCAATGGAGATATAGGCCAGAATATTGCCCAAATCTCCAAACTCGATCTGAATATCGTACTCGTCCCGCAGGATGTCGTAGACCTCGATTCCCGCAAGGCCGATATCCAGGGTGTGAACCGAGAGCTTGGTCACGTCAAAATCGTGGACGCTTTCGGAAATCAGCTCCCGGGAGTAGGCGTAGTAACCGCCGATGGCGTTGATCTCGCTGCGGGCGTACTCGGCCATCTCCACCACCTTGCGGAACACCTCTTTGCCCCGCAGGGCAAGATTCCGCCGGGAAATATCCAGACTGGACATGAGCAGATAGCTTCCGCTGGTGGTCTGGGTCAGGTTAATCACCTGCCGGACATATCCGGGGCTGACGTTGGGCCCTGTCAGCAAAAAGGAGCTTTGAGAAAGGCTCCCCCCCGACTTGTGCATGGAGACAGCGGCCATATCCGCCCCCACCCGCATGGCGGCAACCGGCAGCCCCTCCCCAAAATAGAAATGGGTGCCGTGAGCCTCGTCGGCCAGCACCAGCATGTCGTTTTCATGAGCCAGTTGGATGATCCCCTGCAGGTCGGAGCAGATGCCGTAGTAGGTGGGGTTGTTCACCAGAATGGCCTTGGCATCGGGATGTTCTTCTACCGCCTTTTCCACTTGGGAAAGGCGCATCCCCAAGGAGATGCCCAGACGGTCGTCGGTTTCCGGGTTGATGTAGACGGGCTGGGCCCCGTTGAGCACCAAAGCATTGATGACGCTGCGGTGAACGTTGCGGGGCAAAATCAGCTTATCGCCGCTTTTGCAGGCGGAAAGCACCATACTTTGCACGGCAGAGGTGGTTCCTCCCACCATTAAAAAAGCATTGGAGGCTCCAAAGGCCTCCGCCGCCAGCTCCTCCGCCTGCCGAATCACCGAGATAGGGTGGCAGAGGTTGTCCAGGGGCTTCATGGAGTTGACGTCGATGCCGACGCATTGCTCCCCTAAAAAACGGGTCAGCTCGGGATTTCCCCTGCCCCGCTTGTGGCCGGGGACATCAAAGGGAACCACCCGGGCCTTGCGGAACTGTTCCAGCGCCTCGTAAATGGGAGCGCTGCTCTGATCCGGGTGCAGCATTGGGCAACTACCTTTCTATTTTGGGATGGGGTACAGGGCGGCTCAGATTCCATTTTGGGAAAATACTGCCCAGCCGCCAAATGATTCAAAATGGCTCCTTGGCCCACCGCAGCAGGCGGCAAAGGTCCAACGGAGCCGCTGTTGTTCTTTCAGAGCAGATACGCGGTTTTTCCCTGAAGCGATAAAACCCTACTAGTGGAAGAAGCTTCCTTCAGGCTGTTGTATTCTGCCCGACATTCCTGTAAAATAATAAGGGTTAGAGCTTGTCCGGCACGATGCCCCGGCGCTCCAGAGCCATCACCAAGGGAAGCCCCAGCAGCAGGCAAGCCACCAGCTCTCCCGCCGCCACCCAAAACCCGTGGACCAGCAGGGAGGGTATTCTGCCGCCAATGGGAAACAAAATGGAAAGCTCGGCACCGATAATCAGGCCGTTGCAGACAACAGGGGCCAAAGCGGAAAGAACCGGCAGCCCAAACCAGCGTATCTGGCGCAGCCGATAAGAGATAAGGGCGGCCAGCAGAGTGGCGGCAGTACCGAACAGCACATCCATATAGCCGATGGGATTGGCTCCGGAAAGCCAACCCGCTAGATTGGAGACAGCGCAGCCCAGAGTCACGCCCCAAATGGCAATGGGAGAAAGAACCGGCAGCAGGGTGAGCGCTTCGGCCACTCGTACCTGAATCATGCCGTAGCTTAACACCGGCGTGGCCAGACACAGAGCGGTATAAAAAGCGGCAATCAGCCCGCAGACGGCTATCTTCCAAGTGGAGATTCCATGTTTGTTCAAAGTATCAGATCCTGTCCTGTTTTGTTTCCGGGCAAAAGGGCTTTGTTGTAAGCTAGGAACATGCCTAAGTATATAGCATTTTGGGGAAAAAATCAACTGTGGGAGGCTTACCATGACTAGCATCTATCTTGTGCGCCATGCCCGTTCCGAGGGGAACGAGGCCGGGCGCTTTCAGGGGCGAACCGACACTCCCCTTGCCCCTGTGGGCCTTGAGCAGGCGGAGCATTTGGGGGAACGCTTCAAGGCGTTGCCTCTGGCCGCCATCTACGCAAGCCCGCTACAGCGGACCCGTCAGACCGCCGCCGCTATTGCCGCCTATCACGATCTGGAAGTGCAGATCGAACCGGATATCATCGAAATCAACATGGGCGATTTTGAAAACCGCACCTTTGAGGAAGTAAAGTCCATGTATCCCAAAGAGTTTGAGGCCTTTGACACAAAGCCCCATCTCTTTGCCGGCCCCAAGGATGGAGAAAGCATTTTGGATGTCTACACCCGCATGGTGAGGGGGATCGGCAACATTGCCAGACGCCACCCCAATCAGTCGGTGGTGGTGGTGAGCCACGGCTGTGCCATTCGCAGCTATCTCTGCTTTGTAAGAGCCTACCCACTGGAGCAGATGGGCGAGACCGAGTGGGGCCAGAACACCGGAGTGAATCATATTATCTATTACCGGGACAAAGTATCTCTGCACCGGGTCAACGACATTAGCCATCTGCCCCCCGACCTCATGGCAGACGGAGGCAAGGTATGATTATCCTCGCTGTAGATTTGGGAGATGCCCGCACCGGGCTTGCCCTTTGTGACGCCGGAGAGATGTTGGCCTATCCCGCCGGAGTGATTCACGAAAAGCACCGTCCCGCTATTCTGGAAAAGGTAGCCGGGGCAGCCCGGGAGCACAAGGCGGAAACGGTAATTGTAGGGTACCCCAAAAACCGAGACAATACCCTTGGGGAGCGGGCCAGAATTAGTGAGGAATTTGCCGGGGAGCTGGCAAACCTGCTGGATGTTCCCGTCCAGCTTTGGGACGAGCGGGGGACCACTCTGGCCGCCCACGCGGCTCTCAACGCCGGAACCACCAAGGGCCGCAAGAAGCGTCAGGTAGTAGACGCCGTAGCCGCCACCATCCTGCTGGAAAGCTATCTGGCTTTTCGCAAAAATAGCTGACCGGGCAGAGAAACAACCTTCCCCACCCGGCCTAGTCCAAGACGATCTGCCCCTTTGAGCTATAGCAAGGTGGCGATCATCAGCATCTCTTCGATCTTATTGTAGATTTTATCCAGCTGGTCCAGTCCCAGGGGATTCTTTCCCAGCCCCACTTCTATGGTGAAGCCGGGCCGGCGCAGCTTCTCGATAAACCAATCCTTGAGCCCGCCATGGGAGGCCATCTCCACCGGCTTGGCCAGAGAGTAGCAGCTGGAAGAAGCCAGAATCTGGGCCATCATCTTGCTGCGGGCAGGGGTATGGCATCCGTAATACCAGTAGATCTCCTCCCCTTGGGAGTGGAGGGAGTAGAGGCTGCGGGGCTGGTAGGTCATGCAAAAGGTGGTAATGGCAATGGTTTCCGGCTCGCTGTGGGGGTGAACCCCTCCAAAGCGGGTGGGCCCGGGGGCGGTGATGCCACTGTTTACCTCCATCTCCTTGACGATGCACCAGCCGGCGTCAAAGTTGTGGTTTAAATCCACTCCGTTGGCGTTGGCCTGCCACACCAGCCGGGGGTCTTCCTCCCCCACTAGCCCCTGAATGAAATCCGCCCGCTCTCCCGCTCCCTCGCTGCCCCGCAGGGCAATCTCCACCCCATCGGGATTGAGGCAGGGTACAATCACCAGAGAGCGGCTGCAAAGGGCCCGACCCACATCAATATCCGATACTTTCCCCCCTGTTTTCAGGGCTTCCAGCATCTGCTGGCAAAACCGGATGAGCAACATACAGGTGAGCCATTCCAAACCGTGGGTGGCTCCCACAAACAGAGTGGCCCCGGTGGGGTTGCCGATGCACAGGGCGTTGATCTCCCGCCCCTGTACACTTTTTCCAATGGGAAATACTTTGAGACAGCGGTAATGCTCCCGCAGCAATCGGATTGCCTCCTGCACCCGTTCATAGGTGGGGGGCTGCGTGTAAAAGCTCTGCAACATAATAAAACCTCCAGCCCGGAATCGTTTGGTAACACTACTACAGGAATATGCGGGCGATAGGTTGTATCATCCATCGGGATTGCAAAGGGACAACATAACCGACAGATTTTTATCAAATTTTATGCAGGCTTCTGTCTGCAGACAAAGGTTGTGGCAATATGAGTACGGAAAAACCTCTTTCCCGAAACACCCTTTACAACGGTAAAATCCTTAAGCTGCATCTGGATCAGGTGGAGATTGAGGGAGGAAAGGTCACCTCCCGGGAGGTGGTGGAGCACGGAGGCGGCGTTGCCATTCTGGCCAGTGCCGACGGGGGAAACCTCTTGCTGGTGCGACAATACCGCCACGCTGCCGGACAGGAGCTGCTGGAGCTTCCTGCCGGAAAGCTGGAGCTGGGGGAGGACCCTGCCGCTTGTGCCCGCAGGGAGTTGGAGGAGGAAACCGGCTTCCGGGCGGAGCGGGTCTGGGAGCTGGGCCACTTTTACGCCTCCCCGGGCTACACTTCAGAGCTTCTCTATCTCTACGCCGCCGACGGGCTTGCTCCCACCGCCCAGCATCTGGATGAGGACGAAGTGCTCAGCGTGGTTACCCTGCCCATTTCCGACGCCTTGGCCGCCTGCCGGGATGGTCGAATCCGGGATGCCAAAACCGCTCTGGCCATCTACCTATGGCTGGAGGAACAGCGCTAACAGATACATTCCCTTTTCCTATTTTCAATAAGGCAAATTTAAGCTGCATTGCAAAGGGAGACCCGCCCCCACCGGCGGAGTGCTTAATTTCCGCCCTACGTCACAGGTTTTGTGGCGGCCACAGCCGTGGATACCCTTTCCCGCTTTGTGGCTTACGTCCCTTTAGGAGGTGATTGTGATCCGGCGTTTGATTGCGCTGCTATTTTTGTTGGGGATCGCCCTTCTCAGCGGCTGTTCCGACAGCAACTCCCCCATACTGCGGATGGATTTGCAGGGCCCTGTCCACAATCTGGACCCCCAGTTCACCACTGAGGATGCCGCCCGGATGATCCTCCTCAATCTGGGGGAGGGTCTGATGATCCGGGACGGAGAGGGACTGAGTCCGGGGGTGACTCAGAGCTACACCGTCTCGGAAGATGGCCTGACCTACGAGTTCCTGCTGCGGGACGGTGCCTGCTGGCAGGATGGACAGCCGGTGTTGGCCTCCCAGTTTGTCTTTGCTTTTCAGCGGATGTTTGCCCCCGGGGCCTCCTCCCCCAACGCCCGGCAGTTCCGAATGCTGGAGGGCGCCGAGGCCATCCTCTCGGGGCAGGGCACCCTGCAGGGTTTGGGAGTAAGCGCTCCCGACCAAAGCCGGGTGGTCTTTCGTCTGGCTCAGCCCTCCCCCGTTTTTTTGGAGCTGCTGGCTACCCCTTCCGCCCTGCCTTGCCGGGAGGACTTCTTCACCCAAAGCCGGGGCCGGTACGGCCTGGAACGCAGTCAGGTGCTGTCCAACGGCCCCTTTGTCCTCTCCCGCTGGGATAACGAAGGCTCCATCCGGCTGGAACGGAACGACGCCTACGTCTCCCCTCGGGGTCTTGCAAAACCGGAGCGGATTATACTGTATACCGGTCGGGAAGACCCGGTGGCTCAATATTTAAACGGCAAAAGTGATTTGCTCTGGGTGCTGCCTCACCAACGGCAACAGGTGGAGGGCAAAGGGGAGCTGATGGAGTGGGAAAACCGGGTATGGTGCATCCTCTTCAACCAAAACTCTTCCCTGTGGGAAAACCCGCTCCTGCGCCAGAGCCTCGCCTGCACCATTGATTCTTCCCTGTACCAAGACACTCTGGGGCCGGGCCTGCGCTCTGCCGGGCTGCTGATTCCCCCCACCGCTACTTTGGGGGGCCGGGCCCCGCGCAATGCTTCCCAATCATCCGGCCCCATTGCCTTTGACCCCCGGCAGGGAAAGCGCCTGCTCGCACTGGGATTAGGGGCCCAAGGGGTGGAGCGGATTCCCTCCACGGCGCTGCAGGCTCCCGAGGAGTTCCGGGACGCCTTAAACACCATCACACAGAGCTGGCAACAGCACCTCAACCTTTCCATCTACCCGGAACCCGCCTCCTTGGACAGCCTGACTCAGCGGCTGAAATCGGGGGAATTCCAGCTGATGTTGTACCCCTTCACCTTGAAGGACACCGGGCCCGACTCCCTGCTGGACCGCTTTTCGTCGGACAGCCGGGAAAACTTCAGCGGCTACCACAGCCCCCGCTTTGATGGAGCCTTGGAGGAGGCCCGCACCCAAGCCACCCCTTCCAAGGCATGGGAATCCTACGCCGCAGCCGAGGAAATCCTCCTGCGGGATGTAGTGGTCATTCCCCTGTTTTGGGAAACCTCCGCTTACCTCACCGCCCCCAAGCTTTCCGGCCTTCAGGTCACCCCCGGGGGAACCCTTCTCTTCCACGGCGCTTCCAAGACAAAATAACAAGCGAATAGCCAAACAAAAAGCGACCTTAAAAGGTCGCTTCAGCCTGTCAAAGAACCCCTGATTTCTTGCGTGAAATCAGGGGTTCTTCTTGCAAATCAAGTGGAAGCGCAAGAAAAAAGTGCGTATTTACGCCCACATTGCCAGCTTTTTGAGGTTCATGGCAGCAAATTTAAGCCTGACCCAGTTTCTTACCCGTTCAAGCCCTTTGTGTAGCGTGTAACGCATGCCATGCTTTTCTTTCGCATCGGCAAACACGCGCTC
>JAHDPQ010000128.1 GCA_018434245.1 Oscillospiraceae bacterium
CTGAGGCAAGTTGACGCTGCAGAGGCTATAAATGTATTTCAATCCACTCCCTCCGCGGGGAGGGAGACGGTATACGTATGACAATGCAGGCAACAAAACCGCATTTCAATCCACTCCCTCCGCGGGGAGGGAGACAGCAAAACTATACAACAAAGCTATCGTTGGCGTTGCTCAAACGCAGCGATTTTACAGATCATTTACTCGTTTCCCCGACAAAAACAAACTCCTCAGACTACATCCTCTTCAAAAACGCCATCAAATCAGGTGCGAATGCGCCGGATGATTATCCTATGCTTGGGATTCGCACTAAATCATCAGTACTCCTTGCATATCGATGGCAGGCTTCGCCCCAATGTGTTCCACCTTGGATTGGTAGGACTTCCCCAGATTGTAAAACCGCAAGCTATCACACTCGGGTTCGATGATCTGTTCCAGTTTATGTTTTACTATGGCCAATTGGGCGGCATCCAAAACGCATTCAAAGACGGAGTTTTGCACCCGCTGTCCGTAATTGACACACTGCTTTGCCACCTGACGCAGGCGCTTGCGTCCCTGAGCAGTCTGGGTATTTACGTCGTAGGTAATCAGTACCAGCATACCATCGCCTCACTTCCACAAAAACGGAGGATACCCGTCCAAATCCCCACGAAGATAACGAGCCAGCAGCATACTTTGCACATAGGGTAGTAGCCCCCATTTTATTTTCTCTTCCAGAAAGGGGTGGGTAATGGTGTCCTGTTTGCGGGTTTGCCAGGCATTCAGCACTGTTTTTCGGGTTGCATCATCCATGATAACCGCCCCATTTTCCTGAACCGTAAATCCCTTGTGGTTTACCTCCCGCTTGTTGATGAGAGATAGTACAAACCGATCCGACATCACAGGACGCAGCTCCTCCATCACATCCAAAGCAAGGGAAACCCGCCCCGGACGGTCCCGGTGGAGGAATCCTACATAGGGGTCCAAGCCCACCGTCTCCAGTGCGGAGGCAGTGTCGTTGCTCAGCAGAGTATATACAAAGGAGAGGAGGGCATTCACCTTATCCAGCGGAGGCCGCCGGTTGCGTCCGGAGAAGATAAAGTCTTCCTTTTGCTGCAAAATCAGATCGTCAAACACACTGAAATAGCGCATGGCACCCTCGCCCTCGATCCCTCGCAGTTCCTCCAGACTTTGGCATAGGGGCACCTGCTCCAAGGATTGCTGCAGCTGTCTGGAGGCAGCTTTCAGCTTGCCGACATCCAGGCGAATCCCGTGGTCCCGGGTGGCCCGCTCAATGACCCAGCGAGCATTGAATAGCTTGCCCACCATCATGTTTTTCGCAATCTCCAAGGAAGCATCTTCCCGGTCCGACACCCGGTACTGGGTTTTGCGCAGCAGTACATTGCCCCTCACTTCCCCCTCCACCCGGGCGAGAAAGCGGCCCCTTGCCGTCATAAAGCAAAGGTTGATGTCGGACCTTGCGCAGGCTCCCATCAAAGCAGGGCTGGCACCGGTGTATCCAAAGGCGACAATCCCCTCCAAGTTGTGGAGAGGCAGGCGCAGCATTTCCTGTTCCTCCTTGCGGACCACCACATTCTCTCCATCCAAAGCCAGATAGGTGTCGGGCGATGTGACATAGAGCGTATTCAACAGCTTCTTCATCCCTGCTCCTCCCCCATCATGGACCGGATATAACCCGCAGCGGACCGGTTTTTCCCCAGCTTGGGCAGGCATAGATCCGCCAGAGAGCAGGCCTTGCAGGATTTTGTCGGCCTTACTTTGGGGGTGTGGCCCCGGCGGTAATAGCCATGCATTTCCTCCAAAAGCTCCCGGACCCGGTGACGCAGGTCCCGGTCAAAGAGCACCGGCAAACGGCGGCGAGTCTCCCCATAAAAGATGAAGCCTTCCGGCACATTGCAGGCCAGCATCTCCTCCAGACACAGGGCCTGAGCGCAAAGCTGAAGAATGTCCGCGTCATTTTCTTTCGGCTTTCCCCGCTTGTATTCCACCGGAACCGGGCGGCAGGGCTCTTTGTGACCGCGAATCACAACGCCGTTTGGGTCCCGGTGAAATTCTACCACATCGCAGATGCCACGAATTCCCAGGGTAGAAGAAAACACCATCATCCCCCGGGTGATGACGACGTCTCCCCGCTTTTCGCTGTCGGCTTTGTGAGCTTTGTCGTGAAGAAAGCCACCCTCTATGGTCAGAAGGTTTTCCTGCCACCCCTGTTCGATATGGATCAGCGCCCGCTGACGGCGGCAGAAGGCAAAGTGCTGGAGGCCGGACAGGGCGAGGAAATCTTCCTCGGCATACACGGCCTTACACCATCCGGGTCAGGGTCACTCCCTGGGGAAGGGCATCCTCCTCCACTTGGATGAGATAGTCGGAGAAGGCCCGGGGAGGAGCATCCTCATCCCTGCGGGAAACCTTGATCAGATCAAACAGCTTGTAAGCGGGAGCATTGCCCAGCTCGCTGTCGTGGCGGAATACCATTAGCTCCCGCACCGCCATCTTCCCCCGGGCAGCGGAACGATCGTGCTCGAACAAGTTTATGATGGCCTCCCAAAGCAGGGCAAGGTCTTCTTCGGAAAATCCTGTCACCTTCCGGGCCAGATTAGCCGAGACATAGCCCTCTGCCCGGTAAAGGCCGTAGGGAACAATGTGCTTGCGCCCCATTTCCGTATTCTTCTTTTCTGCGTCGGCTTCGGTGGTGATGGCGATTCGGGTGATGGTGACCTCCTGTGGAACGATGGGGTCCACACTGCGGGCAAAGCCCAGCTGCACCGGCCCCCGTACCTGACCGCAGTTGAGGGCCGCCTTGACAAAGGTGGTCATCACAGCGCCAAAGGTTCGAATATCATAGAAGTTTTTGCACATAAAATCCCGAATTTCTTCGTCCAGTTGGGGCCTTTTCTTCTTCTCTTCCTTTATTTTTTTCTCATCCACACCCAGCTCCAGATAGGCGGTTTTGTCGCTGGTGTTGAGGGGGGTATCCCCCTTGATGTAGATTTTATAGCCCGGTTCGTCCTCCTTTACCAGCTCCACGTAGTTTCGGATCTTGCGCTTGAGGCAAACATCGGTGACGATGCCGTATCCCGTTTCCGGGTCCAGACGGGGCATGTTCCCCGCATCCGGATCACCGTTGGGGTTTCCGTTTTCCACATCAAAGAAAATTACAAAATCATAGCGATTACTGATTGCCGCCATTTGTCTGCTCCTCCTTTTTGTTGTATCGAGATTGTACCTGGTGGTAGTAGCCCAGCATGAAGATACCTTGATCCTTCAGGGAAAAGTGAGCGGGCAAGGGATCTTTGTCCACCTCTAGCTTGTCCAGCAGCCGGGCCTTTTCCCTTTCCTGCCAACCGCCGTATTCAGCTTTGGCGGTGTGGTAGTGGGACAGCTTGAGCAACTGGGGGAACACACTGCCCGGCGTTGCACAGGCCGAGGTAAAGTATCGATCCTTGATGGTGGTGTTGATGCCGGGACTTGCCTGCTTCTGAGCGTCCTCCAGCACGGCAAACAAGCGGCCCAGTACATAGGCCCGATGGTTGGAATCTTTGTTCAGCGCCACGGTTGTCACCTCTTCTTCCTTGTGATTGTGGATTAAATATGCCTTGATGATGGCAGCCCTGCCCCGGGAGATGTTCTGATCCGCGCGAATGCGGGTCATCACTGCCGCAAACAGCACCTGAGGATAGGCTGCGCCGGTGAGGACAGAGCGCATCACCGCTCCGGCCAGCAAAGGCGAAGCTGTTTTGTTCTTGCTGCTGGGTGAGATGGTCTCAAAAAGCAGTGCCGGGACCGACAGGTATTGGCGTTGGTCGAACGCAGGCTTCTGGATTTCCAGCCGCAGATAGTGGCGGCGCAGGTTTTCCAGCATGTTTCCAAAGGTGTCCTGCAGGAAAAATCGCACCGATATTCTGGCGGCGTTGGGAGCAAGCCCCAGTACATAGAACCGCTTGTCCAGAGAAACATTATCCAAAGGCTTACCCAGGGCAAGATGGTTCATGATCCCCGCCAGCTGACCGTCGGCATCGGCGGTGGGAAACGCAAAGAGGGAAAAGAGCTTTTGAGGCTGGGGGTCTCCCTGCTCCGCCCAGTACACCATCATGGTATCTCCAATCTGGTTACGGTGCTCCCGGTTGCCCAGCAGGTGATTGAGAGCGGTGACATAGGCAAAGGCCGCATGTTGTCCCACTGGAGTCCCCGGGCTTTCGCTGTCGTTTTGGCCATAGGACTCATAGGCCGGAGCGTTGAAGCTGATGAGGTTGGCCCCGGCACTCTGGGCACCGGGCACCCCCTTGATTTTCCCGTGAAGAAAGGCCATGGGCTCCACCTTCCCCGTAACCAGACAGAGTTGCCTGGGGCCCTCCTGTCCCGATTGGCGGTGATGCTCCCATGCCTTGCGGATTTCCGGGTCCTCCTGGGCACAGGCTCCCCCATCCACCCGGAACACCAGATTGGCGGTGGTCAGATCGTCAAGGTAACTCTGCAGCACCGGATACTCCCGGGCGGTGTCCGGCTCCCACCTTTCAAAAAAGCTCTTGACGGCACAGGCGGCCTTTCCCGTGGCTTTTTCCAGTATCGCCAGATGGAGCTGCTTGGCGGACTCAAAGCATTGCTTGGACCGTTTAGGCTTGCCCTTGTTGTCAAAGCCCAAAAGGTAGGAGGTGTTGTCGCAGAGGAAGTTGGGCACCACGCCGACGGTGCGGACAACCCGCTCCGGCACCTGCATCTGATCGGGAACCTCCACCTCTTTCTTCCCCCTCATTTCGGTATGCATCTGGGGGATGATGCCCAGCAGTTCCCCATCAGGAGAGAGGTTGAGGGCAAAGGCAACTTTTTCCCGGCTCCAACCGGGGGTGGCAATCTCCCCCCGCCGTTCCAGAGCTTCGTAGTATTCCACTAGCGACTGCAGTATCACGTCATCACCTCGCAATCGGTGAGGTCTATGGTGCCGCTCTTCAGTACAGCCCGAAAAAAAGTGGGCTGGATGTTTTCGGGGTCGGAGTAGTCAAGGTCGTAGAGCATCAGCCCCAAATCCCTGTCCAGGGGAAGGGGCTCAATAGGTTCCCCCTCCCCCACAAGGCTGAACCGAGCGGGAAACTCCCGGCATCCCAAGTAGGGCTGGTGGTAGCACTGCCCATTGCGGATGCGGCGCAGGATCATGTTGTAGAATTTTTCCGGTGTATCCCGTTCCTGGGCCTTTTCAGTCATCTCAAAGTGTGCTTCAATCACATAGCTCACATCTTTGAGGATCAGAGAGGCCCGCTGCTGTATGGTGCTGGATGCGTCAATATACAGGGGGATGCCGCTCCCCTTCATGGCGGAGCGGGCCAGACTGGCCGAGCCCTTTGCCGAAACCTCGTTGCGGCGGATGTTGGTCACTTGAATTGGCTTCATCACATGGATTTTGTCGATGACGTATCGCATGGCAGGCTTCCAGCAGATGGCTTCCAGCAGCCCACGGGCAGCGCTGGGGGTAATCACGTCGTAGGTATAGCGCTCGACTTTAAGCTCCGGACGCGAAAAAAGGGCGTAATCCCCCTCCACCCACACCTTGATGCCATAGCCCATTTCATCAACTCCTTTCTAATATAAGATGAGGATTCCATTTATTTCTAGTTTATAGAAAGGCGAAAGAATTTTCAACTATTATCTTATTTTTTGTCGAAACATCTCAATGTCTGTTCTTTTTTTAGGCAAATAGCGAAATGTTTGATAGAAGCCTACGCTCTTGGGCAAGAAAAACCCCGGCATCGAAGCCGGGGGCCTTCAGTGTAGCAAAGCCGCTCTGGTGTGAGTTTTGCAGAGCCTACTATATAAACAGTCCCTTGCCGCCTTCCGGCTCCAAAGTCAATCCGGTTTTGGTATCGTAGCTGTCCATCACCGCCAGAATTGCCAACTGTTGGTCCAGAACTTCGATGATCCCCATATCACGCAGTTGCCGGTAGTGATTTTCATAGACATTGACGCTGTACCGCCCCACCTGACGCAGCAGCGAACGGCTCCGCTCCCCGGCCCGCAAGCACCGGGCAAGGTCTGCGGCTTCGGTAGTGTCGGGAATGAGAATGGCATAGGTGTCCGATTCGATGAGGCGAAACTCCTCTCCAATGGTGCGGAAGGGAAAGCTACCGCCGCTTCTGATGCCGTTTTCCAGCCGGGATACGATGCTCTTGACATCCAGCCCTTCGCCTTTTATGTCGTAGAGCCGTTCAAAGTAAAAGCGAATCGCTTCCGGGGCGGCTAGATCCTCCCGGTGCTTTGCCACCACCAGCTCCAGCACTTCAGCCGCCTGACGCTGGGTCACTGGAAGGGTGTACTCCCCCTGAGGGTCAAACACATAGACCGGGCTTTGAGCTGCAGTGCGCCTGCCCTCCCGGTTGCACCGCCCCGCCGCCTGCGCCACGGAATCCAACCCCGCTTTGGCCCGGTAGACCACCGGGAAATCCACATCCACTCCTGCTTCAATCAGGCTGGTGGCCACCACCCGGCAGGGCTGCTCATCCTTGAGCCGGGCACGTATTTGTTTCAGGATGGCCTTGCGATGCTCCGGGTGCATCAGGGTGGAAAGGTGATAGCTGCCCTCGCTGTCCAGCAGCCGATACAGGTTTTGAGCCTGCTTGCGTGTGTTGACAATGCACAAAACCTGAGAGAGTTCATTCATTTGCCCCGCCAGTTCCCCGTCGGTCAGGGTGCCTAGCCTATGTACCGTTGTCCGCCGGAAGAAGTTGTATAGCTCCAACGGATCGTGGCAAATTTCCTCACAGTTTACCTCCGGCGGGAAGAACCCTTCCAGAGCGGGCTGAGTGGCGCTGCATAAAACAGCGGTGCAGCCAAAATTGTGTACCAGTTCAGCAATGCTCCGGACGCAGGGCAGCAGATAGGGCATGGGCAGCATCTGAGCCTCGTCAAAAATGATGACGCTGCCCGCAATATGATGGAGCTTGCGGCATTTGGAGGTTTTGGCGGCAAAGAGGGATTCGAAAAACTGCACGTTGGTGGTCACAACAATGGGAGCGTCCCAGTTTTCGGTGGAAAGGTAGAGCCGCCTTGCAATCTCCTCAGCGGTTTCGTTCCCGTACTCAAAGCCGGAGTGGTGCTCCAGGACATTTTCCCGGCCTAAAAATTCGGCAAACACCTGAGCGTTTTGCTCGATGATGCTGGTATAGGGAATCACGTAGATGATCCGCTCCATCCCGTACTGTTTGGCATGGGTAAGGGCAAAGGCCAGAGAGGAGAGGGTTTTGCCTCCGCCGGTGGGCACTGTGAGGGAATACAGCCCCTTTTGGTCCTTTCCTTTGGCAATGCAGTTTTCCAGAATCTCGCTGCGCTTGCGGTTGATATCGGAGGTGGGGTGGGCAAACCGCTGCAGGTAACTCATCAGCTTTTGATGGAGAACGGGTATGCTGTCGTATCCCCCCCGCTGAACCTTTCCCTCCGCCATGAAGTGTTCGGTATCCAAAAAGTCCGCGTCCACCAGACAGGAAAACAACATGCGGATCAGCATGGATACAGAAAATCCCACATCGCCCAAGGGATCAAAAGCAGGCTCTGCGGGAGGGTTTAAGGTAATTTCCGAACGAAAGGCAGCGTAATCGTGGATGTTTTTTCCCACCTGACGCTTGCACCGCCCCAACATAGTAGGCTCTGCGTCAGTATCGGCCGGGCTTCCGCCGTCGGGCAGACCCCCGTGGTGACCGAATACACAGTAGGCTCCCGGCAAACCGCAGAGCTCAGCGGCCTCCAAGCCTCCGGCCGTGGAGTGGTCCACCTTGTGTCCGTTTTCCAGCAGCCGCCTTTGGGCCGCCTGAGAGTACTTGCCGATATCGTGGCACAGGCCGATTATCCGGGCCACATCCTCCCCGCCCCAGGGCTTGGCAAAGCCGGCACACAGCCGGGCGACATTGTCCAGATGCTCCGCCAGAGGCTGCCTGCGGCCGTCCTGACTGGTATGACCAACATACATGACAAAGCCCTCCTAACCTTAATCACTGTTACCCCTGTGGAAGAACTATGGCCTTCCACAAGTTACTTCCCCGCTAAAACTGTGGGGGAGGCATTTGCTCAAAGATTTCGTTAATAGCCTGATTACAGGACCGCTCCAGCTTTTCAAACCACTCCATCAGCAGTTTGCCTTGGAGCGTCAGCTGAGATTCTCCCCCGCCCCGTCCGCCTTTTTTGCGTGTCAGCACGGGATAGCCTGTCTGCTCCTCCAGGGTGTTGAGAATTCTCCACGCCTTGCTGTAGGAAACCCCCATCAGCTCGCTGGCATTGCGCACAGAACCAGTGCTTTCGATCAGGGATAGGAGCTGCCAGCTCCCCGGCCCAAAAAAAGCTGATTCCGCGGCAATCCGCAGCTTCATCACCGGCCGCCATTCCTGCAGGCTGTGGGTGGCGGCCAGCTTTTCGCACTCCTCAAACTGGTTGGACTGGATGTATACTCCGGCATCGTCCACCTCGATCAGGGTCAGCTTGCCGGCAAACTGCTGCAACGCACCCTCCAGTCCATTCGCTCCCTCATAGCTGAGGATGGCGGGGATGAGACTGTTGTGTATCATCAGAGGGTGGCCTCTGTGGCTCTTGTAGGCCGGAACCGCCAGCTCCTCCTTGGATGAAAGGAGCTTTTTAATGGTCTCCACTGAAAATAGAGGAATGTTGACGGGAGTGATGAAAACATACCGACAGGTTTCCATCAGGTGGGAAAGCCCCAGCTTTGCATTATAAAAGATGTCGTCGGGAGCATCTTCATTCTTCATAAACACTATCTGCATTCTGGCCAGGTGCTTTTCCAGAATCTGCTGTTCCTCTTGAGAGGCCACCACCACAATAGGACGCACCCCCGCCAGGTGAAAGGTCATACACAGGCGCTGCACCACCGAAATAGAGCCGATCTGCATCATAGATTTGTACTCGCTGCTTTGATCGGCCCCAGTTGCCATAAGAATCTCTCCCGCTTTGGTGTCAAGCATCTTTCTTCACTCCTTGTATGGATTGGCTCAGCGCAGTGGATAGGCTACGGCCGGGCGCACTCTCCCCCGCTGCCCCGCAGAAGAGAGATTCCGTGGTCAATGTGGGGCAGGATGTAGGAAAGGCTCTCCTCCACCGCCTTAGGACTGCCGGGCAGGTTGACAATCAGGGTTCCTCCCCGAATCACCGAGACAGCCCGGCTGAGCATAGCCCGCCCGGTAATTTGCAAGGAATAGGTGCGGATGGCCTCGGCGATGCCGGGGGCATTCCGGTGGGCAACGGCAAGGGTGGCTTCCGGCGTGACGTCCCGGGGAGAAAAACCCGTGCCTCCCGTGGTTAAGATCAAATCCACCCTGCGTCGATCGGCAAGGTTTACAAGCTCTTCTTCGATAACCTTTCGATCGTCGGGTAGCAGAGTTTGATGCTCCACACGGTAGCCAGCTTCTTCCAGCATACGCCGGATCAGGGGGCCGCTCAAATCCTGCCGCGCACCTTCGGCCCCCCTGTCACTCAGGGTGAGCACCGCCGCCCGTAGAGGAGCCTCGGCGGGAGGGAGCACCTCCATCTTATCTCCTTCCGACACCACGCCGTCCTGGAGTACTCGGGCAAAGACGCCCTCTCGGGGCATGATGCAGTCCCCCATCCGGTGGTAAATCTGGCAGTGGGTGTGGCATTCCTTCCCGATCTGGGTGATTTCCAACAGGGCTGTGCCACAGGCCAGCCGGGTTCCCACCGGCAGACTGCGAAAATCAATACCCTCCACCACCAGGTTTTCGCCAAAATCCCCGTGGTCGACATGGGCTCCCTGATCGTTAAACGCCCGAACCTTGTCGTAACTGAGCAGGCTGATCTGCCGGTGCCAATTGCCGCCATGGGCATCCTGCTCCAGCCCCCATCCCGTCTTGAGCATGGCCGTGTGGACGTTCTTTTTTTGCACTCCCCGTACATTGCTGATGCAAACAGCCAGAATCTTTCCCTGCATCCCTGCTATCCTCCAATTCTCGACATGTTGCCAATACCGCCCTGCATCCCCGCATCCCCGAAGTAATGATGCTCCGGCTTGCTCTCAATGGCTGCGGCCATCACCTGCTGCAGCTCTTCCACCGTGGCTCCACTGCGCACCAGTTCCCGCAGAGAGATTCCTGCGTCGTGGTAGAGGCACAGCTTTAAAAAGCCCTCGCCGGTGAGACGAATCCGGTTGCAGGCCCTGCAGAAGTGCCCGGTGAGGGCATCGATGTAGCCGATTCTCCCCAGCAAAGAGTCGCTTTGTTCGTACCGTGCAGGCCCCGACCCCCGCCACTCCGTAACCGGGCGCAGATCGGGATACCGCTCTCGCAGGATGTTCCGCACCCGTTCGCCGGGGACAGGTCGGAAGGGCCGCCCCGCCTCTGTGGGCATCAGCTCAATGAAGCGGACATCCACCGGCAGCGTCTGCGCCAAGGCCGCAATCTCAGGCAGCTCCCGGTCATTGATCCCCAGTAGCGGCACACAGTTTAGTTTGACCCGCAGGTTGGCCACCACCGCCTTGTGAATGGAGGAAAGGACGGCATCCAGAGCATCGGTTCCCGTCAGTTCCCGGTAAGTTTGGGGATTTAAGGTATCCAGGCTGATGTTGATTCCGTCCAGGCCCATGGCGGCCAGATCGTCAAGGTAAGGTTCCAGCAAAACCCCGTTGGTGGTGATGGAGACCGACTCTGCGCCGGGCAGTTGCTTTAGCTTTGTTAGGAAGTCCAAAAAGCCGCGGCGCACCAAAGGCTCTCCTCCGGTCACCCGGAAGTTGCGGATGCCAAGACCCACAGCCGCCGCACAAATCCGAAGGATTTCCTCATACCGCAGGATGCTGTGGTGACAGACAGACGGCAGGTCATCGGGCATGCAGTATTTGCAGCGCAGGTTGCAGCGGTCAGTAATGGAAATCCGCATATAGTCGATGATGCGCCCCTGTGCATCGGTCATTTCAAATTCTCCTCGCTGCGGTAGGTACCGCTTTTGCCGCCGGTTTTTTCCAGCAGACGGATATTTCCGATGCACATTCCCTTGTCCAGCGCTTTGCACATATCGTAGATGGTGAGCAGCGCCACCGAAGTCCCGGTCAGAGCTTCCATCTCCACCCCGGTGATCCCGGTGGTTTTCACTGTGCAGGTTGCCACAATCTCGCAGGACTCCTCCTGCAAGGTAAAGTCTACCGATACTTTTTCGATGAGAATGGTATGGCAGAGAGGGATGAGGGAGGGGGTTTGCTTAGCCGCCATAATGCCGGCGATGCGGGCTACCCCCAATACATCCCCTTTGCCGATGGTTCCGGCTTGCACCGCTTCAAAGCACTCTGCAGACATGCGGATGCTCCCAGCGGCAACGGCCTGTCGCCGGGTCACCTGTTTGCCACCCACATCCACCAGGACGGCGTTTCCGGATTGATCAAAATGTGTCAGCTTTGACATGGCTATATCCCTTTCCCGAAGCCGCAGTTCGGATAGGTGCAGGGCTGGCAGCCAAGGCAGAGTCCGCCGTGGCCCAGAGCCGCCAATTCCCCAGCCGACACCCGCAGGCCGCTGATCAGGCGGGGCAGCATCAGATCAAAGATGGTGCGTTTGGCATACATCACACAGCCCGGCAGCCCCACCACCGGAATGCTCCCCCGCAGGTAGGACAGGAGGAACATGGCTCCCGGCAGCACCGGAGCACCATAGCTTATCATCTCCGCACCGGTGTTTTTGATGGCCAGCGGAGTGCGGTCGTCGGGGTCCACGCTCATGCCTCCGGTGCACAGAATCATCTCGGCACCGGCATCCACCATTTCCAGAATGGTGGAGGTGATCTCCTCCGAAGCATCGGGAAGCACCCTGTTCCAAGGGGCTTCGGCACCGTATTCCGCCAGCTTTTCCCGGATCACCGGGGTGAAGGTATCCTGAATCCGCCCATGATACACCTCGCTGCCGGTGGTGACAATCCCCACCTTGAGAGGGCGGAAGGGATGCAGGGCAAGGAGAGGGGAACCTCCGCCGATTTGTTTGGCTTCCTCCATCTTTTCAGCGGAAATGATGAGAGGAATCACCCGGGTTCCGGCCAGCTTATCCCCTGCCTTGACGGGAAAGTGACTGTGCCGGGTGGCGATCATCATCTCCCC
>JAHDPQ010000147.1 GCA_018434245.1 Oscillospiraceae bacterium
CCAGGCAAGCGGGAAAGACAACCTGGAACCCCACTCATTATCGAGCGCCATGGCACATCCGAGGGCTGAACGGACTGTCTCGCTGGCACCATTCAGAAAGCCCTAAACCACCCCACCGCCATACCCTCTTCATGCGCTCCATCGTCACCGGCGGCGCCGGCTTCATCGGCTCAAACCTTGCAGACACCCTGGCACAAAACCACCACGACGTCATCATCGACAACCTCGCCACCGGGCGACGGGAGAACATCGAGCACCTCCTCGACCACCCCCGGGTGACGTTCGTCGAGGGGAGCATCACTGACCTCGCTCTCCTCACGGAGACGCGATGGACCGCGACCTGAAGAAGGATGCACCGGAACCAGATCGCGTAGATTATCACCGGGTACAGCAGAACATGAATCGATGAACAGATATTGGCCTGGTATCCTCCCTGAACCCTCCGTCAGAACCCTTGACGATATGCGATGCGTACTGGCCAACCCGGACCAGTCCAGCGACATGCCCCTGTATTACATGTACCGCGACCTCGCCCTCACGACCGAGGATCGTGCGTATCTTCATGAGCAGAACGTCCGGTTCGACATCACCGTCATTCCTCCGGAAACCGTGGGCGGGGAGTACGTCAAGACCAAAGGGCACTATCATCCGCTCAGCCCCTCAGGGATCGGTTATCCCGAGATGTATCAGGTGCTTGCGGGTGAGGCGCTCTACCTTCTCCAGCGAAGCGATCTCGGCGATGTCGTCGTTGTCACCGCGAAGGCAGGGGAGTTCGTCCTCATACCGCCCGGCTAGACCATCAACCCCGGTAAGGGAATGCCCGCCTGTGCAGCGGCCATGT
Organism: Oscillospiraceae bacterium; assembly: GCA_018434245.1. Classification (GTDB taxonomy): domain Bacteria; phylum Bacillota; class Clostridia; order Oscillospirales; family Ruminococcaceae; genus WRAV01. The sequence continues at coordinate 842 of JAHDPQ010000147.1, forward strand.
CCGGCCGGACTACCGGCGCTTACCGATCGCCTTACGTGAACTGTTGACTGAAAAGTAGTATACTCATGAATCAACATTCCTCTATAGACCGGGCACGTGAACTGCTGTTCCTCACCGATCGATATCGTTCCCCGGTTCCGGAATGCCTGATCCTGTATGGAAGATTTGTTCTTCTCCGATCACGTACGCAGCACCCGTGCCGGTGGCGAACACGTGAATTTGAACCCCCGAAGTGAATGCAATAATGAGGCCTTCTGATCATGCTGCCGGGCGCGGGCTCTCTGAGAAGCGACTGAAATTTATATCCCGGGCACGTATAGTCGTCTGGAATAGATATGTTATAAATCCAGTAATGGAATTAGAGACCGAGGCGCGGGTATGATTGGACGAGGCTTTCGGCCTCAAAAATCCGTCGCTCCGGGTGGTGGAGACTATTCCGAAGAGTGCCTGGGTCAAGGTAATAGTACCGGTACTCCATGCAGCGGCAAAGTTCTGGCTGCAGCCGTGAGCTGCAGATGACCGGCGAAACGATGACCCTCGGGAAGACCCGGAACCCGACCCTGAGGTAGACATGTTTTCCGTTCCGGGCAAAAGAGACGGTTGCCATCACGAGGGAAGAAACTGCAGGTGCTTGAGGATGGAATATGAATACTGTCGCCGACAACCGAAAACCGGCGGACTGTCGATGAAATGATGCCCAAAACCAGTTTGAGTGCGGTCTCTCTTGCAACCCGGCTTCCGAGAAATTTTGAAAAACCGAATGTCGTCGTTCTCGGGGCAGGATTTTCAAAGGAATTCGGGTACCCGTTGTTTTCGCCCATCGTAAACTGATCCACTTTTCCTCAAAAGGCTCACCATAAATTGATCCACCCTATCCCCCCTCCGGTTCCATCATTAGCTCTGGAGGGGTTCGTAGGTGAAATCAATGAGTGATATCCGACGCATTGTAGAACTCCATAATCTCTATGGATCCAAGAGACGAGTCGCCAAAGAACTCAATATCTCCCGGAATACCGTAGCGCGGTATCTCCAGCGGGTTCAAGATGTCAAAGAGGGAATCGAAGAAACCATTCTTCCCAACGATCGTCAGATTCAGCGTCCCTGCACTGCTCTCACTCCCGACGTCAGAGACCGAATCCACGCGATCTTACAGGCGAATGCTGACCTCCCGAAGAAACAGCG
>JAHDPQ010000046.1 GCA_018434245.1 Oscillospiraceae bacterium
GTGATGATGACCTTGGTTCATATGGAGCACCCGGGACTTGTGGTGTTCCCCACTCACCGGGTGGTACATGGGCTTAAGCAGTTTGACGCGGAGCAGCTGCTCAAAGACTGCGCTGAACACTTCACCCTCACCGAAATGGCGGTTTCCCAGCTGGAGGAAGCCATGAAAAAGGCCGAGGAGGCCGGGGAAAAGGTTCTGGGGCTCTGCCTGCCTCAGGGGGGCTATCTGCTGAAGCTGCGCAGTGAAAACGTTATGAAAGAGCTGCTGCCCGACGCCAGCAACGCCTACCAGCTGCTGGATGTCAATGTGCTGCACCTGCTGATTTTGGAACGTTTTTTGGGCATAGATAAAGAAAATATGGCAAACCAGCGCAACCTCTACTACACCCGGGATGCCGAGGAAGCCTTTGCCACCGTCTCCCAGGGAAAGGCTGACTGCGCCTTTTTGCTCAACGCCACCAAGGTGGAAGAGATTGCCGACGTGGCCGCCGCCGGGGAAAAAATGCCCCAAAAATCCACCTACTTCTACCCCAAGCTGATTACCGGACATCTGATGGCAAAGCTGCTGTAAAAAGCGACGGAGTCGGAGCATCGGGCTTTTGTGGGAAAGGATGATGCGGGACGGTCGGATAGCCTCCGGTCATGCTTTTTCGACACAGGGCAGGCCGGCGGTGCTCCACTTTTGCGAGCACGGCAGACAAGCGGAAACTTATGGATAAGGAAGCGGTGCAATGTCCCCCCAATACCGGGCTCATCCCATCACCATATTGGGCAACCTGTGGCGAGTGCTTTACCTCATCATCATCCCGGTGCTGAGGGGATTTTTTGCTGCTTTGGGAAACGACCTGACTGGATGGCTGGCAGGCACCTGGGCCGATGTGCTGATTCTCCTGCTGATGGTGGGGATTGCCGTGCTCCGGTGGTGGCGGGTAACCTGCCGCTGGAATCAGGATACCCTCTACATCAGCTCGGGGGTGCTGCTCCAAAGCGACACCCTGATTCCGTGGCGCAATATCGTCACCCTATCGGTGACCCACTCCTTTTACCTCCAGCCCTTCCGGGCGGTGCGGATGCGGGTGGACACCATGGGAGGCAGCCGCTCCAACGCGGATTTCACCATCATTCTTTCCCCCAAAAATGCCCGCATCCTATTGGAGTATAGCCGAGGCCGGGGAAACGATTGCCTCCCCAAAGGTGCTGGAGTTTATACCCCCCGCACCTCATCTATTTTGGCTTTGAGCCTGCTTAATTCCAACTCCTTGGCGGGGATTGTCTTTATCGCTGCCTTTATCTCCCAGAGCGGACGGCTGCTGGGGGTAGAGTTTTCCCGTATGCTTATCGACACCTTTGAAGAAACGGCCCGGGCTCTGGCCTTTGGCATTCCCCCGGCCGCCGCCGCCCTTGCCTACCTGCTGCTGGGAGGATGGACGGTCAGCTTTATCCGCACCTTTCTGCAGTATAAAAACATGCAGGTCTCCCGGGAAGGGGACAACCTGCATATTGTGGGAGGAACCGTTACCTCCCGGGAATATCTGGTGAAGTATGCAGAGGTCAACTTCATCGACATCCGCCAAAGTCTGACCACCAAAGTGATGGGACTTTACTCCCTGTATATTTCGGCGGTGGGCTACGGCAAGCAAAAAGAGGACATTACCTGTCTGGTTCCCACCGAGGGAGAAACCAAGTTCCGGCAAAACCGTACCTTGCTGTTCCCGGCGCTGTCTCCCGCTCCTCGCAGCCTCCCCGCCAGTATGCGGGGAGTGATGCGGTTTGTGGCGCAGCCTCTGTGCCTGTGTCTGGGTGTCCCCCTCATCACCGGGTTTTTGATCCGGCTGATGGAAGGGTGGACGGCCTTTGCCCTGTTTGTAGGGAGCATGGCCATGGTTCCCTGTGTGGTGTTCCTGCTGGCCCGTATCTTTGACTACCGCACCGGAGGGCTGGCTCGCCGGGGGGATGTGTTCACCCTGCGCTATTCCAAGGGGTTTTACCTCCACACCGTGGTGGTGAATCGGGATAAGATTGTTCAGGTGGAGCTGCGGCAGGGGCCCTTCCAGCGGTTTGGAAGCACCTGCGACGTTGTTGTCCGCACCCGGGGAGAGGGTCGCATCCAGCATCGATGCCGGGCTCTGGACCTAAAAAAAGCAGAAAAGTTGTTTGCCTGACCCTGTGGGATATGGTATAGTTTGGATGCAGTGTTGGGGTGAGAGGAGGTCTCGGTGTGGAAAATTTTTCTATTTCCATTAACAAGGATTTAGTTGATGTTGATCTTTTGCTGCAGGACCAGCTGTCTCTGCCGGAAGCCATGCGGCAGCTCAACCTGTGCGAAGCCTTTGTGGGGGTGCTAAGCGGACGGACGGTGGCTGTCTGCCTGCTGGCCAAGCGCAAAAACTATTACGACATCGTCAATCTGGCGGTGGCTGCCCTTCCGGAGGATACCGGGGTCATCTACGAGCTTTTGATGTATGTCATGGACTATGTGCGGGTGCAGGGCGGGCGCTTTGTAGAAATCGGCATGGGAAATGCCGAGCTGCGCCGCCATGCCCTGCTCATTCGTCTGGGCTTTCGCGTGGTGGGTGTTTGGGGCGACTATTTTGCCCGGGGTGGAGAGACCGCCCAGCCGGGGAAGGTGGTCAACCGGGATCTGCTCCGCTACCGCATCGATTTAAACGAGCTGCAGCCCAGATATAGGCAATCAACGTTTTAAAACAGCAAGCGTTGCTCTCTGGCATGTCGCAGGCGTGGGATTGTCTATGAAATCCGGTTCAAGCTGCCCTGCGGGCAGCTACGCGGTAAATGCTGCGACTTGAAATATTAAAGTGTTTTCAAGTGAACTGATTATAACAGACTGCAGCTCGAAGCATTGCATATCGGTATAGATTGCTTCCATCGGGGGGGAGCCTTGAAGGGGATGCCCCTTCCGATCCTTCACGGTTTGGATGCATCGGAGAACACCATGTCCAACTCCTCTTGAGTCAGAGGTTTCCACTGGCCAGGAGCCAGATCCGGGTCCAGAGCCAAACCGCCGATAGCCGTTCGCTCCAGAGCGGTTACCGTAAGGCCAAAGCGGGAAAACATCCGCTTAACCTGATGAAACCTGCCCTCATAGATCACAAGCTGGGCCACAGGGGTGTTGCCTCCCTGCAGCAGGTGCAGCCGGGCAGGAGAGGTGATGTCTCCGCCACCCAAATCCATGGGCTGGGAAAAGGCCAGCTGCAGCATTTCCAACGAAAAAGCAGCATTCAAGGTGACCCGGTAGGTTTTCCCCACCCGCTGCTTGGGGGAGAGCACCCGGTGAGCAAAAGCACCATCGTTGGTGAGTAGAACAAACCCTACGGTGTCCTTGTCCAGCCGCCCGGCGGGAAAAATTCCCCTACGCAGGTGAGCAGGCAGCAGTTCCAGTACCGTAGGCTCTTTGGAATCCCGGGTGGCGCAGACCATCCCCAGGGGCTTGTTGAGCATGTAGTATCGCTTCCCGGTTGCAAGGGGCCTGCCGTCCAAGGTGACGAGGGCGTCCTCGCCGCAGTGGGCTTCCGGACGGGTGACTGCCTCCCCATTGACCAGAACCCGGCTGCCGCGTATGACCTGAGCCGCCTGCTTGCGGCTGATGCCTGCACCGTGGGAAACCAGTTTGTCCAACCGCATAAAGCACTCCTCCTGTTGTGGGCCTGCCGCCCTGGGTTGGGATACCCCGGCTCTCAAAGTGGCCGAAGCATCCGGTTTGTCTGTGGACTTTAGCTTGTTTACTTGGGCAAAAAAACACAAGAAGGGTGGACTGCTTGCCAACCCTTCTTTGCGTTTGCGGCCCAAGATTGTAATGTTATGTATCCCTGGGCTGCTTAATATCCGGTGACTCCCAGCAGGGAATCGTCGTGATTAATCCACTCGTCCAGCACCACGGTGGTGGTGTAGGTTTCCCGGGTATTGCGCACGACAACCTTGGCGATTCCGGCGTTCATAATCATCCGCTTGCACATGGAGCAGGGGTTGGCGTTTTCCACGTATTCGCCACTGTCTACCTCTTTGCCGCAAAGGTACAGGGTGGACCCGATCATATCCGACCGGGCGGCGTGGATGATGGCGTTGGCCTCGGCGTGGACCGAACGGCACATTTCATACCGCTCACCCCGGGGGATATTCATCCGCAGGCGGACGCATTCCCCCACATCGCAGCAGTTGCGCCGTCCCCGAGGGGCTCCCGAATAGCCGGTGGACACGATCTGGTCGTTTTTTACAATGATAGCGCCAAAGTTCCGGCGCAGACAGGTGCCACGCTCCAGTACGGTTTCGGCGATATCCAAATAATAGTTGAGTTTGTCGCGTCTGGTCATTTTAAGCACCTACTTTTTAGTTTTGAAGCTTTGCCAAAAGTCAAACAGGTTTCTTTGACTATATTTTGGTTTATTATACTGCAAAACTGGGAACCATGCAAATTAAAACCACTCAAACGGAGGATTTTTCATGGCCGACCTTTCCAATCCGGCGGTGGTGCGGGCTTTGCTGGCCCGCCACCAGCTGCGGCTCAAAAAGGGATTAGGGCAAAATTTTTTGGTCAACCCCGGTGTTTGCCCCCGAATGGCTCAGGCGGCGGGGGCAGGCCCCGAAGTGGGGGCCCTGGAAATCGGCCCCGGCATCGGTGTGCTGACCACACAGCTGGCGGAGCGCTGCCAAAAGGTGGTGGCGGTGGAGCTGGATCAAAGCCTTGCTCCCGCCTTGGAAGAAACCCTGCAGGATTTTTCTAATGTGGAAATCGTATGGGGAGATTTCCTCAAGCTGGATTTGGAAGCTCTCCTTGGAAAATTTGGCGACCTGCCTGTCATTGTTTGTGCCAACCTTCCCTACTACATCACTACCCCTATCCTGATGCGGCTATTGGAATCCCGCCTGCCTTTGCAGTCCATCACCGTCCTGCTACAAAAGGAGACGGCCCAGCGCATCTGCGCAACCCTACCCTCCCGTCAGGCGGGAGCCATCACCGCAGCCATTGCCTGGTACAGCCAGCCGGAGCTATTGTTCACCGTATCCAAAGGCTCCTTTTTGCCAGCCCCTAAGGTGGACTCTGCCGTGGTGCGCCTCACCCTGCGCCGGGAACCCCCGGTTCTGGTGGAGGATGAAGTCATGCTGTTCCGTGTGATTCGGGGAGCCTTTGCCCAGCGGCGCAAAACTCTGCTTAACGGGCTTTCGGCGGCGCTGGAACTTTCCAAAGTGGAGCTGACGCCTCTGTTGGTGCAGGCGGAAGTGGACCCGGGGGCCCGGGCAGAGCAGCTGGATTTAGAAGCCTTTGCCCGGATTGCCAACCGGTTGACTAGACCGGGCAGCCAATCATAAGCGGGAAGACCGATCTTTTCAATAGAATGTCCCATGGCCGGAGCCGCAGAAAACCCCGGCCTGTTTTGGTCCGGGGCTTTCTGCAAGGTTTGGAACGCAGCGGAGGACTTTGTTTAGAGAGGCGGCGCAAAAAGCTGACTCTATACGCAGTGTTTGTTGGCCAGAGCCAGCGCCAGCTCCGGCAGCTGGTCGGGGGAGCAAATCCCCACGCCGGTCACTCCGGCAAGCAGGCGGCGGCAGATGTTTTGGCCCTCCTCATCCAAGCCGGTATCCAGCAGGATGAGGTGCTGGGGCCGGGGGTTGGTGCTCCACCGCAGCAAAAAAAGCTCGTAGCGCAGCTGAGCTTCCAGCTCCTCCGGGTCGCTGCGCAGGGGAACCACCTGCATCACGCCTCCCCATTCGGGATAGCGGCCCAGCCCCATGATCAGCCAGCCCAGGGCCTGCACAATTCCCACCGAGGCCAGCAGGCAGATGCTAATGATTACAATAGCGTTCATCCTCAATCGCTCCCTTTCCATAACACCGCCGGGGATTTTGATGTTTTGATGAAAAATAACCCCTTTTGGGGCAACGGTTCTCTACTATCATATGAAAAGAATCAAAAAGTGTGAATTCATAATTAAAAGAGTGGAATTCTAAAGGCAAGGAAGTTTTTTAAAAAAATATATAAAAATCACCATGAATTCTGCAAAAATTGTGTGCGTATACGGTTTTTTCTTATTCTATTTACTTTCCGGTGATTCCGTGCTACTATTTATTGGGTATGAATGTAAAAGATCTATATTGCTGCTCAAGGAACTTTTAAGTTGGGAGGATACACAAGAATGGCAAGAAAAATGAAAACAATGGATGGAAACACAGCTGCTGCTCACGTTTCGTATGCATTTACGGACGTGGCGGCCATCTACCCCATCACCCCTTCGTCCAATATGGCGGAAGAGGTGGACAAATGGGCCGCAGGTGGCCAGAAGAACCTCTTCGGGCAGCCGGTTCAGGTGGTGGAAATGCAGAGCGAGGCTGGCGCTGCCGGTGCAGTGCACGGCTCTTTGGCAGCCGGTGCGTTGACCACAACCTTTACCGCTTCTCAGGGACTGCTCCTGATGATCCCCAATATGTACAAAATGGCCGGTGAAAACCTGCCCAGTGTGATTCACGTTTCGGCTCGCGCCGTTGCGTCTCACGCTCTTTCAATTTTTGGCGACCATACCGACGTTTACGCCTGCCGCCAGACCGGCTATGCCATGTTGGCGTCTTCCAGTGTGCAGGAGGTTATGGACCTTGCACCGGTGTCGCACCTTGCGGCCATCAAGGGCCGGGTACCTTTCCTGAATTTCTTCGACGGCTTCCGCACTTCTCACGAAGTAGACAAGATTGAAGCTTGGGATTACGAGGACCTGGCCGACATGCTGGACTTTGACGCAGTTCAGAAGTTCCGCGACAACGCCCTCAACCCCAACCGTCCCGTACAGCGGGGCACCGCTCAGAACTCCGACATCTTCTTCCAGGCCAGAGAGGCCTCCAACGTGTTCTACGACGCTCTGCCCGAGATCGTAGAAGAGTATATGGGCAAGATCAACGAGAAAATCGGCACCGACTATCAGCTGTTCAACTACTACGGCGCTGCCGACGCAGAGCATATCATCATCGCCATGGGCAGTGTCTGCGGAACCATTGAAGAGACCATCGATTACCTCAATGCCAAGGGCGGCAAGTACGGCCTGATCAAGGTTCGCCTCTATCGCCCCTTCCGCGCCGACAAGTTGATCGCCGCCATCCCCGCCTCGGTCAAGAGCATTTCCGTTCTGGACCGCACCAAGGAGCCCGGCTCTTTGGGCGAGCCCCTGCAGCTGGACGTTGTGCTGGCTCTGAAGGGCACCCAGTTTGACCAGACCCCCATCTATTCCGGCCGCTACGGTCTGGCCAGCAAGGATACCCAGCCCGCCGACATCATCGCCGTTTACAAAAACGCAGCCGACGGCGGCGTAAAGCCCAAGTTCACCCTTTCCATCGTGGACGACGTGACTCACCTGAGCCTGCCGGTGGGTGAAAACCCCGACACCTCCCCCGAGGGCACCACCAGCTGCAAGTTCTGGGGCCTGGGAGCCGACGGCACCGTGGGCGCAAACAAGAACTCCATCAAGATCATCGGCGACCACACGGACATGTACGCCCAAGCCTACTTCGCCTACGACTCCAAGAAGAGCGGCGGCGTCACCGTTTCCCACCTGCGGTTTGGCCACCAGCCCATCAAGAGCACCTACTTTATCAACAAGGCCAACTTTGTGGCCTGCCATAACCCCAGCTATATCGACAAGTACGATATGGTCGGCGACCTCAAGCCCGGCGGCACCTTCCTGCTCAACTGCCCCTGGTCCGACGCCGAGCTGGAAGAGCATCTGCCCAACCATGTCAAGAAGTTTATTGCCGATAACGACATCAAATTCTACACCATCGACGCCATCTCCATCGGCCGCGAGCTGGGCCTGGGCGGCAGGGTGAACACCGTGCTGCAGGCTGCCTTCTTTAAGCTGGCCAACATCATTCCCATCGACGATGCCGTCAAGTATATGAAGGATGCCGCCACCAAGAGCTATGGCTCCAAGGGCGAGGCTGTGGTCAAGATGAACCACAATGCCATCGACAAGGGTGTGGACAGCGCCAAGGAAGTGAAAGTTCCCGCTTCCTGGAAGAACGCTACCGGCGCCATGGAGCACGCCAAGGCCGTGGGCGAGGACAAAGAGTTGGTGGATTACATCAACAATATCCTCATTCCCGTCAATGCTCAAAAGGGCGATAACCTGCCTGTTTCCGCCTTTGTGGGACGGGAAGACGGCACCTCCCCTCTGGGCTCTGCCGCTTACGAGAAGCGCGGCATTGCCGTGGACGTTCCCGCCTGGAAGCCCGAAAACTGCATTCAGTGCAACTTCTGCGCCTATGTCTGCCCTCACGCTGTCATCCGCCCCTTCCTTCTGACCGAAGAAGAAGCGGCAAAGGCCCCCAAGGGCGCCCAAGTGGTGGACGCCACCGGTCTGCCCGGTCTCAAGTTCGCCATGGTTCCCACCGTGCTGGACTGCACCGGCTGCGGAAGCTGCGCCAATGTCTGCCCCGGCAAGAAGGGTGAAAAAGCTCTGGTGATGGAGCCTCTGGAAAGCCAGCTGGAGCAGCAGGATGTCTTTGGTTACTGCTTCGATCTGCCTGAGAAGGCGGAAGTCAGCGCCAAGTTCAGAGAGAGCACCGTCAAGGGCAGCCAGTTTAAGCAGCCCCTGCTGGAGTTCTCCGGCGCATGCGCAGGCTGCGGCGAGACCCCCTACGCCAAGCTGGTCACCCAGCTGTTTGGCGACAGAATGTATCTGGCCAACGCCACCGGCTGTTCCTCCATCTGGGGCGGCAGCGCACCCTCCAACCCTTACACCAAGAACAAGCAGGGCGTGGGTCCCGCTTGGGGCAACTCCCTGTTTGAAGACAACGCCGAGTTCGGCTACGGCATGTATCTGGCTCAAAAAGCCATCCGTAACAAGCTGCGCCAGAAGACCGAAGAGCTGGTAGCTCTGGGTGGTGCTCCCGCTTTGGAAGCTGCCGCCAAGAACTGGATGGATACCATGGAAGAAGGCGCTGCCAACGCTCAGGCTACCGCAGCCTACGTCAAGGAGCTGGAAACCATCGCCGGGCAGTCCGGTGCTGGCGCAGATCTAGCCAAGGATATTCTCAAAGAGAAGGATTACCTGGGTAAGAAAAGCGTGTGGATCTTTGGTGGAGACGGCTGGGCCTACGACATCGGCTTTGGCGGTCTGGACCATGTGATTGCTTCCGGTGAGGACGTAAACATCCTGGTCTTTGACACCGAAGTTTACTCCAACACCGGCGGACAGTCCTCCAAGTCCACTCCCACCGGCGCCGTGGCTCAGTTTGCCGCTGCCGGTAAGGAAGTGAAGAAGAAGGATCTGGCGGCCATTGCCATGAGCTACGGCTATGTTTATGTGGCTCAGGTTGGACAGGGCGCCGACTACAACCAGCTGATGAAGGCCATGGTAGAGGCCGAGAGCTACAAGGGACCCTCCCTGATCATCGCCTACTCTCCCTGCATCAACCACGGCATCAAGGGCGGCATGGGCAAGAGCCAGACTCAGATCAAGGACGCTGTGGCCGCAGGCTACTGGCATCTGTTCCGCTTTGACCCCCGCCTCAAGGCCGAGGGCAAGAACCCCTTCCAGCTGGACAGCAAGGCTCCCTCTCAGAGCTACAAGGAGTTCATCGAGCGGGAAGTTCGCTACACTAGCCTGATGCGCACCTTCCCCGATCGCGCCAAGGATCTCTTCGAGCAGGCCGATCAGGTTGCCAAGGAAAAATACGAGCACCTAGTTCGTCTTGCCAAGCTCTACGAAATCTAAATCCTTTCTGTACTCCGGCAAAAGGCCGGGCCGCTATGAATAAAAAAATGCCGCCGCTTCTTTGGGAAGCGGCGGCATTTTCAAAATGTAGAGAAGCAAGGGAAAGGCCAGTCAGCTTTTCCTTGTCAAATCTGAATTCCTATTGTAGAATGATGAGACTATTCCATATTAAAAGCATTGCATGTTTTTAATCCGGAAAGCTTCGCTTGCCGCAAGCGGATAGTATTGTACAACAATTGTTGCAGAGCACCAAACTGCCACACAAAGCTCTGCCGGGGACAACACACAGGGGGATGGAATGTCTCAGTTAGGGGAAAAAATAGACCTTAGGGTGAGCAGAACCCAAAATGCTTTGCAAACGGCACTACTGACCCTGCTAGAAAAGTCACCTTTTACCAAGATAACCGTCCACACCATTTGCAAATTCGCAGGGGTGAGTCGGGCCACCTTCTACATGCATTATCAGGACAAATATGCCTTGCTACGGGTCTGCCTGGAACGGATATGGGGGGAGATGAATCAGGAGCCCGGGGATCAAAAGGAGATGATTCGCCGGGTGGTTGCCCTCACCTACCAGCATGCCGGGCTTTTTAAAAATATAACCTACAACGACAGCAATCAGGAGCTTTCCCAGATGCTCAGCGAATCCATGGTCACGGCTATGATTGAGCAGCTAAAGGAGCACAAGACTCAGGGGGACCGGTGCCCTGTTCCCGAGCAGATTTTAGCCCGCTTTGTCTCGGGAGGGATGGCCCATCTCCTCATCTGGTGGATGATGGAAAACTGCTCCATCCCACTGGAGGAGATGACGGAGCACCTGAATATTCTGGCGGAGCATCTAAAATCATTGGCAATGGGTCCCGACAATGGGGAAGGAAGCCCCGGAGCATGATATAGTCAATTAATTTAAGTGTTTTTAAAACAGCGAGCATGCTCGCTGGCACGTAGGTATGGGATTCACTATGAAATCCGGTTCTAGCTACCCTACAGATAGCTGCGCGGTAAATGCCGTAACTTAAAGTTAATTGATTATACCGGCGACCTCTGGAAATCCCGCACCTTAGAGAAAACAAACATAAAAGGAGAATCAACTATGCTGCACAGCGACTCCATCACCTTGAGCATACCGGTGGAAAAAAGCATCGCCCTGATTGCTCACGACAATAAAAAGCAGGAGCTGATCGAGTGGTGCCTGCTTCATCAGGATATTCTGGCCCGGCACAAACTTTCCGGCACCGGGACCACGGCGATGATGATCACTCGGATGACGGGGCTCACCGTCAAAGGCTACAACAGCGGACCGTTGGGAGGCGACCAGCAGCTGGGGGCCAAAATTGTGGAAGGCCGCATCGATTTTGTCATCTTCTTCTCCGACCCTCTCACCGCCCAACCCCACGACCCCGATGTTAAGGCGCTGCTGCGGATCGCTCAGGTTTACGATGTACCCATCGCCACCAACCGGGCCACCGCCGACTTTATGATCACCTCCCCTTTGATGAACTCCACCTATGATAGAAGGGTGAAGAACTTCCAGCGAGAGGTGGTCAAGCGCAGCGATACCTTATCCGGCCGAAAAGAATAAAGCAGATGCAAAGGAACCCCCTACGGTATGAAATCGTAGGGGGTTTCTGGTCAAAAGGGGTGGGATCGTAGAGTTGAAAAGGCAGTTAGATACCACTGGTGGGAACGGATACCTCCTGCTTGAGGGCCTCGGGGATTTGCTCCAGAACCTGTACCGGCAGGTCCATGGTTTTGCCGTCCCGCACGATGACGAAGTTGAGAGTATCTCCCACCTTTCCGGAGATGACCGCCTCACTGACGTGGGCAGCTGTCTCGATGTTTTTGCCGTTGATGCTGACGATCCGGTCCCCCGGCATCAGTCCATTGTTGCGGGTGGTCTCCATAACATAGACACCAAACTCCCGCAGGCCGTAATAGTTGGCGGTGCGCAGGTCGGCCACTTGCAATACCTTGATGCCCAGCTCGGGCCGTCCGGTGACGTAACCGTATTCGATCAGGTCCTGCACAACCGCCTGAGCGGTGTTGGAGGGAATGGCAAATCCCAAACCTTCAATGTCCAAACCGCTGGATTTTGCGTTGACTACACCAATAAGGTTGCCATTGCTGTCAAAGAGGCCGCCTCCTGAGTTACCGGGGTTGATGGCCGCAGAGGTCTGCATCAGGGTCATGGTTTCGTTGCCGATGGTGATTTCCCGGTCCTTGGCACTGATCACTCCGTTGGTGACGCTACCCCCCAAAGTGCCCAGAGGGTTGCCGATGGCTACCGCTACCTGCCCCACCATTACGCTGTCGGAATCGGCGAAGGTGACGGGAGTCAGGCCCTCGGCCTCTACTTTGATCACGGCAAGGTCGGTTTTGGGGTCGGCCCCCACCAGAGTGGCAGGGTATTCGTTGCCGTCCTGGGTGCGGACCATGACCTCTCCGCCCTGTTCAATCACATGGTTGTTGGTGATGATGTAGCCGCCCTGGGAGTAGATGACGCCGCTGCCGGCGGAGCTTGCTTCCTGCTCGCCAAAAAAGGTCATCACCCGGCTGCTCAGGCGAATTTCTACCACGCTGGGTTCGGTCTTTTCTACTACCGAGGTGATGTCACCTCCCACGGCAGACTGGGGAATGGCAGCGGGAAGCTGCGGAACAGGCTGAACTTGTGGCTGGGCCTCTGCTTGGGGTTCGGAAGCCGCCGGAGCCTGAGGAGCAAGCTGGGTGTTCACCCACCAGGATGCCGCGCCGCCTCCCACTGCCCCGCCAATAAGGGAGAATACCAGCATGGCTGTCACCAGA
>JAHDPQ010000119.1 GCA_018434245.1 Oscillospiraceae bacterium
CAGCTGATCACCATGCCCCTGCTCATCTGGGTGGTGCGGGGCTACTTTGAGGATATCAGCGTGGAGGTAGAGCAGGCCGCTCAGCTGGACGGATATTCTTGGTTCGACGTGTTTTTTAAGAATCTGCTGCCCCTGATCAAGCCGGGGCTGGTAGCTTCGGGACTGCTAGCCTTTATCTTTGCCTGGAACAGCTTTACCTTTCCCCTGGTGCTCAGCGGCTTTAAAATTCAGACCATCACCATCACCTCGCTGCGCTATATTGCCTCGGACACCGTTCACTACGGGCAGGTAGCGGTAGCGGCCACCATTGCGGTGCTGCCCGAAATCATCGCCTGCCTGTTTATCCAAAAGCACCTGGTGCGCGGACTCAGCTTTGGCGCGGTCAAGGGCTGAGGAAAGGAGAATCCGTCATGGCCAAAATTGAACTGGATGGCGTCACCAAGCGCTACGGAAAAAATACCGCCCTAGACAATGTCAGCCTGACCGTTGAGGACAACGAGTTTCTGGTGCTGTTTGGTCCGGCAGGGGCGGGCAAGACCACCCTGCTTAAAACCATTGCCGGCGTGGAGTTCCCTCAGAAGGGGCTCGTAAAAATCGGCGGCGAGATTGTCAACCACGTGGAGCCCATGCACCGCAACGTCTCCATGGTGTTCGAAAACTACGCTCTATATCCCCACATGAGCGTCTATGACAACATTGCATCCCCCATGCGCAGCAAGCTGTATAAAAAGGATGAAGCCTACATTCGGGAAACGGTGGAGCGAGTGACCAAGATGATGAAGATTGATCATCTTTGGGAGCGAAAGCCCAGCCAGCTTTCCAACGGGCAGCGGCAGCGGGTGGCCATTGGGCGCTGTCTGGTGCGGGAGCCCAACGTCTTTTTGATGGATGAGCCCCTCGCCCATCTGGATGCCAAGCTCCGCCACTTTATGAGAAGCGAGCTCAAAGAGATGCAGTCCTCCTTTAACACCACCACCATCTACGTCACCCACGACTACATGGAGGCCATGTCTCTGGCCGACCGCATTGCTGTGCTTAACCACGGCAAAATCGAGCAGCTGGGTACCTCGCAGGAGATGTACTACACCCCCTGCAACGAGTTTGTGGCCACCCTGTTCGGTGAGCCGGAGATCAACCTCTTCCCCGCGGAAGTGGTGGCCGAAAACGGCCGGCTGTACCTGTCCGCTCTGGGGCAGGAGGGGCTGCCTCTGGAGGAGGACGTCTGCCAAGCCCTCGTTCACCGAGAGGACCGCAGCTACGATGTGGGAATCCGGGGCAACGACGTCCGGTTTTCCTTTGAGCACAGGCCCGGATGGATGGCGGGCACGGTCTACGCCAACGAGCCCATCGGCAACAAGGTGATTATGACCGTAGATGTAGAGGGAACTCACATTCGTCTGGTAGCCCCTAACGACACCCGGGCAGGGCTGGACCAGCCAGTCTACCTGTCCCTGAACATGAAAAACGCCATTCTGTTTGACAGCGTGGATAAGAGCTATGTCATACGCAGCGATGCCCAGCGGTTTACTCAAACTGCCGCCGCTGCCGGGAGGTGAGGATATGGCCCAACTGGTATTAAGCAATGTTTACAAGCGGTATGATGACGGCCCCAAGGGGCTGTTCCGCAAAAGGAAGGTTCACGATTACGCAGTGAACAATCTTTCCTTTACCTGTGAGGACGGGGAGTTTATCGGTATCCTAGGCCCGTCAGGCTGCGGAAAATCCACCACCCTGCGGATGATTGCCGGGCTGGAGGAGATCACCGAAGGCGATATGTACATCGGCGACATCCGCATCAACGAGCTCCCCCCCAAGGACCGGAACATCGGCCTTGCCTTTGAGGATTACGCCCTTTATCCCCCCTTGTCGGTGTACGAAAATCTTGCCTTTAATATGCGGGCCAAAAAGATTCCTGAGGATAAGATTCAGGAGGCGGTAAGCTATGTGGCCCCCCTGCTAAAGGTGGACGATTTGTTGGATATGAAGCCTCCGGCTCTGTCCGGCGGGCAGAAGCAACGGGTCAACATTGCCCGGGCCATTGTCCGCCGCCCCGGCCTGCTTCTGCTGGATGAGCCTTTGAGCCATCTGGATGGAAAAATGCGCCAGACTCTTCGACAGGAAATCAAGCGGATGCATCACGAAATTAAATGCACCACCATCATCGTCACCCACGACCAGATGGAGGCCATGTCTCTGGCTGATCGCATCGTCATTATGAAGGACGGCGTTCTTCAGCAGATGGGTACTCCCCTAGAGGTGTACGACGATCCGGCCAACGAGTTTGTCGCGGGGTTCATCGGCGAGCCGCCCATGAACCTGCTGCCCGCCACCATTGTGGGAGCGGGTGACGGCTTTGAGTTTGCCTTTGAGGGCAGCCCTCTGCGGGTGGCTGTACCGGAAAAGTACAATCCCGTGGTGGAAAACAACATGCAGGTCACCTTGGGAGTCCGCCCGGTGGATGTACTGATCCAGCCGGGAACGGAAGGATCCGGCGCTGTTCCGGTGGCTGTTTACGAAAACCTTGGCGATGAGCGCCGCATCAGCGTGCGCATTGGGGATACCCTGCTCAACACCACCACGGCGGAGGATGTGTCCTACCACCATGGGCAGATTGTCCGCCTTTCCTTCCACGCCGAGCGCACTCACCTCTTTGATCCCAAAACCGGAAACCGTATTCGATCAAACGTTGAATGGAGGTAGCAAAGATGACACAAATTCCTGAAATGATGAAAGCACTGGTTGCCCATGCCCCCGGCGATTACCGGCTGGAGATGATTCCCACTCCCCGCGCCCAAGGGGATGATGTCATTGTCCGGGTAGAGGGCTGCGGCGTCTGTGCAGGAGACACCAAGGCCTTTGCCGGAGCCAAAAGCTTTTGGGGCGGCGACGGTCAGCCTGCTTATATCAAGGCTCCCATGGTACCCGGCCACGAGTTTGTAGGCACAGTAGTGGAGGTGGGTCCCGACCAGAAGGAGTTTCAGGTCGGTGATCGGGTGGTTTCCGAACAGATTGTTCCCTGTGGCGAGTGCCGGTTCTGTCAAACCGGGCGGTACTGGATGTGCCAGAAGCACGATCTGTACGGCTTCCAGAACAACGTCAACGGCGGTATGGCTCAGTACATGCGCTATCCACATCAGGGGCGCAAGTACAAAATCCCCAAGGATATGCCTCTGGAACAGGCGCTGCTCATCGAGCCCTACGGCTGCTCCAAGCACTGTGTAGACCGGGCCAAAATCACCAACGAGGATGTGGTGGTTCTTTCCGGTGCAGGCACTCTGGGCCTTGGCATGGTAGGGGCCATCCGCAAAAAGAACCCCGACCTCTTCATCGTGCTGGATATGAACGACATGCGGCTCGAAAAAGCCAAAGCCTTTGGTGCCGATCTGGTGCTTAATCCCGGCAAGGTGGATGTTGTCCAAAAGGTGAAAGATCTCACCGACGGCTACGGCTGCGATGTTTACATCGAGGCCACCGGACATCCTTCCAGCGTTCATCAAGGGCTGGATATGATCCGCAAGATGGGCACCTTTGTGGAGTTCTCGGTGTTTAAGGACCCTGTCACCGTGGACTGGTCCATCATCGGCGACCGCAAGGAGCTGGATATTTACGGTTCCCACCTGAGCCCCTACTGCTACCCTTCCGTCATCAAGTGGATTTTGGACGGCACCATGCCCACTGCCGGAGTCGTCACCCACAAATTCTCTCTGGATGAGTGGGAAAAGGCCTTTGAGATGGCAGCCACCGGCGCGGACAACGCCCTCAAAGTTGCCATCATTCCGTAAGAGGGATCAATTGAGAAAGGGGACTTTGTGATGCAGCGTATTCTGAACCATCCCGACCAAGTTGTGGATGAAATGCTCAAGGGTTTTGTTAAAACCCACAGCGATATCGTAGCTACTACCGACAACCCCCGGGTGATTAAGGGAGCCAACCTCCCTGCCGATCAGGTGGGGATTGTCACCGGAGGCGGTAGCGGACACAAGCCTGCCTTTGTGGGCTATGTGGGCGAAAACCTCTGCGACGCCGTGGCGGTGGGCGAAATCTTCTCCTCCCCCACAGCGGTGGCTTTTCTGGATGCCTTCCGGGCCGCCGACCGGGGCAAGGGAGTGGCCTGCCTGTATGGCAACTACTCCGGAGATAATATGAACGTCAAGATGGCGGTGAAGATGGCCAAGAAAGAGGGCATCCAAGTCAAGACTGTGGTAGCCAACGACGATGTGCCCTCCGCCCCCAAGGACCAGCTGAACAAGCGCCGGGGGGTAGCCGGAGAGGTGCTGATGTGGAAGGTAGGCGGTGCCAAAGCTGCCACCGGTGCTAGCCTGGATGAGGTGATTGCCGCAGCTCAGAAGGCCATCGACAACACCCGCAGCGTGGGCATCGGCCTCACTCCCTGCACCCTGCCTGCCGTGGGGCACCCCAACTTCTCCATTGAAGAGGGTACCATGGAGGTGGGCATCGGCCACCATGGCGAGCCGGGGATCGAGGTCTGCCCTCTGGAAACAGCTGCTCAGATGGCCCAGCGGATGGTAGACGTGGTGGTTCCCGATCTGCCCTTTGCATCCGGTGACGAGGTTGTGGTTCTCCTCTCCGGTTTGGGGGCCACTCCGGTGATGGAGCTGTATGTTCTTTACGATGAGGTAGACCGGCTTCTGACGGAGAAGGGAATTGGGATTCACCGCAGCTATGTGGGGGATTACTTCACCTCTCTGGAGATGATGGGAGCCACCCTGACCGTGATGAAGCTGGACAGTGAACTCAAGGAGCTTGTAGATATGCCCTGTTACAGCATGGGCCTGAAACAAAAATAGGAGGCTGCGACATGAAGGGGTTTCGTAACGCAGAGGGAAAGCCCATTCTGCTGGCCATGGTAAAGGCAATTCAGGATAACAAGGCTTATCTCGGCGAGGTAGACGGCCTCATCGGCGATGGCGACCACGGCATGAATATGAACAAGGGATTCACCATGTTCGGCCAGCGGATTGCAGACCGCGCTGTCTCCTTTACTCAGGGGCTCGACGAGCTGGGCACTCTGCTCTTTACCGAAATTGGCGGGTCCATGGGGCCCATTTACGGCACCGTCTTTACCGATATGGCCGAGGCGGGAGAGGACAGCGACATCATCACCCTGGAGGTTCTGGCTTCCATGTTGGCGGCAGGCCTTGACGGGCTCTACGACATCGTAGATGCCCGGGTGGGGGATAAAACCTTGGTGGACACCCTCTTCCCCGCCAAGGATGCTCTTGCCCAGGCTGCGGTGGAGGGCAAAAGCCTTGCTGCTGCCCTGGAGGATATGAAGGCTGCCGCTTTGATCGGGCGGGATTCCACCAAGGATATGGTAGCCAAGTTTGGCCGTTCCAGCCGCCTGGGCGAGCGGTCCCGGGGTGTGCTGGACGCGGGAGCCACCTCCTGCTACATCATCCTCACCGCCATGGCGGACGGAATTCTGGCGTTGAAAGGAGCGTAAATCGTGGTTGAAACCATTGTGATCGGCTGCGACAACGCGGCTGTCCCCATGAAGGAGATGCTGGTGGACTTTCTGGAGTCCAAGGGCGTTGCCGTAGAAAACATGGGGTGCAACAGTCCCGACGACCCCACCAACTACCCCACCATCGCCAAGCGGGTGTGCGAGCGGATCATCGAAAGCGGATACAAAAAGCGTGGGATTCTGGTGTGCGGCACCGGAATCGGCATGGCCATGACCGCCAACAAGTTCAAGGGGATTCGGGCCGCTGTCTGCCACGATAACTTTTCAGCCGAGCGCTCAGTGCTCAGCAACAACGGCAACGTTCTGTGTATGGGAGAGCGGGTGATCGGCCACGAGCTGGCTAAGAAGATTGTAGGCGAGTGGATTACATTGGAATTTCGGGACGGTTCCTCTACCCCCAAGGTAGAGGAGATCATCCGCATTGAGGCGGAGAATCTGCGATAAAACGAATCGGACCAACAAGAAAGCTCCCGGCTTTAGGAAGGCCGGGAGCTTTCTCTGGGTAAGAATGTTATGGGAGAGAAAAATCTCTTTGGAGGTTAATTGGCAGGGCTGTAGCGGTCCAGAATGGTTGCGGTTTTGAGTCCGTCCCCCTCAACCAGGATGTTTTTGCCATCAATCTTTGTGCTCCGAAGGGTGTTCAGAAGCTGGGTACGCAAAGCGTCGGCAGTCCCAAAGGCATCGGGGGCGGACTTAACATTAAAGGAAATCTCTACGATATACTCCTTGCCCTCTCGGGTTTCATCTTTGATGGGCCAAACCTCACAGGAAATTTCATCGTCTTCGGCACCGCTAAATGTACCCACATACTTGCGATAGTAGATGGTTCCATAGGTGTGGGCATCCCGGTTCAAGAGATCGTTGGCCCAGAAGGTTCCCTTCCAGTCCCTTTCGTTTCTCTTCATGTGTTCCAGCAGCATAGACATGGCGTCTTCCAGCGCAGGGGGCGCAAACTTGACGGGATAGTGGCTGTAATCGCCGGTTCTGTACACGTTTTCCTCCCAGCTGAAGCTTAGAGTTGCCTTGTTGTAGCCCCAATCAATTTCCGCCGGGTAAACGTCAGACCCCGGGTAGAAGCCGTCCTTGCGGGCCTTGTTGATGGTGGCTTCCATGGCTTCCCAGTTGATGCCCGAGCCTAAATCTTCCACTGCGTATCTCTTTTTAAAGGAGAGCTCGAAGCGATAATCCTTTTTCCGGGAGGCCTTGACCCGAACCCGGTTAGTCCAGCCTTCCGCTTCAAAAGCCTTGTCGGTGGTGTCGATGTACTGGACTAGTCTGTCGTTATAATCATTGATCTCAAACAAATCCTTGAATTCCTGTTTGAGCTCCCCGTTTTCCAGCACCACATCGGGGTCGAGAAGAAACTTTACCTCAAAGCCGGGAGCCACCTTTTGGGATGGTGAAGCGGCGGCGGAAATTGGAAGCAACGCAAATATACAAGCAAAAGCTAACAGTGCGGACAGTTTCTTCAAATAGTTTTTCATTCAGAATCCTCCTCTTTTTTTAGCAGCATTCATCTTATCATACCGTTTGGTATGCCAACTCGAAACTGAGCGTTGTGTCATCTTTTCTGCGTTCCCAATTTGCGTGTACAGAAGCTTTGGAGCCCCTGCACAGACAAGGGAGCCCGGGCAAAAAGGCAAATCTCCCTGCCGGTTTTTTTAGTATTCCTCCACCGAAACCGTGCCGTTACAGGTGCGGAACAGTTCCACTACTTCGGAATGATGCGTTTTTTTCTTGAGCTGAATTTTAAACAGTCCGGATACCCCTTTATCCGTATTCATCTGCTGAAAATCATCGATGATAATATCCTGACTCTTGCAAAAATGCAGGAATTCCCCGATATGTTCCACCGATGCAAACACCACATGGATGCGCATATAGCCGGAAAAGGAAACCAGCCGGTCCTGCAGGTTATCGAACAGGGAGACCACTATCATGATGGCCACGCAGGTACAAATCGCTGCAAAGTAGAATCCAATGCCGATGGCAAGGCCAAGGCCCGCCGCCGACCACAAGGTGGCCGCCGTTGTCAGGCCTTTGATCTGATGAGCACCTGTGACCATGATGGTTCCTGCACCTAAAAAGCCGATCCCGTTGACCACCTGAGCACCAAGACGGGCAGCATCACCCACACCGGTATATTCAAAGACATACTGCCCGGTCATCATAATCACCGTGGCGCTCAGACACACCAGAATGTGGGTGCGAAATCCTGCCGAGTGACCTTTGTAGGTGCGCTCAAACCCGACCATTCCTCCCAGAAGAATGGCCAGAAGGATGCGCAGTACAACAGCCTGCTCGGTTACCTGCAGAAGTCCATACTGGTCAAACAATGCCATCAAAGCGAAACCCCTCCAATTTTGATGTATTTAAACCTAGCTGCCAACTGCGGCAAGAACAAGCTTGCTGGTTGCCTCCACGGTATCCTGCCCTTTGACCGGGTACAGTTTGCCTCGGGACGCGTAATAGTCCCGCAAAGGCTCGGTTTGCTCATGGTAAATACGGAGCCGTTCCAGAATCGTAGCAGGCTCGTCGTCCTCCCGCCGGCTCAGCAGGTGGTTGCAGTGGTCGCAAGTGTTCGCCCCAGTGGGCGGACTGTACTGAATATGATAGGTCGCCCCGCATTCCCTACACACAAGGCGTCCGGCCAGACGTTGTACAATGACCTCGTCCTCTACCTCCAGATCGATGACCCGGTCGATGACGATGCCCATCTCTTCCAAAGCCTGCGCCTGTGCAATGGTGCGAGGAAAGCCATCCAAAATATAGCCCTTTTGACAGTCCGGGGCTTGCAGGCGCTCCTCCAGCATGGCAATGACCATCTCGTCAGGAACCAGTTTTCCGGCGGAAACAAAGGCCTTGGCCTGCTCCCCCGCTTTGGTTTCTGCCTGCATTGCCTTGCGGATCAGGTCCCCTGTGCTGATCACCGGCAGGTGGTACCGCTCCCGGATGGCAGCTCCGTGGGTTCCTTTGCCCGCTCCGGGAGCACCCATCAAAATCAATTTCATGGCTGAGCCTCCTGCTCTCTGCGCTTGGTGATCACGCGCTTCTGCACGATGGGAAGGGCCACAGCGGCCACCGATATGATTAGCAGAATCAAAGTCAGCGGGCGGGTGTAGAACACACGGTATCCACTCACCATGACAGCCTGACGGAAGTTCATCTCGGCAATGCGCCCCAGAACCAGTCCCAGAACAATGGGGGCGGCGGGGTAACCATACCGCTTAAACAGCCAGCCGACGACGCCAAAGGCTATGCAGACGCCCACATCAAACAGGGAGTTGTTTACCGCATAGCTTCCCACAATGGAAAAGGTGAAGATAAGGGGGTACAGAATGCTCTTTCTCAGGTCGGTGACCCGCACCCAAAGCTTACTGCCCCATAGGCCAATAAACAGCATAAAGGCATTGGCGATAAACATGGAGACAAACATGCCGTAGACCACTTCGGGAGCCTTGACAAACAGCTCGGGTCCGGGCTGCAGGTCGTGGATCATCAGAGCGCCGATCAGCACCGCCGCCGTGGAGCTTCCGGGAATGCCCAGAGTCAGCAATGGAACCATGGCTCCACCCACCGAAGCACTGTTAGCCGCTTCTGCCGCCACCACGCCTTCCGGCGCCCCCTTGCCAAACTGCTCGGGATGCTTGCTCATCCGTTTTTCCATGTCATAGGCCAGGAAGGAGGCGATGGTTCCCCCAGCTCCCGGGAAAATTCCCACAATGGTTCCCAGTACGCTGGAGCGGAGCATGCTGCCCCGCAGCTTCCAGTAATACTTCACCGGCGGCCATTGGTAGGAGATCTTCTCGAACTTCTGCTCCTTGGGGTCGTAGTTTTCGATATTGCTGAACACTTCCCCCAATGCAAACAGGCCGATCAAAACGGGAATCAGGGAAAAACCATCAAACATGTTGGTGATCTGAAAGGTAAAGCGGCTGACTCCCAGAATGGGGTCAAAACCGATGGTGTTAAGCATCAGTCCAAACAGCACCGACACCAGAGCCTTTTGCCAATGAGTTCCCCCCAGAGTTGCCACAGTGGTCAGGCCCAGTACACAAAGGGCAAAGTACTCGGAAGGCCAGAACTTCAGGGCCACTTTGGCCAGCGGAACCGAGAAGAAGATGAGAATCAGGGTACCGATAATTCCCCCAAACACCGAGGCGTAGAGAGAAATCCCCATGGCTTCGCCTGCACGGCCCGACTTTGCCATGGGATACCCATCAAAGGCTGTCACCGCCGCCGAAGGCGTTCCCGGCGTATTGATGCTGACCGCCGTGATCGAGCCGCCGTAGTTGGCTCCAATGTAGCAGCCCATCAGCAGGATGATAGCCATGGTAGGCTCCATCGAAAAGGTAAACGGCAGCAGAAGAGCTACCGCCATGGATGGCGAAATACCCGGAATGGCTCCGCCCATAATACCGGAAATAACACCCACAATGATAAAGATCATTGGCGTTACCCCAAGCAGCGGAAGCATGCCTTGATATAAGTTATGAAAAATATCGCCCATAAATGCAGGACACTCCTTTCCAAATCCGGGCTGCTTTAACCGAACATTCCACGAAACAGGCTACCTACCGGCAATGGAACATACAGCAAGCGGGCAAACATCAGGTAGGTAAACACCACCCAGCCCAAGGGGATGGCGGCCAGCAACACTTTGTTGCGCTCCTGAAGCAGCAGCATGACAGCCAAAATAAATAGAGCCGAGCTGATGTAGTAGCCGATGAAGTTAAACAGTAACAGGCTGATCACTACAGAGGCTACCACCGCTCCCACCCGGGCCAGCGAACCAAAGGGTTCGTCCGGGTCTTCTTTCCCTTTTAAAATGGCAATCATGGTTAAAATTGCAATGGGCACCAAAAGAGCACTCCATAGCTTTACGATGGATCCGGCATCGGTTGCCGCAGCCATCTTGCCCTTGGCAATGGGAAAAGAGTGGGTTAGTAGGGTAAACAGTGCCGCCATAAATAAAATGGATGCCAACACCAAAATCTGTCCGGTGTAGGGAACCAGTCTGGCAGAGCGTCGCAAAAGGAATCCGATCAACAGCAAAAAAACAACCAAAACAAGGAATACGACTCCCACGTTCATTGTGCTTACATACGTTGCAAACTGCCGCAAGAACCATACGCTCCCTTCGAGTAATAGATTCGTCAGTAAGAGAGGTGGGATAGCTGCCCCCGGGGGGCAGCTATCCGGCTTGCTCATAACACCCTCACATGGAATTTAGATCAGGCCAAACTCCGTCATATAGTGAATGTTGTCCTCCATATCCTTGCGGATGATCTCCTCGAACTCCTCGTTGCCGTAGTTGACCACCTGAACGCCGATGTTCTCAAAGAACTCGATCCACTCGGGGTCCTCGGTAACCTGCTGAGTCAGCTCTTGGAACCATTCCACCATCTCGGCAGGGGTATCCTTCTTAACGGCAAAGCCGCGCCACATCATCAGGCTGTCCAGCTCGGGATGTCCCAGTTCGCCAAAGGTGGGGGTGTCGGGATACTTGGGCAGGCGCTCTTTGCTGGCCACAGCTGCGTTCCACAGCTCCCGGCCCTCGGTGTCGGAGGGGTTGGCGCAACCGGCAGCTCCCTGGCCACCCAGCAGAGCGTTCATGGCCATGGGGCCCGACTCAAAGGGAACGTAGTTGCCCTCTACACCGTAGGCTTCCCAGATTTTCAGAGAGGCAATGTGCTTGGTTCCACCGGTGGAAGGCCCCACCCAGATTTGCTCGCCGTTCTGCTCTTTGGCTTTTTCCATCAGGGTTTCAAAGGTAACCCCCTTGTTTTTGTCCTCGTTGGTGATGACGATGGAGATGGGGTCCTTCATGATCATGGCGATCCAGTCAAAGCCCCAGACATACTTGTCCTCATCGTGGCCGCCGGAGTTCACGTTGGAAATGTTGGAGGAGGTGGTTCCGTACACCGTGTAACCGTCCGCAGGTTGAGAAAGAACATAGTCCTGGGCGATGAGGCCGCCGGCGCCGGTGCGGTTTTCAACCACAAAAGTGGCGTCGGTGTACTTGGCCGCAACTTGCACAAACTTGCGGCAGGAAACGTCCATGTTGCCCCCTGCAGCCACATATGTAACGATGGTAATGGGCTTTTTGGGAACGAACTTCTCAGCTTCCGGAGCAGCTTCGGGAGCGCTGGCTTCAGCCTTGGGAGCGCTGGACCCGGCGTCACTGGGAGCAGCGGCTCCACCTTTGTTGGATCCCGTACCTTGACAACCCAACAGCAGGGATGCCAACAACAACGCGGACACAAACAACGCTAAATACTTTTTCAAAACGATCTCCCTTTCTATCATTTTTTTCGCCCCTTACCTCAGACAAGAGGCGAAAGTGAAAGCACTTACACGGTGTGACCAAAGAACATTATTGTTTAAAAAGATCGTAGGCAAGCCCGTGCCGAAGGCCCCGGTCACTGATGGTTAGGCGGTCCACCTGCAGGCATTCCATAATCACCTTCAGAATACAGGCTCCGGCCAGAATCACATCGGCTCGCTTGGGCTGCAGGCCCACAATCTGGCGGCGCTCTTCCAGAGTTTTGGAGCTGTACAGGTCGATCTGCTCCTGAACATCCTCTTTGGTCAGAACAGAACCCTGAATGACATCGGGATCGTATTGAACCATTTTGTGCTTGACGGCGCCCATGCTGGTGACGGTTCCGCCCATTCCCACAAGCTGCACGGGATTTCCGGCAACGCCGTGCTGGGTAAAGACGGATTTAATCTCCGCCAGAGCGGCCTCCACTTCCTCCGCCGTGGCGGGGTCGTTTTGGAAACCCTCGGTGATGCGAATGGCCCCCAGATCTACGCTGAAGCGGCGCTCCAGCCGGGTGCCTTTGCCAAAGATAAACTCGGTGCTTCCACCGCCGGTATCAAAGATAGCCAGATCGCCTTCCTGCAGGGGCAGGCCGGAGAGGACCGCCAGATAGGACAGGCGGGCTTCTTCTTCTCCGTCGATAATGCGAAGCTCCACGCCGCTTTCCTCTTGGACCATGGCTACAAACTCTGCGCTGTTTTTGGCGTTGCGCAGGGCCATCGTACCGACACAGGCAATCTCGTCGGCCTGATTGTCCCGGGCCTTTTGGGCAAACGCCGCAATGGAGGCGCTGTTGCGCTCCATGGCCTCGGCGCTGAGAACCCCGGTTTCCCGCAGGCTCTCGCCCAAACGGGCGATGTCGTTTTCGTCGATGATGGTCTGAACCACACCTTCTTGAGTCAGTTCCCCCAAAAAGAATTTAATGGAGTTGGAGCCAACGTCGATAATTGCTTTTCTGCCCATGAGCTGCCTCCCTCTTATTCCATTCCCACCGCCGACTTCATGGCGCTGATGTAGTTGATGTTCTCAAAGCCTTCCAGCCCCAGCTCGCGAACGGTATTGATCACGTTTTCGGGGTCGGCATGTTCCACGCAGATGGTGCGGTTGGGAATACCGTTAAAGGTGGTTTCGGCAATTTCAACAATGGCCATGTTGATGACGTAGATGGAACGCTCTTTGTAAACATCTACCACCGTCAGGTCGTCGCAGGCACCTACCAACTCGTCCAAAAATTCCTGATAGGTATAAGCGCCGTGTTTAAAGTCCGGAACCGCAACCTTGAAGAAATCCCGGAACAGAACCTCCAGTTTTTCCTTCAGGATGGGGAAGCCTTCCTTCATGGTGGGATACCACTGCTCCAGCTTGTCTTCGTTGACCTGCTGCAGGGACTTAATGTCCATCAAATCATCCCGGATTTTGGTGTTCTCGTTGCTGTTCTTGGAAAGGATGTACTTTTCGCTGCTCTTCTTAAAGTTGCCCAGCTCGTAGGTCTTAATTTTATCTTCCGCTGCGCCGAACTCTTTTCCAAACGTGCGCCATTCCCATCTTGGAATAATCTTCTCCATGACAAGTCCTCCTTGCGTTTTTTACTCTACAATACCATGTTCAAAATGAATTCATTTGCCGCTATGTTACTGTAACGGCCTGCTCTTGGACAAAAATTAAGAACCAAGAAGAAAAACTTCTTGATTCTGCCTTTGAATGCACCATAAAAAAACGCAACTATAACAGATACCGTACGATGATGCAAAAACACCATTTTCGCCAGCAGACCGTACAATATTCTGTATTTTCAAGCTGCAGGATGAAAGCATTTGTGAACTTTAAGGATATCATACCATTTTGGCTAAAAATTGTCAATCATCATTTGCGGTAGGCTACCCCCGGTTTTGTTGATCTAAAACAATTATTTTTCACCTGAATTTGGCTAAGTTGTATACAGACTCCAGCATAGGAGCCTACACTCCACTGTTATGGATGGAAGGCAGGGTCAGCATGGCGGCGGAAAGGCAGATGGCCAGAATGCCGCAGATGAAAAAACAATGGTTGACTCCCGCCAGCTCCGATACCGTTCCCCCCATAATCAGCCCCAAGGGTGCGGCCAATAGAGTCACGCTGTAGGATAGAGAAAGAACCCGCCCCAGGTACCGGTCGGGAACTCTGCTTTGAAAAATTGCGGTGCGCAGGCCGTAGTAAAAGGGAATGGTCAGGCCCATGATTCCCGATAGCAGCACAAACAGCCGGAGCCCCTGAGGGGGCAGCAGGCCGCAAAGCATGGCTCCTACGCCATAGATTCCAATGGAGGTGGCAATGGCCCGAACCTTGGGAACTTTTTCCCCCAAAAAACCCAACAGCAAAGCTCCCAGCAGGGTTCCGCCGGAAAACACAATCTCCACCATACTGGAATCGGCCACACTGCCGCCAAAATAGGTCATGGTGATCAGAGGGTACAGGGAACCGATGGGGAAATAGATAAAGGCGTAGAGGGTGCTGATAATCATAATGGACATCAGGCCCTTTTCGCCGCGCAACACCTCTACCCCCTCCTTCATATCCTGCCAGATGTGAAGGGGCGGGGTATCGGTTCCACCCTCGCTATGAGGGATGGGGAGGAAGAATACAATGAGGATGGCAACGGCAGCGCCGATCACATCCAAAAAGATGATGGCGCTTAAATCCCAGACCGTGAACAGCACCGCCGCCAACGCCGGGCTGAGAATCAGCGATACCGACTCAAAGCTCTGGGTGATTCCGGCGCAGCGGGCCAATTGGTCCCGGGGGACCATGGTGGGAACCACAGCATTAAAGGAGGGGGTATGGAAGGCGGCTCCCACCGACCGGATACAGAGCATGAAAAAGATCAGCCATATGGGGATTTGAGTCCACAGGGCCACGGCAGCCAGAGCCAAGGCGGCAAGGGCGATGGAAAGATCGGACAGGATGAGAATCTTCTTCCGGTCAAACCGGTCGATGAACACCCCGGTAAACATCCCCAGCACCGCCCGGGGCAGATAACCCGACAGGGTGGAGGTGGTGACCACCGCCGCCGAGCCTGTTTGCTGGGTAAGGTACCAGACAATGGAGATTTGTAGGATGGAGCTGGTCAGCATGGAGACCGCCTGCCCCACACTTAACAGCACAAATTTGGTTTTCCAGTTTTCCATGAGTCCTCCGTCAAGCATCCGCTGCGCACAGAGCCGCAAAAAATGGCCGAACCGGAAAGAGCAGATGCTTCCGGCTCATTCTATTACCAGCATATGATGGGATGGTCGATCATATTGCCTGTGGGCCGAGGGCTACAACCAAACTTTTTTGGGGTGTGCCCTGTTTATTGCCCGCAGGCCGTTTTGAATTCAGTCCAGATTTTGGCGTGAAGGTCCTGTGCGTCGGCGCCGATGTTCTCGATCATTTCCGTATCGCCTCCAAAGTCTGCGGGAAGGGTGAGGAAATCCTGGAACTCCTCAGCGATGTGTTCATCCGCCGCCCCATTGGTGCTGTAATAGCCCAGCCACTCAAAGCATTGGGCTCCGATTTCCGGGCGCAGCAGATACTCCAAAAAGCGATAGGCGGCCTCGGCGTTGGGTGCCTTGGAGGGGATAAAGGCGGGCATCACTCCAAAGCCGATGCCCTCGACAGGAAACACCATCTCCAGCTCCGGCTTGCTCAGCTTGGCCAAGGTCACCTGGGAGGTGTACATAATGGCCACGTCAATCTCGCCGGAGATCAGGTCGTCCTGCAGGTTGTCGTCCTTGATCAGTCGGACGTTGGGAGCCAGCTCAGTCAGTTTATCCCCCGCTGCTTGAATCTTGTCTAGATCGCCTGTGTTGTAGCTTTCTCCCAGCACCTTGAGGGCCATGCCGTTGATCACCCGGTAATTTGCAATCATACCAATTTTGTCTTTAAAATCAGGGTCCCACAGGTCGGCATAGCCGGTAATGGGCTTTGCCACCGTTTCGGGGTTGTAGACGATGGTTTGCACCCCGGCTCCGTAGGGAACGGTGTACTCGTCGGCAGGATCAAAGAACTGCCCCTGATAAACGGGGTTAATGTTCCCGAAGTTGGGGAGCTTGGATTTGTCCAGCTTTTGGGCCAGATCGGCGGCAATGACGCTTTCCACAATGTAGTCGTCGGCAATCACCAGATCGTATTCGCCGCCCCCCGCTGTCTGAAGCTTGGTGAGCATGGTTTCGCCAAAGTCGTAGTTAGAATAGTTGATCTTGATGCCGGTTTCACTTTCAAAGCCTTCCAGCACCTCGGGTGGGAACATTCCCTCCCAAGTGTATAGATTCAGCTGTCCGCCGCTTTTGGAAGAAGAAGCTCCGCCACTTTGGCAGCCCGCCAGTGCCCCCAGTAGCAGGGCACAGGCCAGTAGTCCCGATAATAATTTACGCATGTCAATGCCTCCGTTTCAGTCTATCAATCCAATGTATCAAAAGCAACATACCCCCACCCCAAAGCTCGGGCAAAAGCAGGCGCCTGCGGGAAGGGGTCCGCCGCCTCTTGTTTGCTTATGTTCCGTTTTCAGTTAGAGCCGCTGTTCCTTTTCGCCCCTGTCGCCGTTCCCTGCTGCTATGGCGGCCTTTCCGTTTTGGCTGATCCACAGGGAAAGCAGTCCCAGCACCAGGGTAAAGGCGAACATCAGGGCGCAGAGGGCGTTGGTTTTGGGAGTAACCCCGGTTTTGAGCTGGGTGTAAATTTTAATGGGCAGGGTGTTGACGTTGACGTCGGTGAGAAACATGCTGATAATGACGTCGTCCATGCTCATGGCAAAAGAGATCAGCATCCCCGACACAATGGCGGGCCGCAGCAGAGGAAAGGTGATATCCCAAAAGGCCCGCAGCTCCCCCGCCCCCAAATCCTTGGCGGCCTCCACGTAGCTGGGGTCCATCCCTGCCAGCCGGGCCTTGACCATGGTAAAGACGTAGGGGATGCAGAAGATGGTGTGGCCGATGATCAGCGACGTCATACCAAAGGGCAGCCCAATGAGGGAGAAAAACGCCAGAAACACCATACCCAGAATAATTTCGGGAATCATAATGGGCAGGGTGGAAAGATATTCGATAATGCCGTTGGTTCTGTACCGGGTCCGGGCCATCCCTACCGCCCCCAGAGTCCCGATCACTGCTGCGGCCAAGCTACTGGCCAAAGCCAGCACCACGCTGTTGCGCAGAGCTTCAAAGATGGAGCGGTCCCGAAACAGCTCCCGGTACCAGCTCAGGGAAAAGCCTTCCCACACCGAGCTTAGGCGTCCGGCGTTAAAGGAGTAGAGCATCACCAGCAGAAGGGGCAGATAGGTGAGCAGCAGTACCAGCCCCAAGTAAATGGCGGGAAAGGGCGAGTTTCTGTTCCGTTTCATCCTTTTTCTCCCCTTTCCTGCCACCCGGCGGCTCATACCAGACCCTCCAAATCCCGCACCTTGGTGATGCGGCGGTAGAGGTAGATGAGCAGGCTGGTGAGGATCATCAGCACAACCGAAAAGGCCGCCGCAAAGGGCCAGTTATGGGCCTTCATCAGCTGCTCCTGAATGACGCTGCCCACCAACACCACCTTGTTGCCTCCCAGAATATCCGCCACAAAGAACAGCCCCATGGAGGGGATAAAGGTGAGCACCACTCCGGACAATAGCCCCGGCATGGTCAGCCGGAAGGTGATGGTAAAAAAGGCCTGCATCTTCCCGGCGCCCAGGTCCCGGGCGGCCTCCACCAGATTCCAGTCCATCTTTTCGGCGCTGGCATAAACTGAATAGATCATAAAGGGGAGCAGCACGTACACCATCCCCGTCACCACGGCGGGATAGGTGTAGAGTAGCTTGAGGGACTGCTGCACCACTCCGGTTTTCATCAGCAGGCTGTCCAACACGCCTCCCGCCCGAAAGATGATGATCCACCCGTACAGCCGCATCAAGGAGCTGGTCCAGATGGGAATGACCAGAAAAAAGGAGAGAATCCTGCGCCATTTTTGGGGAAGCCGGGCCATAAAGTAGCCAAAAGGATACCCAATGAGAGCGATGAGGGTGGTGCACAAAAAGGCAAGCCTTAAGGACTGGCGAAAGGTCTGGAGGTAGACCGGAGCCAGAATCCCCAAGTAGTTGCGAACCGTAAAGGTGAGCTCTACCCCCCAGGTTTCCGCCCGGCTTAAAAAGCTCAGGGCCAGCATATAGGCAAGGGGCCCCACCACAAACACAAGGGCGGTGAAGTAGATGGGCAGCAGCGCCAAAGCGGCGGCTCTCCCCCGCAATCCGGTGCGTCCCTTCATGCCGTTGCCTCCCCCAGATCAATCAAAACCGCATCCTGGGTGTTCCAGTCTAGCAGCACCGTATCCCCCGGCTCCGGGTCGGTGGAGATGCCGCAGCGGCTCACCGTCAGTTCCTCCCCGTTGCCCAACTCCACCATGATGCGCAGCATCCCTCCTGCCAGGGTCTTTTCCCGCACACGACCCAACAGTCCGGCGGCGGCATACCCCTGACTGTTCTTTTCAATGTTTACCTGCTCGCTATGAACCGCCAGGGTCACCGTTTGCCCGGAGATTACCGGTGCCCCCAAGTTCCGGGCCCAGACCACTCCCTGAGGGTGTCGCAGGCAGACCTTGTCCCCTTCCGCATACTCCACTCTGCCCTGCAGGATGTTGGCGCTGCCCACAAAGCCCGCTACAAAGCTGGTTTTGGGGGTGTTGTAGATTTCGTCAGGGGAACCGATCTGCTCAAAGCGGCCATCCCGCATGACAGCCACCCGGTCGGACATGTTGAGGGCTTCTTCCTGATCGTGGGTAATGTAGATAAAGGTGATGCCCAGCTGTTTTTGCAGCCGTTTGAGTTCACTTTGCATTTGGCGGCGCAGCTGGAGGTCCAATGCCCCCAAGGGTTCGTCCAGCAGCAGGATGCGGGGACGGTTTACCACCGCCCGGGCAATGGCCACCCGCTGCCGCTGGCCTCCCGAAAGCTCGTGGGGCATGCGGTGCTCGTAGCCTTCCAGCTGAACCAGAGTCAGAGCCTTTTGGACTTCCTCCCAAATCTCCGGCTTCTTCCTCTTCTTAAGCCGCAGGCTGTAGCCGATATTTTCTTCCACCGTCATGTGGGGAAAGAGAGCGTAGTTCTGAAACACCGTGTTGACATCCCGCTTGTTGGGCTCCTCCCAAGTGACGTCTTTGCCCTCCAGCAGAACCCGGCCGCTGTCCGGGCTTTCCAGCCCCGAGATAATCCGCAGGGTGGTGGTCTTTCCGCAGCCCGAAGAACCCAGCAGGGTGATAAACTCCCCACTGTAGACACTGAGATCAATGCCGTCCAGCACCTTGCTTTCTCCAAAGCTTTTGGTCACTTGTTCCAGCTGTAAGATCAGTTCACTCATTGTGATTCCTCATTCCGGTTTCTCTGGGCCCCCCATACCTGCAACTCCATCAGTGGCCGCTCCAAGCGGCATTTGCGGGTCAGAAGCGCCGTTTCGATCACCCAAGCCGTCTCCCCACCGTCCAGCAGGCCAGGGAACAGCCGGGGGGCTTCCTCCAGATGATAGCCTTCCACCTGAAGGCAGTGGAAGGTTCCTCCGGGGATTTCCATACTGTGGCTGCTGGGGCATCCCTGAGCCAAAACCTCCAGATAGATGTACTTTTGAACGCCTGCGGGGCCGTACTCGTGAAGCAGGCCGTAGTCGTACAGGGGAAAGGCTTCCTCCTCCACAGCCAGCCGGAACAGCTGGTGCAGGGCCGAGGCAAACTGCTTGTCCTGCTGCCCCTTGTCGTAGGGAAGCACAAAGAACAGCCGCGGGGGAAGCTCACACTCAAAGCGGCCACACACCTTGCGGCAAGTTTTGAGATGGTCGATATCGGCGCGGAGCACCGTGACAAACTGCAGCCCCCGCTGAATCTGCCGCAGTTTTTCCTGCGCTGCCAGCTTGCCGTGATCCAGCATGGCGGCAAAATGGGCGCCCTCATCTTCGCCCATGTATTCCGTCAGGTTCCGCAGGGGGATATCCAGTTCCACACACAGGCGAATAATTTCCACCGTGTATACCTGATCGACCGAATAGTAGCGGTAGCCTGAGTCGGGATTGATGTAGGCGGGCTTGAGGACGCCGATCTTGTCGTAGTACCGCAAGCACTTGACGTTGACTCCCGTAATTTTGGAAAATTCACCGATCAAGATTAAATTCTGTTTTCGCTTCATTATTTCACCCACTCTCCCATAATGGGATAGCTTTTCCTATCATAGTACACCTTTGTCCTCCTGTCAATGAAGGTGGGGATTTTCCCCAGTGCTTTTTCCATCCTCTTCTTCCGGTTCCAAGATTGCAAGGTCCCCTTAAAAGAAGCTTGCCGCCTACTCTGTGCCCTGCTATGATAGAGGGGTAGGAAAGGATGTCCGCTGATCTGCGGCGGAAAAAGGAGTGTTGATGTTGACGGAACAATCCCCATTGCTTCGGGCAATTCCCAAGGTGGATCAGATGCTGGCTCTGCCGGAGCTTGCTCGGCTGGCGGAGGAAACCTCTTTGTTTGCCGTTACCGCCGCTGTTCGGTGGATTTTGGACGGTCTGCGGGGGAAAATTCTCTCGGGGCAATGCAGCCATACCCCCAACCCGATCGAACTATTGCCCTTGATTGAGGAAGCGGTCAGGCAAAGGCAGCAGATGGGGCTGCGCCCGGTGATCAACGGCACCGGTGTGATTTTGCACACCAACCTTGGGCGCGCCCGGCTCAGCGAGGAGGCGGCCAAGGCGGCGATAGAGGTAGCTTGCAGTTACTCCACGCTGGAATATGATCTGAAACAGGGCAGGCGGGGCAAGCGGGCCGTTCATGTGGAGCATCTGCTGACCCGGCTCACCGGAGCGGAGGATGCTCTGGTGGTCAACAACAACGCCGCCGCCCTGCTTCTGCTCCTCAGTTCCATGACCGCCGGGCGGCAGGTGATCATCTCCCGAGGGGAACTGGTGGAGATTGGCGGCTCCTTTCGCATCCCCGATATTCTAAAACAAAGCGGCAGCATTCTGACAGAGGTGGGGACCACCAACAAAACCCGGCTGCAGGACTACCAAGACGCCATCGACCCCCAAGAGACGGGGGCGCTGCTCAAGGTTCACACCAGCAACTACCAAATTGTGGGGTTCACCCAGCAGGTTACCTTGGAGGAGCTGGTTGCTCTGGGCCAAAAGCACCACCTCCCGGTGATTCAGGATTTGGGCAGCGGTGCCCTGTTCAGTCTGGCCTCCTGCGGCATTCGGGAGGAGCCTGCGGTGGCTCAGAGCATCCAGGCAGGGGCTGATGTGGTCACCTTTTCCGGGGACAAGCTGCTGGGCGGGCCCCAAGCAGGCATCATTCTGGGCAAAAAAGCCTATGTCTCTCCCATGAAGCAGCATCCCCTCATGCGGGCGCTGCGTCTGGACAAGATGAATCTGGCGGCTTTGGAGGCCACCTTGCGCCTTTACCGGGACCCCCGGGAGGCCTTTGTCCGCATCCCCACTCTGCAAATGCTGGGCTGCGACCTTTCCACGGTGCAGGCCCGAGCCGATGCCCTCACCCGGTCCATCACGGCAGCGGGGCTCCCCTGTCTGGCCCAGACGGTGGAGGAGCACAGCCAGGTGGGGGGAGGCTCGGTACCCAATCAGATGCTCCCCACGGCGGCGACGGCGCTTAGGCCCCAGAACCTCTCGGTGACAGAGCTGGAGCATCGTCTTCGGACAGGGGACCCTCCCGTATTGGGGAGAATCACAAAGGGCCGGCTGTTGCTGGACGCCCGCACCCTGGAGGACCGGGAGCTTCCCGTGATTTTGGACTGTCTGGCCCATTGTCTAGGCTGATGCTTTTAAGGCGGAATGGCACTGTAAAGTTAAAATGAAAAATTAGCCCACTCAATCATAGAATATCATCAAGCTACGAGCAAATACTCCCGTTTTTGTTTTTTGGTAAGCTTAAGCCCAGCCACCTGTGCCGGAGTTAGCCCACCCAGTGCCGAG
>JAHDPQ010000115.1 GCA_018434245.1 Oscillospiraceae bacterium
CAACTTGGGCGGAGAATACGAGAACGTGGCAATCCTCGTATCGATCGCGGTGAAGGAGGATGCCTACCTAGAAGTAATCGGTGCCGCTGAAGGGATGAAAGAGGATAAGCAGAGCTGGGTCGGCTTCTTCCAGTGGCTCAAAGGACGTGGCCTGGATGGGGTTAAGCTCATCGTTGGCGACAAATGCATGGGGATGTTAGAAGCTGTTTACGAGGTCTTCCCCGATGCCAAGTATCAACGCTGCACGGTTCACTTCTATCGGAATGTGTTCTCCGTTACCCCTCGCTCCAAGGTAAAGCTGGTAGCAAAAATGCTGGGCGCCATCCATGCTCAGGAGAGCAAAAAGGCATCCCGGGAGAAAGCAAAAGCTGTCATTGCAGAGCTGCGAAATTTTATTGACACTACCCATATTTGCCGTTGCTCAGCATTTTATCAATTACAGAGCGTGACCATTTTGAACTACCGGACGGCGAGGTCACTTGATCTGCCTCCAGCTCGTTAGTAATGGTACCCAAGCTAGCACCATCAATATAGCGCTGGTATATTCTCTGCACTACTTCAATTTGTGAGGCTATCATCCTCACCATGCCGTCAGGCATTTTTTCAAAGCCATAAGGGATCGCCATACATTATCCCATCCTTTCCTTAAACTCATTTATAGTTATGTTTTATAGCAAAGCCACACATAAAAAATATATATGGGTTTTCTATCAGTATGAAGCCGAAAACGAAGGTAAAAAATCGCTTTTGGGCATAGAAAAAGACAGACCCATCTGTTAAAAAGCAGGTCTGTCTTTTTGTGTCATTAGGTCAAAATAGATGCAAGTTATATTAGCTCTGTAACAAAGGAATCGGACGGTTTATTGTAAACCGATTATTTATGATATTGGAATCCTATTTCTGCATGATTGTATCAGCCATATTCATATAAACAACTGCGTTTTCCCAATTGTTTTGAATACTAACGCCCCAAGGATAACAAGGATCATCTCCTTTTTTATAGTGGTATGCAATTATTTCAGGAATCTGATTATTGTTTAAGTATTGTCCCAACACAAAAGTAAAGTTCACCGATGTTGATAGGACTATATGAATTTTTTTAATGTTATACTGCTTACATATTTTTCTTAATTCATGCGTAATTGCAGTGCAGTATGAAACGATTTTTCGATAAGAACTAAAAAAATCAGTTCCTATATTTGTCTCTGTAACTTCAAGCTCTAGTGTATGCATTTCTCTCAAATTAAAACATGATAAATCTTGCTTACTTATTGGGTATGTTGTAGCAATGGTAACTAATAGTTCCTGAGACTTAGATTGCAGATTTTCTTGGTCAAACCGTGAAAAATCTTGTTTATCTTGATCGCTTTCATATAGTTCACTGAATCTTCTATTACCTGAGTCTCTTTGATAACTATGTAAAAAAAACATATCCTTTAAGCCAACCTGATAACCAAGTCTAAATATGAGCGGAGTGTGTGCTATCCCATAATAAAAACACTTTCTCCACTTTATAGACTTGATTGCTTGAAGCTTTTCATCTTGTAATTTTATCGCTTCCGGAATATTTGTTTCTATTAAATCTGAAACATCAATATTAATATTTTTAAACCAATAGCTACGTTTAAACGACTCATCAATATCGCCTATTGGAAATCCCAAAGATGAATGCTTAATCAATACAGCGAAAGGTCTATATAGCTTTTTGACAAGTAGAATAAAAATGCAAAAAGTGGTATACGTTACTACAATAAACTTAGCAATGCTAGAAGATAAAAAGGCATCCAACCAAGGTAGAAAGGCACACAACGTATCATACATTTTGCCATACGAGCCAATTTTAATATCATCTAAAACCGGTTTTCCAAATATAGTAACTATAAAGACGGGAATATCTATTGCAATACTCCATTTTAAAAATCTATTTGGAATACTTTTTAAAGTATCTAAAAATTGTTTTATCAAAAGCCTAATCTCCTATTCTAAGATTTTTTACTTAAAGCAACAATTTTACCTTGGATTACTGTCCAAACCCTAATCTCACGGGTTCCTACAATAATAAAGAATAACCATTGTGAATTTTTATCTCTTTCAGATATCTTTATCCAATTACGTTTATCAACAAATGAAGGGGTAGGCGAAGGTTCATTATGTGTATGCCATTCTCCTAAATAAGTTTTTGTATAATGTGAGTTTTCCCAAAGCGTATCCATGATATCTTGATGCCCTTTTTCACGTCTCGTAAACATAAATCTAGATTGGCGATCTTCGTGTTGAGGTTCGGTAATATCTGTAATCATAATTTTGTTCATCGCATGATTTAAAGTCCCTATTAATATTCCTCCTGATTCTAATTTGAATTTGTTGTTTTTTATATAGTTATCAAACTTACACTTTGCAGATTCTTCTATTTCTAAAGTAATTAATTCTTCATAAAAAAATATCATCTACTTACCCCTCTAAAGTTTTTGTACAAACAGGACAATCTTTGCTTGTATGTATTACAGATTCAAAATATTGCTTCTGATGATTATTTATATAAAATTCTGACACGGCAAATCCTTTCGCCAAAAATTCATCAGCATTGCCGAACCAAGTTATTATTTGATTATTCATCAATTTACCAGTTAAGATTTCAATAGATTTTCTGCTAGCAGAAATAGCCGTTTGTTGTGAATCCAGACAACTATAAGGCACAAAAGAACTGCTACAACCCGAAAGATTTTTTTTGAAAATTTGATCTGGAGCTACTAAACTCCCTCTAAAAGGAACAAGTTCACTTGATATGGGGTCAGTGTATAAACATTGCATACAAGAATGTTTATCTATATTTGAGATGATTACATGCCCGCCGATACCATAGGGTTCATTAAAGCAACACAGAAAAGGTGTGTCTATATTATAGCTTGCCAATATTTTGTTTATTTCTAAATTTAAGGTGGGTTCACCTAAAGCCGATATTATCAAATCATAGTGAGCTAATCTATGAGTCTCTTGAATAAAGGCTTGTACCGATCTGTCCGAAAAATTCATAGAATCAATATCGGCATAAAGAAATTTCGACTCCAATTCTTTTTTTACTAAGTCTGATTTGTACTTATACTGATTTGGCTTCAAAGAGTCAAACCCAAGTAGATGCCGATGAACATTTTCTGGTTGAAAAATGTCTTCATCTAAAATATCAAGATTGGTTATGCCAACTTGACATAAATTATTGGCTATATATCCTCCTACTGAACCACAACCTAAAAGCAACACATTTTTATTTTTGAGTGAAGACGCTGCTCCACCTCTCGATAATAAATAGTTATAATCAATTCTTTCACAGAATGTGTTTTCAACCTTACAAGTTAACGAATTCTCAATTTTACTAAATCTGCTGTTATTAAACTCTAAACGAAAGCCAAACAATATCTCCCCATCTTTTGCAGGATATATTAACAGTAAATAGCGAACAAAATGCTTGACTTGCTTATTAAGGAACTTACGAAATTGACGCTTTACGGAAGAAGATGTATTTTCAGTAATATATCTACGAATAGTGCTCCACTTAAACTGCTTAGCTAGCGGTATCATACTACTTGAATCTCGGATTCTTACAACTATGCATACTCTTTCAAAAGTATCCTGATTTATGGTAAGCTCAAAATTATTTTGGAGTATAGCTTCAGCTTCATTTTTTGTATTCGCTACAACACTAACTCCCTTAGAAATTACCATTGGATATTCTCCAAATTGAATATCGCCAGTATTAAGACATGAGTATGCCCTTTTTGTACTTACAGCCAACCAATAGGAATCAAATTCTCGGCAAACCTCATCGTTATATTTTTTGCTACTGGGAACAATATTCAATATTGTCAAGGCTTGATCAAAGCAATCTATAAGAACTTGATCGCCCATATTTTGTTTAACGAGAATTGCACTAGAGTCAAATAGACACAATTTTCCTGATGACCCAACATGAGCACGGAATACCGAAGTATCATCAACATATATTTCAGGAAAGGATAAAGGGAAATATTTTGAAAAAGCAATCCTAAGATAAATATTCTCATTGGTTGCAAGCACTACCAGACCAGAGTATTCACAGAGATACTCTGGTCTGGTAGTGTCACATAGTTCAAAATTAACATTGCGCTTTAGATTGAGTTTGTTAACAACGTCTGCAATTTCCTCAAGACTCATAGTTTAATCCTACAGTGAGGCCGATTCCGAAGTTCCGACCATACTTTTATCTACAGTTGACGGAAAATCTTCACCGAAGATTTTGATCAAAACAGCGCAAGCATCTGAACGTTTATCTTTGCCTTTAACTTCATCTAGTTTGGTTAATAATGTGTCTACTTTAGTATAAAAACTATTTAACTGCTTGTCTGTCATCTTTTCAAAAAGATTGTTATATGGTTCCACAGGTAAATCGGTTGAAATTGTGTGATACCATTGAGAATCTGTTTCATTCCATTTATAAGAGAAAGAGTTCTTAATACTCCTTGCTAAATTGTATAGGGCAGTGAAATCATCATATACATCTTTTTGTTTAGACCAATCATATGTTTTTGAAACTGAAAAGTAGTTATACGCAAGGATTGTCAGGCTAATTCCAGTAGGAGTTCCATTTCCATCAGATGAAAAATTGTGGGTTCTCCATTTTTTTAGATAACGGATAACTCTGCGAAATTGTTTTGCATCGTCATCTTTATATTTATCTTTTATAGTGGTAATTAATCCTTGAGGATCAGATAGCTCCCATTTTCGGTTTTCTTCAGTAGAAAACTCTTTACCCTTTGCAATATACATCTTGCCATCATCATTGGCCGCAGCATAAATAGCAAAATCCACATGATATATTGGCTCATCATCTTTTTGATATGTTACAGTAACACAAGAACGGCGAATCTCAACACTTTTTGTGTGTCCATCCAACGCATCACGTACCCATTTTTTCACTTTTATTGGATCAGAATAATTATCCTTATTTATGTCGAACTTAACACCAACATCAATATCGTAATCGTCATCTTCAGGTTTAATGCCTGTTCCCATAGCATAACTGCCTTGATTAAAGGTTGTGTATGTAACAGCTTCATCACAAATATTATCTGACAATTTGTTAAGTAAAATCTCTCTTTTTTCTCGAAGTATTGTATTCTCATCAGATAACTTTATTTTATCATGAAAATCCAAAAATTCTTTTTGTAAGTTTACCATAATTACCTCTCCAATCATTTATTGATATTTTTGATTCTACCATCTTTGGGCTTCACCATATCCTTGGGGGATCGCCCAAGTGACTCCAAACCGAACAGCGCCAGATATTTTGCCCTGTACGCAAAGCACCTGCACCCGGCGTGGAGTGATCGCCCATTTTACCGCTGCTTCTTTCGCTGTCATATAGTCCATTAAAAATATCCTTTGCCGAATAAATATTGTATATATTATATATCGCAGCGACGAATAAAGCAATTGGATTTGTGTAAATTGTGGAAATATTCACAGTATTATGGTGAAATGGATTGAAAACTAGCAGAAATTCTGCCCAAAGGAGAAAAACCGCCAGATTTGTGGCGGTTTTTCCTGCTATTTTTATTCACCCGGCAGTTCCTGTTTCATTTCCGTATTTCCCTTAAAGGTAATCCGGATGCATTCAGGGGATAAAACCACCACCTTATCAATCACTGCCCTGACCACATCCTCCCGGTATTCTTTGAGGCTGAGATCTGTATGTTCCATCGTATAAAGCAGTTCATGAATTCGGGCTTGTGTGTTTTGGGCGAGCATGGTCTGCTCTTGATGCTCCCCAAGTTGCCCCTGCAGTGCTTTTATCTCCGCAGCAATTTCTTCAAACTTGGCATCGAAGTAATCCGCACCGGCGCTGGACTTGGAGCTGAGTTCCACCAAATCCATCATTACGCTCTGCAGCTCGGCGATACGGTTTTGGACAGCCGCTTCATTGAAGCTGTCATCATCCTGTGAACCGATGGCCAGCCGTAGTCCTGCCTTGAGGGTTTCGATAACATCAGCCTTATCCTCATCCAGACGGTTCAGAGCGATGACAATGGCTTGGTGCAACCGGCTTTCCTCAATGGTGGGGGATTCCTTGCAGTATTTCGTGCCATATTCCAAGCGGTTAATACAACGCCAGACCACCTTTTTCTTGCCATTCCTTGCCCAAGTGACCCGGCGGTACTGCGTTCCGCATTCACCGCAGCAGAGAAGTTCGGTCAGGGCGTATTTGCTGCTGTATTTCCCTTTTTCGGTTTTTACAGCTTTCTTGGCCACTTTTCGCTTAACAGATCTCCGGGTAATTTCCTCCTGCACAAGGTTGAATAAATCTCTTGAAATAATCGGCTCATGGTTTCCGGTTACATAATACTGGGGGATTTCACCGTTGTTTTTTCGCGTTTCCTTGGTTAAGCAATCCACCACATAGGTTTTCTGCAGCAGTGCATCTCCGATGTATCGCTCGTTGCGGAGCATATATTGCAGTGCGCCGATTGACCATTCTGCGTTACCTGTGGGGGAGAGAATTTCGTCTGCCTCCAGCGATTCCTTTATCTTTCGAACGCTGGCACCGGAGTAATAGCTTCTGAAAATCCGCTTGACGATTTCCGCTTCCTCCGGCACAACCTTGGGCTGACCGTCCTCACCTTTTTGGTAACCCAGCAGGCGGGAGTATTGAAAGGGAACTTTTCCGCTTTTAAAGCTCTGGCGCTTGCCCCATATCACGTTGCGGCTGATGGATTCGCTCTCTGCCTGCGCAAAGCCGCTGAGGAAGCACAGTGCCATTTCGCTGGCCATCTCCATCGTGTTGATGCCCTCTTTTTCAAAGATGATAGGGATGCCCTTTGCTTTGAGCTTGCGGATATATCCGATGGCATCCAGCGTGTTTCTGGAAAACCGGGAGACCGACTTGGTCAGCACCATATCGATCTTGCCTTTTTCGCACAGTGTTATGAGCTTGAGAAACTCGGTTCGTTTCTTGACGCTGGTTCCGGTGATACCCTCATCGGCAAAAATACCGGCAAGCTCCCATTCCTTGTTTTTATTGATTTTCTCCGTGTAATAAGCAATCTGCGCAGCGTAGCTGGACTGCTGTTCTTCCTGTTCGGTGCTGACCCGGCAGTAGGCCGCCACACGGAGCTTTCTCTTTCTGGCATTGGGTTTGGTTAAAAGAACATTGGCAGGGATCACATCGACCCTTTTCTGTACCGGTGTTATAGTTTGTGTTTGCATGGCGGTTACTCCTTTCCGATCAGTTTTCCGTTAATCATCCGCAGCCACAGGCTACCGTCCACATCAATGACCACCTGCTTGACCGTATCCTCAAAGAGCCGGACTGAGAAAGCATCCAGCGGCTGTTGTTGCTCGAATATCAACAGTAACCGGCGGCTTAAGTATTCCGGCTCCGTATCAGTACAAGCTCCATATTTTGCGGCGGCACAGCCGAATATGAG
>JAHDPQ010000094.1 GCA_018434245.1 Oscillospiraceae bacterium
CGGCTCGTTTGGCCTCTTGCTCTTGCTCTTGCTTCATTTGCGCTTTCTCCTCCCGTGGGCACCAATATGGTGCCGTGAATGTTGGATCAAAGTCCTGTTCACTGGCGATCTTGCGCCTGCCATCATCAAAGTGGCAGCAGTAGTGAGTATGG
The DNA here is from genome assembly GCA_018434245.1 of Oscillospiraceae bacterium. GTDB lineage: Bacteria > Bacillota > Clostridia > Oscillospirales > Ruminococcaceae > WRAV01. The sequence continues at coordinate 153 of JAHDPQ010000094.1, forward strand.
GGTTCACAAGGAATTTTCTCCGTCCTGCCGCTGGGAGTAATCCGGCTGATGTACTTGTGCTCCCCGCTGTACCAATGCCCAAGACTGCAATCCCCGCAGCGATAGGCAACTGGTTCCGGGGCAGGAACGGGAGGCTCTGCCAGAGTTCCTATCACCTGACGGGCCACACGAATAAACACATCACAATCAACCTGGTCAAAAAACGCAGTCACGGTATCCTTGAGAGCAATTCCGGTACAAAGCAATACCGCACAGCCATCATTATGCTTGCAGAAACAGGGGCAGTCCTCCCGCATTTGCTGACACCCATGTAATCCTGTCCTTGGCAACGGCCAGTCTGGATGCCGGTTGAACCATTCGCAGGCTGGGCGATCGTGTTCCATCGGCTCCTGCTTTATCTGGCAAAAGCACCACTCCTGACCGTCATAGCCTTCCAGCAGGCCGGTGTACCAGGAATTGTTGCAGCAGTGGATGCAGGTACCTGCACCCTCCGCTAATTGCTCAGCGTAGTATTTGCGATAACTTTCGCAGTCCAGAAACCGGCCAAAACAGTGGCTGGCGGTCTTGCTCTGACAGGCATGGTCGGAATTAAAAGTAACGCTTCCAAGCTTTATCCCATCGGAAGCACAGCAAAGGATTTCCTTTGCCCCTATGCTTCCAAGGTATGGGCATTTGGGCTGATAGGACTTTGCGGGAGTATCGGCTTCTACAGCTTCTGAATCATATGCTTCCTCCACCCCCCCGGAAAAGAAAAACCCAAGCCCGGAGGATGGGGGACAAAAGTTGCCGCAAGCGGGAGCACTGGCCCGAACGGGTTTGGGCTTGTTGTCTGCATGACAGGCATCATCGGAATAATAATCGCAGTTCCCACAGGTTTCCGGCTTGAAATAAGGATCAGGTTCAGTCGGTGCCGATGAAAAAAAATGATCCGCCAGCTCCCGCTTAGCGGCAATGCCTTTTTTATTCTGGCTGCAAGTGACGGAAATGCGGCGGCGGCAATCCCCCGCATCCTGTCCATACGCTGCCGATAGTTCGGGATGTTCTCTGCAAAAGAAAATAACCGATTCACAGAAATCATGATTCAGGGACAGCACCTGTAAGGTACATTTGTCATTTAGACTGCCAATCCAAGCATTCTCCGGGTTTGGCGGCTGGCTCCCAGCCCGACACTCAAATCTTTTGTGTTTTCGCTCCGGCCAGCCCTCCTGAACATCCACGACAAAAGGGCAGGCTGAACACTGCTGATCTATAATCACACCATCTTGTTCCTCTAGATGGTACCCTGTTACATCGGCCTTGGTGCTTTTCTTAAACTCCTTGCCGCATTTGGTGTAATAGGTCATTGTACCCTCCTTCTGGCATGGCCCCTGCTCCGGGGCCGGTTTTTGGCAATATATCTGCTCTTCCTCGGTAATACGGTATAGGGTGCTGAGATCGGGGCGGCAGTAGTGGGTCAGACTTTCGCAGGTGATTGCGTTAGCCATCCATTGTTTCCAGCCCTCATACCCACTCAAGCCCTCAGGGTGCGGGGCAGCGTTTTCATACCCGGCGCTGTACCAGTGATATTCACAGTCTATGCAGTCGGGGCGATCCTTTACTTTGTGGTAAATTGACTGTAGCTCGGCAATGGTGTGGTTGCTGCGGATATTTACGGCCTTGCCATGGATGGACTGCACCAAGAAGGCCCGACACCCCATTTGGCTTTGCCCATTGCGGCCTATGCAAAAATCCTCCCTGAATGCCGCTGCCTCCGGGTCTACCGTCAGCAGGTCACGTCCACAGCGGATGCTGCTGGCTTTACCCTTGTCTTCCCGCCCACCATAATAGGGGCATTGTTGCTCCATATCGTCACCTCCATCCCATACACAAGGACCAGACGCTTACACCGTCTGGCCTTTGTGCTCCTCATAAAACTCCAGCGCAGCCAGAATGTATTCTTCGGCCTGCTCCGGGGAAGTATCCGGTTGGATATATCGTTCCAGCTTCCGGTAGCTAATCTGGACTTTTTTCTTTTTCGCCGGTTTGTCCTCTGCCGGTTGTTTCGTAAAAACTTCATCCAAGGCAGCATATACAAAACTACCGTCCTTGGAGTGCATCTTTAAAAGCTCTGATTGATCAAGACTAATGGCTTTACGATAGACAGTAATGTACTCATGCAGACGGGATTGCTCCCCCTCCTTGAGATAGGATAGATTAACAGCTACCCGAAACGGTAATACCTTTTCATCCGTCATATCCAGCAGGGGCTTGATGAGATAAGTTAAACGAATATAACGATAAACCTCTTTTCTGTTTGTTGAGTTTTGTTCAGCCGCTTCACTCACGCTGGGACCATTGGTCCCAGCAGCTTTCAATGCCTCTACCTGCATCTTATACGCAAACGCTTTTTCGGATGGTAACAGTTCCTCCCGCTGGTTCAAATTGGTGTTGACCACAATCAACCGGGCGGTATTATCGTCTACCTCTTTGATGATACAGGGGACAGTGTCCAAGCCAATCAACTTTGCGGCGCTGGTGCGGTTGTGCCCGGCCAGTATTTGGTACCGTCCCACATAGGGCCGGACAATAATGGGGGACAGTATCCCATTATCCTTAATATCCTCTGCAAGTTCCCGCAGCTTTTCGATGGGATAGGGTCGGAAGGGTTGGCCCTCAAAGGGAATCAACTTGGCAACAGGCAACTGCTGGATACCATTATCAGCCTGCCCGGTTTCGGCCTGCTCCTCGGTACCATCCAGATGGTTTTTGAGGTTGAAAATATCTGTGTTGAACATCATCTTAGCCATTATGCAACCACTCCTTTGCAAATTCCTGATAGGCTACCGCCACCGGATTCTTAGGGCTGTAATCCAAAATACTCTGTCCCATTGCCGTTGTCTCTGCGGCCTTAATGCTGATGGGGATTTTGGTATCAAAAATATGGATGGATTCCCCGTAAGTGGCTTTGATGGCTTCCACAATTCCTTTAGAGAAATTAAGTTGCTTATTAAACATGGTAACTAGGATACCATCAATAGAAAGACTTGGGTTAATCTTTTTTACTTTGCGTAGTGTGCTGCTGAAATCCTCCAGACCTTTGGCCCCAAGGAAGTGGGCCTGTACCGGAATAATCACGCTGTCGGCGGCGGTCAGGGCGTTGATGGTGAGAAAACCAAGGCTGGGCATACAGTCGATGATGATGTAGTCAAATAGGATGCGGAAGGGTTCCAGCGCTTCTTTGAGCACCATTTCCCGGCCTATGACGTTGACTAGCTGCACCTCCACGCTGGATAGCATGATGTTGCCGGGAATAAAGGGAATAGCGCCGCTAGTGTTAATGTACTGCATCGGCTCTCTGGCCTGCTCGTTGATGCTGTCGATCAGCAGTCTGGCACTGGTATGCTCCAGCGCTGCCGTATCGTGGATGCCGAGGCCAATGGTCAGGCTGCCTTGGGGGTCAAAGTCGATCAGCAGGACTTTTTTGCCTTGCTTGGTAAGAGCCGAGGCAAAAGAAATGGCGGTTGTGGTTTTTCCCACCCCGCCCTTTTGGTTTGCGATTGCGATAACTTTACTCATGTGTCATTCCTCCGCTTTCATATTCATTTAGGATCAACACCTCAATCTGCCTGCGCAGATCGGCATTGATCGGATGTACCATATCACGGTATTTGCCCTGCTTATCCGGTTTATTGGGCATGGCCACCCAATTGCCGTGAGGGCCGGATAGCAGCTTGATGTCGTGGATGGCCAGAGCATCGTCAATCAGGATGGACGCAACAGCCTTTACCTTTGGGTGATCGATACGCCGCAGGCGGGTGAGTTCTATGGTCATGTCATTCCTCCTATGCGTGTAATGCCTTGCGATAAAAGAAAAAGCTGGCATGGCGCAAACCATAACAGCTTTAATCGATATTTAAATAGTTTTTTATATCTCCCAGTCGCTCTGCAATCTGCACGACTGTGTTTTGCTCGTTCTTCTCATGCTGCTGCCAACGTCGAAACTTTTTTATATCCAAATAATTGTGAATATGAGATTCGATCAGATTGACAATTACATTCGGTTCAAGGGCATCCAGCTCCCAGCTACTATAACCATATTCCGCTATGTAGTCGCCGCATCGGCTATCCGTTAATTTGGCTGGATTGGGCGGGGGATCGTACTGCTCAATCTGATCCATATTGAGGGCAATGCGCTGGAAATGGGGGTAGGCCCCGAACACTTCCAGCCGATCAACAATATCCCGGCTCATATCCTTTCCGCTGGGATCGTGGTCACCAAGATGTAGCACAACGGCATTGTTCTGATTTTTTAGCCTAAGCGCCGCTCTCCACATTTCCGATTGGCTGACATATCCACGACAGGAAAAACAGGTAATGTCCCACTGGGAGCATATCTGCTCCACAATCCCGATCAAAGCATCCTTTTCTACCCACACTTCAAGATAATACTTTTGATCTTGCCACTTATCCACGGCGAAGCTATAAGCAGCCGACCGAAGTATGTCGGTTACATCGTCCCAATGACTATTACGCCTAATTTCCCGTGTGCGATCCTCAATGGCCTCCCAGTTGATCAGACCAGCCAACCTGCCGTTGCTTATCAGAGAGCCGATGTTCTTGTAGCTGCGCTCAGTGTTGGGGATAATATCACGGGATACCAGCTGGTAATACACTTGGCGCAGAGTAAGCGTATACCCTTGCGCCTGATACTCGTTAACAATCATATTTACCATGTCAATCAGCTCCAAGCTGGACTTTCGGAAATTAATTTCCTGATATGCAATTTTCGACATGCTGGCGACTCCTTTCTGCTTCAATTAAAAAACTGTACGGGATTAACCATAGCAGCTTTACTTTCTATGATAAAAGCTGCCCAACCGAAGTTAAGCAGCTTTTAAGGTAGAGTTATAAGTTTAAATTAAATTCCTTACTTATTCGTGCAGCCATAACGGACTTTTCGTTGCTATACAAATGCGTATACGATAGCGTTGTCTTTATATCGCTATGACCCAACCATTCCTGAATTTGCTTTGTGTTGTAACCAAAGTAAAGAAGCATAGTTGCACAAGAGTGGCGTAGGTCGTGAAACCTCAGAATATCCAAACCATTGTATCTAATAAGACGACGAAAACTATCGGTAATATACTGTAATGTAAGCCGATTTCCTTTGCTGTTTACACACACATACTGGTAGTTCTTTTTATTGTATAAAGGGTTACTCTTTAATTGTGAGTCCTGTTTACCTTTTAATTGCTTTAAATAATCTGCTAAAATAGGAGGTAAGGAAAGTGTACGATAGCTTGATTGTGTTTTAAGTTTATTCATAACTAAATCATCAGGCTTTCCTTTTAGTTTAACAGCTTTGCGCTTAATCGTAATAGTGTTTTTATAGAAATCAATACAGTCCCACATAAGCCCAACAATTTCGCTTCGCCTCAATCCCAGCAGAGATGCTAATAAAATGGGAGTATATAGCTCTGTGCTTTTGGCCACATGAAACAACTGCATAAGCTGTTCTGGGCAATAATAATTTGGTGTGAATTTAACTGGTTGTGGTCGTTCTACATCTTTCATGGGGCTCACAATGATTATCCCTTTATCGCAGGCATATTTAAAAGCGCTATAGATATTAGCATGATGCTTTAATACTGTATTAGGCGATATACCTTGGCTAATTAAGTAAGCATAATAATCTTCTATATCATCGCCTGATATCTCATAAACGGTTAGACGTTTTGTCTTAAAATATGGAATGATATGCTTTGTTAACACCTTGCGATATTCTTGTGCGGTGTTTGGGGACAACCTCCTTGACCGCCAATTTAACCACACTTCCATTAAATCACAAAAAAGAAAGCCTTCAATTGCATTTCCCCCTTTGTTACAAAAATTACTACCTCTATGTGCGGACACCGACAAATCAACGATAACAGCCGAAAGCTTTTCTTTTTCTTCCTCCAGCTTTTCTATTTTTGCGATAAGTTGCTCCATAGAACAAGTGCTCTGTTGCAAGAGTGCGATTTCCATGCTGTCAAATGCTCTCCTTTACAATAATGTAGTATATTGGCTACATTATAGCACTTTCCGTGCTAGCACACTCTGACTCTGTTTGTCTGGGTTCGAATCCTAGTCGGGCAACCAAATAGTTAAACCACAAGAGAGCCTATGTTTCATAGGCTCTCTTGTGGTTTAACTATTATATAAAGTAATGGGCGTAGATTCAGTACACCACCACTTATATATAAATTTCTTTGCGCTCCTCTGACTACTGTTCCTGTAATGCGTCCGTCTTATACACGTTATCTTAGCGGCTTAATTCGCTGCAGCGCAGGCACGCTCGCTATTTTAGGTTGCTCTTGCTTTTTAAAACAGGGTCATGGCATACTTCGCACGCTTTTGCGTACTTGCTACCCAATGCGCCGCTAGTATTCCCCGCACTCATGTCCCGCCTAGCGGAACACAAGACCACCGGCTAATCTTGGTGGACAGGAGCTATCCAGTTGTCAAGGTGCACCGGAGCAGGCCGAGAAATGACGCTCTATTAGATTCTTCTATTAATTCGGGGGGGAGGTAGCTATCAATCAGTTACCGCTAGATCGTTTGCTCAAAGCCTTTTACCACAAAGTTATAGGGTTGCTGCATCCGGGCAAAGCTCTTATCCATGTCGTAATGCTTCCGGCCAATTTTGCGGTAATAATCGCTGGCGTACCCCTTGTTCTAATCGCTCACCAGGAGTCCCATGGGAGCCAGCAGCATGATGGCCAGCCCTTCGGCCTCAGATTCCACCGCCTCTTTGGACTGGATTCTGGTCTTGTGCATCAGCCCATCGGAGGCTATCGCCATATATCATAAGATGGATTTTGTTAAAACGGAACCTTATGATGAAAACCCCGGAAAGGGGTGCTAAAGTTCAGAATAAAGTTATAAAAGGAGAGTACAAATGCAGCATTTTGACAGTGATTATATGGAGGGAGCGCATCCTCTCATTTTACAAAGACTTATTGAAACCAATATGGAAAAAACACCTGGCTATGGATGTGATTATTATTGTGAAAATGCTAGGGATAAAATCCGTAAAGCCTGTAACTGCGCCGATGCAGAAATACATTTTTTGGTTGGTGGAACTCAGACAAATGCTACTGTTATTAAGGCACTTTTACGTTCCTACGAAGGGGTATTAGCTGCCGATTCAGGCCACATTAGCGTGCATGAAGCCGGAGCAATTGAAGCTGGCGGGCATAAGGTCTTAGCCCTGCCACAAAAAGACGGAAAAATAAGCGCTGAGATAGTTGATAACTACATTAACATATTCAACAAAGACGCTAATCACGCGCACATGGTTAAGCCCGGGTTAGTATATATTTCCTATCCGACAGAATACGGAACGCTATATTCAAAAGAAGAGTTGGAACAGCTGAGTTCCGTATGCAAAAAGCATAAGATTCCCCTTTTTTTGGATGGTGCCCGTTTAGGGTATGGATTGATGGCGAAAGATTCGGATGTTACCTTGGAAACGATAGCCCAGAATTGCGATGTATTTTATATTGGCGGCACTAAAGTAGGTGCATTGTTTGGCGAAGCCGTTGTTATTACTAAACCCAACCTTATTGAAAACTTTTTTACCATTATCAAACAGCAAGGAGCCTTACTTGCAAAGGGAAGATTACTCGGTATTCAGTTCGATACTCTTTTTTCAAATAACCTATATTTTGAGATTTCCAAACACGCGATTGATATGGCCGAAAAACTGAAGGATGGTTTTGCGAAAAAAGGCTATCAGTTCTATTTTGAATCACCTACAAATCAGCAGTTTATTATCTTGGAGAACAAAAAGATGGAACAGTTGGAGCAGGCAGTTTCTTTCGGCTTTTGGAAGACTTTAGATGAAGAGCATACCGTTGCCCGTTTTGCTACCAGCTGGGCAACGCAAGAAACTGATATTGATCATTTGTTTGAATTATTATAATGGTCTCTATTTCACAGCTTCTAATACCGGAAATCAGTGGTGGTATACTTAAAAAACAGTATCAGTATAGGAGTTATATTCATATAGAATTAAAATCCTGTGAAACTGATTCCGTTTTAGACGAGCAAGTATAAAGTAGTCTGACTGAAACCCTCCCAACAGAAATAAAACCACCTGCTGTGCGGGTGGTTCCCAAAAGGTGGATAATATTACTTCAGATGATATAATTCCATTTCTGCCCATCAAACTCTCTGAATTTCTAAATAATCCTATGGAAGAATTACGGCTTGGACCTAAAATAAAATCTCTAAGAGCGATATTGAACCTATTTATAATGCAATATAAGTATAGAAATGTGGAAGTTATTTATTCAAATATTTCTTATCGTTAAAATAGCCAGCAGTATAGAATCCCATTATGGTCACCACAATACTTTGGCATTTTTTTCATGATTATACTCCATACCTAATCACCTTAAATGAAATTATTTTGAAAAGTCAATATAAAAGGAAGTAAATTCTGAGGATCAAAAATTTTTCCGTGCCTACTTGACTCCGCCGAAATAATTTGCCGAAAGAAGTCGATTTTAAAAAGGATCGACTTCTTTGGCTTGACGTGGTAAAATTAAAAAGGATTTCAGCGTCAATTTATGTACAAATATAGTGTGCTATATTTGTATTTATAGCATCAGCGTACATAATTTTAATTAGGCTTGCTGAATTTGATGAGGTCAAAGTAATGAGTATAGACATGGATTATGTTTTGAAGATACAGCATGACAAAGCCTTGTGGAATCAGTTTGTGGCTGATAACGAGCCCTTTATCCTAAAAATTGTCAGCTTGGCTGCGCGCCGCTACATTACAACAAGCGACGACGAGTGGTCCGCCGGTTTGGAAGGATTTGTGCAGGCCATTCGTGAATATCGGCCCGGAACGGGAAGCTTTGAAGGGTTTGCGGCTCTGCTTATACGCCGCAGGGTGATCGATTGCCTGCGTGCTCAACAAAAATTCACGGCGGAGATACCTGTCGATCCGATTCTGTTCGAAATGCCACCTGAAGAGGGTGAAAAAGAGCTTCCACTGCGTATGGCCCTCTCTGAAAAATTAACTGTCTTGGAAGACGATGCTCTGCGGCTGGAGATTGAAAGCGTGGGGGAAGTCTTCCAGAGGTATAACTTTACATTTTTTGATTTAACCAAAAGCTCGCCTAAGGCTAAAAAAACAAAGCGTGCTTGCGCAGCCGCAGTGCGCTGCCTGCTGGAAAATCCAATCCTGCTAAACGAAATGCGTCGCTCTGCCCAACTGCCTATAAAAATTCTGGAGGAAAAATTACACCTACCCCGAAAAATTTTGGAGCGCCACCGAAGATATATAATAGCCGCAGCAGAGATATTATCCGGAGAATATCCCTGTCTTGGCAGTTATCTGAGCGCCATCAGAAAGGAGCCCGGCAAATGAAAACGGTTATTGTAAGAATAGAAAACCGATATGCCACGGCTTTGCGGGATGACGGTACTTTTGTCCGTGTAAAAAATCAGAATTATTCAGTAGGGCAGGTAATTTTTATGAAGAATCAATCCGTGTTTGCAAAAATTGTATGGGCGGCGTCGGCCGCGGCGGCAGTTTTTATCCTTTCTCTGGGTGTATGGGCTTACAGCACTCCCTATACCTATGTCAGCCTTGACGTAAACCCTTCCATTGAATACACACTCAACCGTTTCGACCGGGTTCTTACGGTAAAAGCGGTAAACGATGACGGTCAAGAAATCATCAAAGAAGTGGAGCTCGGCAATCTCAGCAACAAAACCATTGACGAGGCTATCGCAGAGACAGTAAAACAAATCAACGAGCACGGTTATTTCCAAGGTGATGGCGCCATTGTAATCGCCACATCTGCTAAGGATATAAAAAAGGCTGAAGCTCTGGCCAACCGGCTAAAAGATGAGGTAGACCGCGAAACCAAAGAGCAGGGTCAAGATGTGGATATTGATGCCATCAGCGTCGGACGCGAGCGAGTTAATGAGGCTCGTGAGCTGGGTGTCACACCGGGCAGGCTCAATTTGGTAGAAAAACTCCGGGACAGCTTTGACGAAGAAGACGAATTTGATATGGAGGAATGGCTCCAAAAACCGGTAAAAGAAATTATGAAGGCAACTAAGGAAAACCGTGAGGAGAGCAAGGAGCAGTCTAAGACTGATAAGCAAGAGCAGAAAGACCAGGAGCAGTCCAAGAAGCAGGATGATAAGGAAGTCAAGGAAGCTTCTAAGGCTGCGAGCAAGCAGGAAAAAGATATGTCGAAAGTTGAATCCAAAGCAGCCGAGAAAAAAATAGCGGCCGAAGAAAAAGTAAAAAAAGAACAAGCTAATACCGAGGAAAAGCAAACTCGCGACAAGTCCAAATCAGAGGAAAAGGAAAGCAAGGACAATTCAAAAGCCGAGGAAAAAGAAACTCGTGACAAGTCCAAGGTAGAGGAAAAAGAAAGCAAGGACAATTCAAAAGCCGAGTCCAAGAATGCCAAGGAGCAGGCCAAGGATAATAAGGCAAACAACAAAAAATAAGCTTTACCATCATCTGAAGCCTCGCTAAATTTGTTAATATTAAAGAATCCACAACGCCCTAACATTGTTTTTGGGTGAATTCCTTGATGAAAACCAAGAGTAGGCTGGCATCTATATTTATCTAACTTATCACGGTTTATGAAAACGGCGTATGCCCTGCGTTTTTGACACAGGATATACGCTGTTTTGCGGTTTTTTACCCTGAAAATATAATAAAAAGAGTATTAATGAAAATCTTCAGTATCTTTAAACGCATATTCACTGCGGGAATGAGCAAAGAAATTTTATGCAAATCACATTGTAAAATAAGAATTAATCCACTATAATTTATAATGAGAATTTAAATAGTACGTTCAAAGAGGGTGGAAAGGGAAAAGCTCTATTATTTAATTGCCATTGCTTAATTGCAAAGTGTCGAAGCTATATGCATAGATATTTCCGGATGAAGTGAGAAGTCTTAATTGCGCATAACTATGCGGCAGAAATATGAAAGCAGCAA
>JAHDPQ010000059.1 GCA_018434245.1 Oscillospiraceae bacterium
GAGAGTGAAAGGTTATCCCGCAAGTGCATCGGGCAACACCTCGAAAGCTATCTTCGGCTCCAGCCTCACGACGTTTCCGGCCATAGCGAACTCTATGAGACCGGAAGTATCCAGATCGGCAAGGTAAGAGAGGAGGTCCCTCTCGTCCAGGAGCAGGTATTTGAAATCGTCTGCTCTAAGGATGGCCGAGGGTGAAAGTTTTGAGTTGAAGAGGAAGTACAGCACCGCGGTAACGCTCTCTCGTTTGGGGCGGAAGTAGCGCAGGTCTATGTTCTTGCCGTTAGATTCGGCAATACCGAGCTTTGATGTTATGGAGAGGTAGTTTGTGATCCTCTTGTTCGACATATACTCTGTGAACCCTATTTTCTTGACGATGAACCCGACCACGTCCTCACGCATTAAGAAGGCCTCTGCCCTGTGGTAGGCAGGATATATTTGCTCGAGTGTGATCGCCCTGACGAGTGAGTCCCTCTCGCAGTTCTTCCAGAAGAGTAGCTCCCTCTTCGTCCGGGTCTCTATCCTGTCCGAAGTCATTAGGCGTGCGAAGACATCCAGAGCCTCAGGTGAGAAGCCCTTGACGTAGTCGCCGATAAGCCAGTTAGCTATGGTTTGCCTGTAGTCTAAAGAATCGCTGCCGAATGGATCGTCTTCCACAAGATGCTTTCTGATCTCTTCGGCATTTCTTCCCTTTATGACTTCGCCCATTATGTAAATTACTTCGTCAAGATGGTCGAAGGCCCTGTTAAGGTGTGTTTTTGAGTTTGACGGCATATGCTGGAACCTCCGTGTTAGGTAACTAGAGTATAGCAACGATGTTGTCGTTTGACCAAACGAAAAATCTGACGCTCACAGGCTTTTTGGAGTAGTTAGAAGTCGAAAAGCCCCCTGTCTTGACACATCTCTTACTCTTGTAGATAGGATTTGCTGATATTAAGCTAGTATATAGTTGAGAATAGCATAAGAGAGGAGTGTGGAGTTGATGAGGATAATCAAATCGAAGTCCTGGGAAGCCTTCGAGATAGGTAAGGAGAACGGAGTCTGGGGCTGCAACAGGAAGCGTTACGGTAACTGGACGGTAGGCGAAAAGCTTATCTTCTTTGTTGAGGAAGACGGAGTGGCCATAGGCGAGTTGACGAGTGAGCAGTTTCAGTCTGACGAGGTGTTGTGGGAAGATAATCTTTACCCAAACAGGATACGCTTTCAATGCTCAAAGGTTTTCAAAGCTGAAGAAGGTAAGAAGCTTCAGGCTTCGATAAAGAAGATACTGAGAGAGGGATATGGCTCAAACTACGGGACGATCATCCTTTTTGGCACGAAGATACCGGAGGAGCTGGAGGGAGAAATTGAGAAAGTGACTATTTTTTAGTGAGAGTTTTCAGGGAAAGAGATTTTCCTAAGATCTTATATAAGATCTTAATATGAAAAGGTATGCTAAAATTGTATAAGATCGATTTAAAGCGAGTTTTCGCTGATATGTATAATGTTTATAAACTAATCTTTTAGCTAATAGTACAAACGTATTCTTTTGTTTTAATGGAGTTGTCGAAAGCGATAGAGAGCTTATGATCGAAGTAATTAGCGAGGATGATTCCATAACCTATACAGAAAGCTTCCGTCTCGATACTTAAATCCCAGTCGATGAAGAAGGCAAGACGATTATTCTGAGACTATACTACATTTTCGACCACCCCGAGGGCTTTTCCGATCTCTTAAGCTTCTTCCCCACCCTTATAAACTATGAGATGCTCGAGGGAATTGAATTTCCGGACCCGAAGTTTGGTGGCGTCGTAGTTAACCTTCTTTTTGTTAAATGGGACAGGGTCAGGGTATAATTCTGGTATTGCAAGACAAGGCATTCCACTGGAGGTTATACTGGTCAACTACCCCCGGCTAAAGCCGGGAGCTAGTAGCTCAGGTTGACTAGCCTGAGTGTTTCGGACACTGTTACCGGCAAATGTATAGGCACCGTAGGATGCGTTCCCAAGTCTTACACTCTGCGGTTAGTGGTTAAA
>JAHDPQ010000067.1 GCA_018434245.1 Oscillospiraceae bacterium
GATACAATGAATTCAATAAATGAAAAGGAGATAAACAATATTATGTCTCAAAAAGAAATAAAACGGACCATTACACCTGAAATGATAAGGCACTTTACTATCCACCTGCACGAACAGGAAAAAAGCACCTCCACTATCAGCACTATTTCCCGGCGTAGTACCCTTGTTATTTCACCATACATATACCCCCCACAAACAAGGGGCCAAACGCTTATACCGTCTGGCCCTTGTGCTGTTCATAAAACTCCAGCGCCGTTAGGATATATTCCTCGGCCTGCTCCGGGGAGGTGTCCGGTTGGATATACCGCTTCAGCTTCCAGTAGCTGATTTGGACTTTCTTCTTTTTCGCTGGTTTGTCCTCTGCCGGTTGTTTCGTAAAAACTTCATCCAAGGCGGCATAACCAAAACTACCATCCTTAGAGTGCATCTTTAAAAGCTCCGATTGATCAAGGCTGATAGATTTACGATGCACAGTAATGTACTCATGCAGGCGGGATTGCTCCCCCTCCTTGAGATAGGACAGGTTGACACTAACCATAAAAGCTAACTGCTTATTATCAACCATGTCCAGCAGAGGTTTAATGAGGTTAGTTAGACGAATATAGCAAAATACATTTGCACGGGAATCACCAGAATTTTTAGCAACTAATATTGCAGTATCTAACCTTGTATCATCGTGAGACAAAGTTAAATCCGTCCGCTTACCCTGCTGTTTCAATACCTCCATTTGCATCTTATAAGCAAATGCCTTTTCGCTGGGTAGCAGCTCTTCACGTTGGTTCAGGTTGGTGTTAACAACGATCAACCGGGCGGTATTATCGTCTACCCCTTTGATGATGCAAGGGACGGTTTCCAATCCAATCAACTTGGCGGCGCTGGTGCGGTTGTGCCCGGCCAGTATCTGATACCGGCCTACATAGGGTCGCACGATGATAGGGGACAGTATTCCGTTAGCATTAATATCCTCGGCCAACTCCCGCAGCTTTTCGATAGGATAGGGCCGGAAGGGCTGGCCCTCAAATGGAATCAGCTTGGCAACAGGTAGCTGCTGGATGCCACCATCGGCCTGCTGTTCCGTTTCAGCCTGCTCCGGCTCCATACCGTCCAAATGGTTTTTGAGGTTGAAAATATCTGTGTTAAACATCTTCTTAGCCATTGCACAGCCACTCCTTTGCAAATTCTTGATAAGCAACCGCCACCGGGTTCTTGGGGCTGTAATCCAAAATGCTCTGGCCTATTGCCGTTGCCTCTGCGGCCACAATACTGATAGGGATTTTGGTATCAAAGAGGTGAATGGATTCTCCGTAGGTGGTCTTGATAGCCTGAACAATCCCTTTGGATAAGTTCAATTGCTTGTTGAACATGGTGATCAGGATACCGTCAATAGTAAGGCCGGGGTTAATCTTTTTTACCTTTCGTAGAGTACCGCTGAAATCCTCCAGCCCCTTGGCCCCAAGGAAATGGGCTTGTACTGGAATGATCACGCTGTCGGCGGCGGTGAAGGGCATTGATGGTGAGAAAGCCAAGGCTGGGCATACAGTCGATGATGATGTAATCAAACAGGCTGCGGAAAGTTTCCAGCGCTTCTTTCATCACCATTTCCCGACCGATCACATTCACCAGTTGCACCTCCACGCTGGAAAGCATGATGTTGCCGGGCACAAAGGGGACTGCACCGCTGGTATTAATGTACTGCATCGGCTCTCTAGCCTGTTCGTTGATGCTGTCAATCAGCAGGCTGGCACTGGTGTGCTCTAATGCTGCCGTATCGTGGATGCCGAGGCCAATGGTCAGGCTGCCTTGGGGATCGAAGTCGATCAGCAGTACCTTTTTGCCCTGTTTGGAGAGAGCCGAGGCAAAAGAAATGGCGGTCGTGGTTTTTCCCACACCGCCCTTTTGGTTTGCGATTGCGATAACTTTAGTCATTTGTCATTCCTGCCTTTCCATTTTCATATTCATCCAAGATCAACGTTTCAATCTGCTTGCGCAAATCAGCATTGATCGGGTGCACCATAGCACGGTATCTTCCATTTCTGTCCGGCTTGTTGGGCATAGTCACCAGCAGGCCAGTGGAACCGTTCAAGAGCTTAATATCATGAACGGCTAGAGCGCCGTCGATCAGGATGGATGCAACGGCCTTTACCTTGGGATGATCAATGCGGCGCAAGCGGGTTAACTTAATATTCATGGCCCCCATAGTGCTTTTGGCAGGCTTCTTGGGCTTGCCGGTTCAGGCGGCAGATCATCGGCTCCCGGGTCTTGTCCTCTACCTGTTCAAAAACATCTTCCCAGTGCCAGGCTTCCATGAATTCCGTGGCTTCTTCAAAGTCATCTGCGTAAAAGTATCGGTTAGTGCTGCCGAGCCCATCCCGAGAGCTCATGTGCAGGACAATAATTTTGCCGTCTAAATCTAAGATGGTGGAAACCGCAATAGACAGGTTCCCGGTTTGCAGACTGTAGTGAGGATACTTGGGGTTGTCATTCATGCCGGATGTTTTCTCCAGTGTTGTACCGCTGATCCCTAGCTCCCGCTGGATCAGTTTCCGGGCTTTTGCCATTGTCAGTCTCGTTGCGCTCATTTGTCGTTCCTCCTAAAGCGTTTTTGTTTGGTCTTGCGGTAAAAAGAAAAAGCTGTCATGGTAAAAACCATAGCAGCTTTACGGATATGAAAAAGCTGCCCAACCGAAGGTGAGCAGCTTTGAAAATTATAAAACCATCTTTATTGAGTTGTTAATTGTGTTCGCCATATCTTCCTTATCTTTTACGCTTACATGTGTATAGATGTTGGCAGTCGTTTGATAATTTGAGTGACCTAACCATTCTTGTATTTGTTTCATGCTATAATTTAGGTGTAGTAGCATAGTGGCACAGGAGTGACGCAAGTCATGGAACAGAATTTTATCTAAGCCATGGCGCTGGATCAAGCGGTGAAAACCATTGGTAACTTCATCTAATGTTATTCGTGTTCCATTTGATTTTAAGCAAATATATTTCAGATAATCTTTAGAATAGCTCGGCGATTTTGCCTGTCGAGCCTGATGTTTTTTTAGACGTTTAAGGTAATCAAGCAAAGCAAAAGGAAGGGGAAGGATACGATAGCTGAAAGCTGTTTTAAGTTTAGAAGATATGATATCTTTATTACTAGCTTTGTCCTTTACAGCTTTACGTTTTATTGATATAGTTCCCGCTGAGAAATTGATAGCTTCCCACTTTAAGCCAATTATTTCACTTCTACGCAGTCCAAGAAGCCCAGCAAGTATAATAGGAGTATATATTCGGCAGTCTTTTGAAATTTCAAACAGCTCGACTAACTGATCTACGCTATAGTAGTTTGTAAGAAAACGTTCTGTTTCCTTGGGCCGCTTCACTTTCATCATGGGGTTAGATGCAATATAATCATTTTAAACTGCAAACTTAAAGCAGGTATACAAATTGACATGATGACGAATTAAAAAGTTGTTACTCGTTCCATGAGTACGCTTATAATTATAATAATCTTGGATATGAGAGGCCTGTATTTCGGTCAGGAATAAACCCCTTTCCTGAAAATATGGAATAATGTGGTTTTTCGCAATTCCTAAATATTCGTAATAAGTTGATGGCTGGATATTATTTTTATGAGCCTCAAGCCATATGATGTAAAAGTCGCTAAATAGCAGGGGAGAGGGACTATGATCAATTCTGGCCTTTTCAAAGAGAGTGGCCTGTTTTATAATAATTTGATTCAGGATCTGATTTTCATGGCGCAGTTGTTCCAATTGTGTTGTCAAGTTTTTAATCTCAAGTGTCATTGCCGGGGTCATGAAACATCCTCCTAAAATAGTAAATCATTATGATATTACCATTCTATAGAGAATAGTTTTGAGTGTAAAGACACTCATCCTGTAAATCTATTGGCAACGCCTACGGTGGTTCGAATCCACCATCTCCCACCAAATAAAAAACCTTATGAACTTGGTGTTTATAAGGTTTTTTGTTGTATACGAAAACCTCCGGCTGTGCCGGAGGTTCTAAAAAAGCTTTAGCGTTCCATATGAAAATAGACCTCCTTTTGATAGGATAAAAGTGCGGTCTGCCAACTGCACAACTATCAAAAGGAGGTCAATCGAATAGATTGACACAAATAGTTTAGCCCACACAAAATGGAATTGCAAGTATCACATAGCATTTGCACCAAAGACCGTAGAAAAATATTCTATGGTGAAATGAAAGCAGAAATAGGGAAGATATTACGCAAACTTTGTGAGTGGAAGCAGGTAAATATAATAGAAGCAGAGGTTTGCTACGACCATATACACCTGCTTGTAGAAATCCCACCGAAGATGAGTGTGTCGAGTTTCGTAGGGTTTCTCAAAGGTAAGAGCGGCCTTATGATACACGAAAGGCATGGGAATCTCAAATACAAGTATGGTAACCAGCACTTTTGGTGCCGAGGATACTACGTGGACACAGCTGGCAAGAATGCAAAAAAGATTGCGGAGTATATCCAAAACCAGCTAAAGGAAGATCAGATTGCGGATCAAATGACGCTAAAAGAGTACGTAGACCTGTTTAACGGGTAGTAGGTAACCGCTATCTCGGAAGTCAGACCGCTATACGTCTTAAGACGCCGCTAGCATCATAGGGCTTTGCCCACATATGAAATACCCCCGGCGTAGCCGGGGGATCTTTATTATAAAGAAACCACTGGCTATGCCAGTGGTACAGAAAAAAGCGCCAACCCAGGAAATCACGGTTGGCGCTTATCTAATTAATTTATTCTATTTGATTATTCTGGTTGGGCAAAATCCAAATTATCAAGCTCGTTATCCGAGATATTCATCCATCCTGTGATGGCAGACCGGTTTTTTACTACTGCACGAATGTAGGGATATGCGTATTCAGGATACAACAGAGTACGTATTTTATAGCATTTTACATCATCTAGCGGCTCAAGAGTGGCAGTTAGGTCTACGGTATTTGGACTTTTAAGATAGAGAGGCATTAAAAACTGATATTTACTAAAATACCATTGATGCATAACATCGCTTCGTTTTTTCTGAAGCTCCAGTTCACCTAAAATGGTGCGAAATAGCATGTGGCTGTTTTGTGATAACTCTTTTCCAAATACATCAATCAAGCGTTCATTATGCTCGGTCATGATGTGTGTGATGGCTTTTGGCTCAAGAAGAAGCTGCCACGAAGAATGAAATCGGGGGAATTTGTGCTCAATTTGCAATTCATCAATGTCTTTATTCTCTATAGGTGCTGGAAGCATATTACCATAATGAGTTTTCTTGAAATTCCATATTTGGGGCCCGCGAGGATTCAACTCATAAACAAACCACAATGGATCGCCAGCAATACTGACTAAGTTTCCTACCTTCCAAAAGGCTATATTATTTTTCTCATCCTCATATACTTTGCTTTCAGCATATGCTATTTCAAAATTGACATTGATATACGTGCTTAAAATTCTATTATTTTCCCCCCACGGTTCCGTCATTAGGTCATTTTTCAGTTCATTTAATATCGCTGCCATATGATGATTTGCAAAATCTTTAAGAACCATGACATCCCACCCTTTATTCATAAGTATTTATTAAAGCATACACTTTTATCCATTGAATAGCAATGCAAAAAGAATTACCAATAGTCAGGCGGTTAATTTCCCCACCCACTTCAATTTTCTCTTTCACCAGCGGATTGCTGGAAGCTATGGGTTCTCCCAGTACCCGCACCTGCCCTTCCCGTACCTTTGCAAACAAACTCCTCCTTCTAGCTGTCGGAATTGGCACCGGTTATAAAAGCGATCGTTTCCTCAGGAACACCTGGATGCTTTTGCCCAAACAGATAAGCAAAAACCAAAGTGGCAAGGAGAGTCACATCCGACAAAATTCAAACAAAAAACTTAAAGATTGCATTCATTCTTTTTTCGCTAGATACCTTTTGAAATACTGGCGAAAATCTCGGCTTCCAATTGCTCTGGACTAATTCATATCCTATACGCTATACGTTGGCACCTGATAAAAATCACCAAGCTCCTTTACACAGCATATATTTGTAACAAGCAGAAATGCTTAATCTGACAATAAGTGAGGTCAACCCAAATGGGGATTATCAGTTCAAACAAATCAATTGGAAGTGTTACTTCCATTAACTGTAACGGTGAGTTGCAGGTATCAATCGGTATTACCGCCGCACCGGACATTGAAAGCCATCCGACAGACATTGTGCTTCTTCTGGACCGTTCCGGCAGCATGGAGGGGCAACCCCTTGCGGACATGAAAAGCGCGGTAGGCACTTTTATTAATATCATCGCAAGCTCCACCGGCGGAGCGCCAGACGAGATCGGTTCCGGCAGCCATATCGGAATTGTCAGTTTTGCCGACACCGCTGTGCCAAATACCGGACTTATTACTTCGGTAGCTGATCTGAATGCGGCGGTAGCGTCATTAACTGCGGGCGGACTCACCAATCACGGTGAAGCTTTCGAAGAAGCAATCACACTTCTAAGCGCTTCTACCAATAACAAAGTAATCATCATGTTCACCGATGGTGAAACCACAACCGGGCCTAATCCTTCCCCAATTGCCGCCACAGCAAGAAATGCAGGCATTACAATTTACTGTATCGGACTTGTGGGTTCCACTGGAATTAATGTCAATGCGTTAAACGATTGGGCAACAGACCCCGATATCACCCACGTTGCGGTGGCACCTACCAGTGCTGAGCTTGACCAGCTCTTTGCAGATCTAGCTGCTAACATCGCTGTTCCGGGCGCAACGAATGTGGTAATTAATGAAGCAATCAATCCGGATTTTATCATAACAAGTACGCCTTCTGCATCTGTAGGAAATATCGGCCTGCTAACAGCAAATTCATTCCAGTGGACAATTAGTGAGTTGGGAGCTACCGCGACGCAAAGCGCAATCGTAACATTTACGATCCAGCATATAGCGTTCACAACGGGGACAAAGCTCATTAACGCTTCTATTTCTTATACAGATGACCAAGGGAATGTGGTCAGCTTTGCGGATCCGAGCGTTTTTGTTAATTGTGTCCCCACAATACCGGCAGATGTGTGCCCTACGCCTATAGATATTCCCATTGACGGTTGTGATGATTTTGTGGAATTTAATGCCGGTGATCTTGAGCTGGAGGATACAGGTCGGATCTTGCAACTGGATGTCAATCTATTGAACGTTTGCCCCGGTAAGAGGGTGGCGCTGGCTGTTGTGCTTACCGAGCTTGATGCAAACGACGTGCCGCAGCCGCTTGGCATGAAAACATTTTTACTCCCCGCACACACATTGCCAACATGTTCCGACGTACTTGTCACATGTATCCGTTTCATTCTGCCCGGAAACGGGGAGACGCTCTGTGAAGAACGGACTGTCAGAGCACAGTTTTTTGCCCATTATATTGACAATGATTTTAGGTGCTGTCAACAAATTTGACAAATTATTCGATTCGTAAAACAAAACGGTTTAAAGGGAACAGATTAATCTGTTCCCTTTAAAAAAAGGAGTCATGCTTGTCATGTCGATCCATTTTTTGAACAATTTATTAAAAAACGGGAATGATACGACAGCAACTTGTTTATGCTACAAATTTAAACTAGCCTGTGATGAAAAAGCTAATTTGTATGATATAGTTGCAAAACAGGATTGCGGGCTATCATTAGTGCCAGGCGTAGTACTTGGCAACAGCAATCTACCATGCTCATTACCTTTCACCAAGATAAGAATGGCTCCTTGCCAAACGCAAGCAGCCATAATTTCGCCTGTGGAAATTGAGGCACAGTGCCAACCGATATGTGAAGGTTTTGATCAATGCTCTCCATGGATCAACGAGGAGAACGGCTGCGATTCCTGCTGTATTTGGACTAGCACAACGAAAAAAGCAAGTGCTTCCTGCGCCCGTGTAGGCGATACAATCACCTACACTATTACATTTACAAACCATTCGCCTTGCAATCTGGATATGGTATATATTTCCGATGAAGTGCCAGCGGAAGTCACAGTGGTTCTAGGTTCCATACATCCGGCACCCAAACCCGGCGAAACGTTAGAAACGGGAATTTCGGTTGGAAGCGTGCCGGCATTTTCCTCTGTGGCAATGACTTACCAAGTTAGAATACGATCCTGCATGTCAAAATATGTCATAAACCAGGCTTGCGTTAAGTACTGCTATACAGATTGCAGAGGCTGCAAACGATACGGTGTCGGCCAATGCAAGCAAAGTGTTGTTAAAATCTTGCCCGTCACTGCGGGGATTGCTATTGTAAAATCAGCTAATAAGCGCTTTGTATGTAGGATATGCGAAGAAATAAGCTATACGTTAACCATTTCAAATACTGGCAATTCAACGATTACTGACGTAACGGTTTATGATGATATACCGCAGGGGCTTTGCTATAAAAAGAATTCGACGCGACGAAATAATTGCGCTCCTGCTGATGAAAATCCCGCTCACGGTATTTATATTGGGAGCCTCCTACCGGGTGAAACACGTCTTGTCTCATTTATTTTGGTTGTTTGCATGCCAATTTGTTGCAATTGCCATCCAACTAAATTTGTGAACATGGCAAGAGCTTCAGGCTACTCTTGTGGCAGGGAAGTAAGTGGAAGAAGCAAACCGTGGGTCGTTACCATGCACGGCAGATGCTTCTGCCAGTGTGTGCGGGTATGCTTTCCAATTTGGGATTTTATAAATGTAAAGGACTGTTATATATATCATAGAGGTGCAACATGTCACCAATTTGGCGATTGGCGCTTTGTAAGTGCCGAGTACGGAATTTGTATAAAATATGTTGATAGCAGTGGAGCAATTAGAAAAAAAGTTTTTGAAAGCAATATTATTTTTTTCAATCTTCCAGAAGATACTCCTGACCAATTCATAATTCGATTCACTCACCTAAACTGTTGTAGCGATTTCTGCGGAAATATGATGGCAGAGTTCACCGCTCATCTGCATTACTGTAATAAAGGGTAAGCAGTATCTATCATATGACGAGCCGCTTGTCCGGCGGTTAATTGAAAAATCACCATCTACGAGGACAAATTCACCATGGAATTCATGAGCAAGGCACTCTATGAAATTACTAAAGGGTGCCTTGCTTTGCGATGGCGCTTTAGCAAGAATAATCCACCAGCTATGCTGGTGGAATTAAAAAACTTATAGTAAAAAAGGCCTCCCTTGCTATGCTAGTGCAGGTTCGCCAACCGCACCAAAAACAAAGGAGGACGTGTCATGAATGATATAAACAGCTTATTACACTCAAAATGGAGATGTAACTATCCTATTGTATTTGCGCCAAAATACCGCCGACAAGAGATATATGGAAAGATAAAAGCAGATATTGGTCAAATTATTAGGAAGTTGTGTGAGCAGAAGAAGGTGGGAGATACACGAGGCGAGAGCACGCCTGAAGCACAGGTTCCCGCCGCGCTAATGATGGCATAGCAATCCTCCTTTTAATGCATCAAGAGTTACTTATGTCTTGGATCTTCCTGTAGAATTCGAAGCATCATCTGTTCAATCCAGTAAATTGGGTAAACAAACTTCTTGTTCATTGTGGGAAAGTGAAATCTGTCGCTTACCTGTTGTATTTTCTTACATATTATAATCAAACGCATTTTTAATTTGTCAGGGTAACTACTTACATCTTATTTAATTTGAGCCCAGATCGGTCCAATGGGATACATTTACATTACAATCAACAGTTTGCAAAGAAAGGGGTATTTTGGCGTTTATACAGGTCAGTCGGAGCATGGGGTGCATTTGAGGTAAACCATGTCGGCTTGAAGCGTAAACAATAGTGGGGGCACAATCCTTTCCCATCAATAGGACTCCGTTATTTTCCAGATTGTTATTGTGCCAGTCTCGCGCAATATGGGTAATATCAATTTGGGTATAATTTTTGCAGGAACTGGTAAAAGGAACGGCACGTTTTAAAGCAACGGCTGGCAAGGAGTCGGTACAACCACATACGTTAAAAGGCTCCAGAAGCGGAAACAGCACAAATCGGCCAAAGGGGTCGTTAACTGTATCGCATATGTGATTAGGTGGAAGTTTATAAAGGATTAATTTGGCCCTTTGTACAACCCAATTGTTTAGCCAGAGCGGTAAAGAAAAAGAAAGATAAATGGTATGGTCGGCATCTATTTGTAAAAATTGCTTTGCAGGCTCGCGTAAAAAATAACTTGTAGAATAATAAAAGGCTGTTTGGGCTCTTAAATCAATTACGCTCATGAGTTTCACTCCTTATTACATTATATGCATCGGTGGAATATGTGGAATAGCTTTCAACTATTCTCAGTTGGGGAATATACTGTACCGAAAGATATGATATCTTTCCATTTTATTTAGGGGGGACTTAATCCATGGCCGCAATCAGCGTAAGCGTAAGTGCAACAGCATTATCTGAAAATTCGCCGAATAGTGTGGTAGATATTACCTTTAACTATACGGGGACAACGGAGCAAAATGGAACCGTCATTTACTACGGTGCGCTTCTTTCAGATGGACCGAATTCCGAGTATGTACTGTTTCCGCTTACAGTAACCTCTGGAACTGATATTCCAGCTGACTCAGAATTTGCGTATACGCCTACTGTAACTTTTTCGGGGACGATTAATGCCAGTCAGGGAGTAGTTTATTACACGGCCTAGTACCAAAACTCTATTGACAAGGTAAAAAACGCACTAAAAAACGCCTTTCAGTTCCGAAAGGCGTTTTTTACATCGAACCAAAGACGTGGTGGGGTGTTTTGCATATCTGCTATACTGAAAAAACCTCGGCGGCTTTCTTCATGTTATGGATGATAGAAACGGAAAATGGGCACTTGCTCTCACAGTTTCCACATTCAATGCAGTCGCTGCCATGGGCCGAAAGCTCTCTGTAATGCTGTCCGATTCCTTTGACCACCGCTGTTTGATCAGCCAGAGCGATGTCGAGATATTTATTCACCGCCGCAATATCGATATTGCTGGGGCAGGGCAGGCAATGGTTGCAATAGACGCAGCTGCCCTTGAAATCCTCATTCATACTGCTGATGGCAGCGGTGAAATCCAGCTCCTCCTCAGGACTGTTCAAATAAGAGATGGATTCCAGCATTTCGACCCGGCTTTGGCAGCCCACCAATGCGCTGGCTACTCCCGGACGGGTCAGAGCATAGTGGATGCATTGCTTGGGTGTCAGTGCCGAGGCAAAGGGGGTGTATTGGGGGGAGAGCAACTTGCCTCCGCCAAAGGTTTTCATCACGGTGATGGGAATGTTACGTTGTTCGCAAAGGCGGTAGAGCTCCGCCCTTTTTTCATCTATTTTAAGCATAGTATCTTTTTCAAAATCTTTGGACAGATAATCCAACACGTCGGTGTTGGCAGGAACCATGTCAAACGCCGGATTGATGCTGAACATCAGCAGCTCCACAACCCCGGTCTCCACAATTTTTCGCGCAATGACCGGATTATGGGAACTGGCACCTATGGCACGAATGGTACCCCCTTGCTTGAGTTGCTGCGCATAGCGGATGAATTCAGAGTGGAATACGGCATCAAAGTGGTCTTCGGTATCAATGAAAAACAGCATCCCAATATCGATGTAGTCTGTACCCAAGTCGACCAATAGGTTGTCAAAGTACTTTTTCACTGTGGGCATATCTCGGGAGATGTCATACTGCTGGTTTACATCGCTGGAACCCAGATGCCCCTGAATAATCATTTCCTTGCGTCGGCCCCTTAGCGCTTTTCCCAGCTTTTGGCGAATATCGTGTCCGGGCATAAAGATATCCACGATGTTGACGCCGTTTTCTGTCGCTGTATCCAGAGTTTCCTTCACGATTTCGTAGGACTTTCCGTCCAGATGCTCAGCACCAAGACCGATCACGCTGGCCTGCATTCCGGTGTTGCCCAGTGCACGGTATCTCATAGCCTTCTCCTTTATGCTGTAATTGGAATAATCATTATATCATAAAATGTATATATTTTCCATATTGCAATCATAAAGTTTTTGCCGACTTGAAAACTTACAAAGATGTAAAACCTATTTGAAACAGGAAGTAAATGCAGTTGACGAGATTTAAAATTTACAATATCCCCTTAGGTGATAAATCAATTGCGGAAGGTAAGGTTTGCTTTAATACCTCCATGTGTTTGGAGGCACCAACAGATATTCTTTGGAATTTTCCCCTCCAGCGTGGTGGAATCACAGGTGTCAATCACATTCTGGGCATAGGTGGGCAGGTTGTAAGCATTGTCATACAGCAAGCTCTGCCGTTGCGCTCCATCGGCAGAGGCCTGTGCCTGCAGCAGAGATTCCATGCTGGGGAATATTCCTTGGCTTTCGCTCTTCCCGGCCGTCTTCCGGAGCAAGCAACCAGTAGATAATTGCCGGGGAACATGCTAGAATATAAGCCATACGCTGATTCTATCCTGCTGCTGGAGGCGACGTCTTGCAAAGCAATCTGACCATTGGAATGTTGGCCCATGTAGATGCGGGCAAAACCACCCTGTCCGAGGGGATGCTCTTTCGGGGCGGCTGTTTAAGGCAGCTGGGACGGGTGGACCATCAGGATGCTTTTTTGGATACCAGCGACATGGAACGCAAGCGGGGCATCACCATTTTTTCCAAGCAGGCGGTGCTGCCTTTAGAGGGAGTAACCCTCACTTTGCTGGATACTCCGGGGCACGTTGATCTTTCTGCCGAAATGGAGCGCACCCTCCCGGTTTTGGATTACGCCGTTCTGATCATCAACGGGTCCGACGGCGTACAGGGCCATACCCTCACCCTTTGGCAGCTGCTGGAGCGCTACCACATCCCAACCTTTCTGTTTATCAATAAAATGGATTTGCCGGGAACCGATTCCGCCGCCCTGCTGACCCAGCTGCGGGAACGGCTTCACAGCCACTGTGTTTCTTTTTTTTCCCGGTCGGAGCCCCACAGTCTGGAAGAAGAAATTGCCCTGTGCGACGACGAAGCCCTTGCCTGGTTTTTAGATCGCGGTGGGCTTGAGGACGATGTCATTGCCCGCCTCATCCGGCATAGGCAGCTGTTCCCCTGCTATTTTGGAGCAGCCTTGAAGCTGGAGGGCGTTGACCAACTGCTGGGCGGGCTGACCCGATACACCTGCCCTCCATCCTATTCCGAGGAGTTTGGGGCCAAGGTATTTAAAATCACCCGGGACAAGCAAAACAACCGCCTGACCCATCTGAAAATCACCGGCGGAAGCCTGCGGGTCAAGGATCTGCTTTCCAACCACCATCCCGATCTGCCGGAGGAGCGGGTCTGGGCGGAAAAGGTAAATCAAATCCGCATCTATTCCGGTGAGAGGTACACCGTGACAGAGGAAGCACAGGCGGGGACGGTCTGCACCGTGACAGGGCTCGGCCAAACCTATCCCGGGCAAGGGCTGGGAACCGAGGGGGCCTCCCCCTCGCCTGTTTTAGAGCCGGGGCTTTCCTTTCGGGTCCTGCTGCCGGAAGGAAGCGACCCCATGAGCTGCCTGCTGCAGCTGCGCCAATTGGAGGAGGAAGACCCTCAGCTGTCACTTTCGTGGGTGGAGTCCAGCCGGGAAATTCACCTGCATCTCATGGGGGAGGTGCAGCTGGAGGTGCTACGCCACCTGATTCTGGAACGGTGTGGTCTAGAGGTGGACTTCGACGCTGGACAGATCGTCTACCGGGAAACCATTGCCCAGTCGGTGATTGGCATGGGGCATTTTGAGCCCCTGCGCCACTATGCCGAGGTTCATCTGCTGCTAGAACCGGGGCCCCGGGGCAGCGGCCTTTGCGTTGACTGCATTTGCAGTGAGGATATTCTTCCCCGTCCATGGCAGCGGCAGGTGCTGTCCTACTTACAGGAGAAGGAGCATCCCGGTGTTTTAACCGGCTCCCCCCTGACCGATCTGAAGATCACACTGCTAGCTGGAAAGGCTCATAACAAGCACACCCAAGGGGGCGACTTCCACAAGGCTGCCGGACGGGCCCTGCGTCAGGGTCTGATGCAGGCCCAAAGCATCCTGCTGGAACCGTGGTATCAGTTTCGGCTGGAGGTGCCGGGGGAGGCTGTTGGCCGGGCCATGACCGATCTGCAGCGGATGACGGATGATCTTTCCCTGCCGGAAAGCAGTGGCGGAAACACGGTTCTCACCGGCAGCGCCCCCATGGCCTGCCTGCGGGAATATGCCGCTCAGGTGACCGCCTACACCGGCGGACTGGGGCGACTGACCTGCTCCTCTATGGGGTTTGCTCCCTGCCGTGGGCAGGAGGAGATCGTAGGGGCCATGGGCTACGATCCGGAGCGGGATGTGGAGCACCCCGCCGATTCCATCTTTTGCTCTCACGGCACCGGCGTGGTGGTCAAGTGGAACGAGGTAAAGGAGCACATGCATTTGGACTCGGGAATTTGCCTTACTCCACAGGAACCGCCCTCTCCTTCGCCTGCCATGGGGAAGGACGCCCCAAAAACAAGGGGCTCCTTGGAACAGGATGCGGAGCTGCAGGCCATCTACGAGCAAACCTACGGCCCCATCAAGTACCGGGATATTCTCCCCAAGCCTGTGCAGTCCCGGCACCAGGCGGATGCTTCCCCCGCTGCGGTTTGGCAGAAGGGCCCCGATTACCTGCTGGTGGATGGATACAATATCATCCACGCCTGGGAGGACTTGAGGGAGATCGCCCGGCTGAATATGGACGCCGCCCGCCAATGTCTGATGGATCTTCTGAGCAATTACCAGAGCTTTCGCAACAAGGAGATCATTCTGGTGTTTGACGCCTACAAAGTACCCGGGGGAGTGGGGGAGGTCAGCCACTACCACAATATCAGCGTGGTTTACACCAAGGAGGCGGAAACCGCAGATGCCTATATCGAAAAAGTTACCTATCAGATGGGAAAACAGCATCGGGTTACGGTAGCTACCTCCGATTCGGTGGTTCAGATGATCATTTGGGGCCACGGAGCCCTTCGCCTGACTCCTCAGGCTCTGCGGGAGGAGATGGAGCAAACCAATGCCCATATCCGGGACATCATCCAAAAAAACAACCGCAAGGGCTCCGGGCCTTCTTTTATCTTGGGTGACTATGGCCGGACCTTGGCAGAACAGGAATAGTGGCAGTGGAAGCCAATTTAAAAGAGACCTGATTCGTGTTATAATAAAGGCGCAACCGGAACATCGGCGATCCAAAGCTTACCTTTGGCCCGATGGAATCGAATGGTGGGGTGTTATGAAAAAGAAGATAGCTGTCATCACCTGGGACGCGCAGTCGGTCAAGGTCTATGCAGATCAGGTCAAGGACTTCTTTGGCGATGAAGTGGATATCGTTTCCTATAATGTGCAGGACGGCTCCGCCTCCCATATCGCCAAAGCGGATTTGTTTGTCGTATCAACCTGTGCCTATGATGGCTACAAGGATGTCAATGAATATCTGCCTCTTGGGGGCGATGTTGTCATCGTACAGGTGACCATCCACCGCAGCTCCCTCTATCGCTTGCTGGAAGTGCCCAGAAATACCAATGCCCTTATGGTCAACATCAATCCCCGCATGACTACCGAGACCATGGCCTACCTCAATAAAATCGGAGTCAACAATATAAATTTTATTCCCTGCTACCCCGGCATTGCAGAAATCCCCCAGTGCGATTTGGCGGTGACTCCGGGGGAAGCGCGGTATGTGCCCAAGCAGGTTAAGGAGATCATCGACATTGGGCCACGGGTGCTCAGTCCCGATACCATTGTAGAGATCGCCCTCAAGCTGCGGCTGGAATCGGTGCTGGAAAATACCCGCTACCGGGAATATGTCAACCTTGTGGTGGATAACGACTACAACTTCAGGCGGCTGTTTAACCGCTCCATGCAGTTTAGAAGCATGTTTGAGATTTTGCAGAGCATTCTGGATGTGGGGGTCATCGGCACCGATGACGAAGGGGTTATCTTTGCCTTTAATCAAAAGGCGGAATACGTTACGGGGAAAAATGCTGACGAGGTGCTCAATCAAAAGGCCTCGGTGGTTCTGCCCTACCTTCCCTTTGCCGAAAGCATCGAGAACCTGCAGAGCATCCCCTCCCGTCTGGTGAAAATCAACGATGTGGACGTCAACGTGTCGGTCACGCCTGTGGAGCGAAGCGGTGCCTGCATCGGTGCGTTTGCCATGATCCAAAAATTTAGCGATGCTGAGTACAAGCAGCACCAGATGCGGGTTCAGCTGATGAGCAAAGGCCATGCTTCCAAGTACACCTTTGAGGATATTGTGGGGGAAAGCCCTGCTGTTGTGCGTGCCTGCACCATCGCCCGCCAGATGGCAAACAGCAACGGTGCCGTTCTGATCACCGGGGAAAGTGGAACGGGAAAAGAGCTGTTTGCCCATGCCGTTCATGCCTCGTCCCCCCGGTCGGAGTACCCCTTTGTTGCCATCAACTGTGCCGCCATCCCCGATAACTTGCTGGAAAGCGAGTTGTTTGGATACGAGGAAGGGGCCTTTACCGGTGCCAAAAAGGGCGGGAAGATGGGGTATTTCGAGTTCGCTCACAAAGGCACCCTGTTTCTGGATGAAATTGAGGGGATGAGCCCCCTTCTCCAGCTCAAACTGCTGCGGGTGATACAGGAAAAAGAGGTTATGCGGGTGGGTGGGAAAAAGATCGTCCATGTGGATGTTCGCATTGTAGCCGCTACCAACGAAAACCTTGTGGAGCTTGTGCAGAAAGGGGAGTTCCGCAAGGACCTTTACTACCGCCTTGCAGTGCTTCCCATCGAGCTGCCTCCCCTGCGGGAGCGTGGCCGGGATGTCCTTCTGCTGCTGGAAAAGATGATTCTGCAGGTGGGGGGAGACTTTACCCTCACCCAGGCCACACAGGATATTCTGCTCCGGCATGGGTGGGATGGCAATATCCGGGAGCTGAACAACTGCGTGGAATATCTTGCCTGCCTTGGTAAAAAGCTCATTGAGCCAGAGGATTTGCCTCCCGGGATTCGTTTTGCCCATCACAATCCGTCTTTGTCCCCTCCTTTCACCGAGGCTCAAAAAAAGAGCTGCGAGGATTTTTTAGAGCAGGCGGGCAAATATAAAGACGAGCATCTGTTTATCCTGAACAAACTGGCTGCCGCTCAAAGTTCTGGTCAAAGGCTGGGGCGAAAATCGCTGGCCGAGCTTGCAAAAAGCGAAGGGCTTTTTCTTTCCGAGCAGGAGATACGCACCATCCTGTCCAAGCTGGAGGTTCAGGGGCTGGTCAAGGTAAATCGGGGCCGTGGCGGAACGGGAATCACGGCGTTGGGAATTGACATAGTACACTGCATATTAAATGGTTAATATGGGCGATACAATCCCCATATTAACCATTTTTTAAAAGCGTTCACGGTGATTGGACTGGGATTTCTGGTAAAAACAAGCTGGCACAAACATTGCTGCAATATTAAGTTGTAAGTCAACAGCCAAATGGAAGGAGCCAAGAAATGCAATACAACTTCAATGCAGAAGTGGATAGATCCAAAAACTTCTCGGTCAAGTACGACGAGATGCAGCGGGTGTTTGGAAGAGACGACCTCA
>JAHDPQ010000114.1 GCA_018434245.1 Oscillospiraceae bacterium
AGCATGGCGACATGTTTAGCCTGCAGGTACTAATCGGTCGAGGGCTTGACCTAATTGTTCATTGTCTCGCCTCTTCAAATTCCATTGTTCGGTTTTCAGGGTACGATTTAGTACCCATAGCCGGTATTGATGGCGGTGAGGTTCCACCCGTTCCCATTCCGAACACGGAAGTTAAGCTCACTGGCGCTGACGATACTTGGGGGGCAGCCCCCTGGGAAAATAGGTAGATGCCGGCATAAGCGGATTGTGTTGTTGGCCTGACAGGTTTGGGCAGGCACGGTCCGCTTTTTGTTCCTCAATAGCTCAGTCGGTAGAGCATGCGGCTGTTAACCGCAGGGTCGTTGGTTCGAGTCCAACTTGGGGAGCCAGAGGCAAATCCGAACTCTTTTTCTGAAGGGTTCGGATTTCTTGCTTTTTCCGGAGTATTGAATAGCTAGGTAGATTTCTTCCTCACCGGTTCATTTGCAATGAATGCCGGAATACGATATAATAAGCGTGTTGCGTCAGTTATGATAAGCTGTAGAAATTTTCTCCTTTCTACAGTCAGAATGTGGCTGTCTGATCGCTTGGTAAACCGGACGCGATCAGGAGCTTACCCCATGGAGATGTTACAGCTTCCGGCGATTTCCTTTTGCTTAAAAGATTTACTTTCTGCTGGGCATGGCCCCAGAGCGACCTCTGTGAATGGGATAACAATATGGAGCGATCTGGCGGCTTAGCTGTCAGGGTAGGACTGCCCCTGCGGCCTATTACATATATCCTACCGATTAAAATGCATTTTGCCTTGAGGAAATGTGCGGCTTTAAGGCAAAAAAATGGAATTGGATGCAGCATTGTGAGGCTGTTTCTACACTATTATAATGACCGCACGTTGATGTGGTGGTGAACCAGTGGTAATCGACACAGCCAAGGTTGAGTCGGCCAAACAGGGTGATAAGGAAAGCTTTGCTCAGGTGTACGAATGTGTGGCATCTGATTTATACAAGGTTGCTCTTTACACTCTGGGGAACTCCTATGACGCGGAGGACGTGGTCAGCGAGACCTTTATTGAGGCATATAAAGGGATTACAAATCTCCGAGACGTTGGCAGCTTTAAAGCATGGATCATGAAGATTCTTTCGGTGCGCTGTAAACGCAAAATTGCCGATTATGTCAAGCATAAAAATACGTTTGATCTTGAAAACTTTATGACCACCCTTTCGGACAGCGCCGATATGGCGGGAGATGCATCCGAGCGGGTGACTGTGGTAGAAGCTATGGGCCGTCTTTCCCATCAGGAGCGGCAAATCATCGTTCTTTCGGTGCTTCAGGGCTATACCACCAAGGAAATCGCCCGGATCCTGGGCAGTCCCCAAGGCACTGTTTCCTCCAAGCTCCATCGTTCTCTGGCCAAGCTTCGCAAGATGATTCAGGAGGATCAGGAAGCATAAGCCGGGTCTGGAAAGCAGAGGTTGGGGAAGGTTTCTTCGATCATTACCCCAGCATCTGCTTTAAGAAATGAGGTATCCATGTTGGCAGCGTATTCCGAACACCGGGAACACAACCTGGAAATGAAGTACTTGCGCAAACGGTTGAGCGAGGTGGACGCTCACATCGTCCTGCCCGACTCCCTAAAAGGGGAGGCTTTGCTGGCCCGTCTGGACGGTGTAGAGCAGCAGGCCCCTCCCATGAGCGTTACGTTGATGCGGCCCCGCCGCTGGTTCAACGCTCGCTCGGGGTTTGCTTATGCTGCCGCCTTTTTATTGATCGTTGGTCTATTTTACGGCTTGGGGTTTGAT
The DNA here is from genome assembly GCA_018434245.1 of Oscillospiraceae bacterium. GTDB lineage: Bacteria > Bacillota > Clostridia > Oscillospirales > Ruminococcaceae > WRAV01. The sequence continues at coordinate 1,779 of JAHDPQ010000114.1, forward strand.
AAGCAGAGCAACCTGATTGACGGAACCATCACCTTGGATCGGGAGCAGGGTCGCTCGATTGAGTCTCGGTTGGAGGTGGAGGAGACATCTCCGGCCTCCGTCCCGGAAGCCGCTGCAAGAGCCGCCCTTCCCGCTGCCGAGCAGTCGGGGGAGCCAGAGGCAAATAACTCCAAAGCGGCAGACATGGCCCCCTTTGCGGCGCTGTCCGGCCCTTCTGCCTCTACATCTAAGGAAGCGGAGGATCGCAATGTACCCGACGCCATGGGAGGCGTTCTGTCCACCCAGCTCTGCACCTTTGGTGAGGACTATGTTCTGGCCTGCCGCCCGGTGGATGAAAACGATCCCCATATAGATGCGGCCAATGTTCTGGAGGTGCTGAACCACCGTGAAAACCGACTGGTAGCCCTAGTGCCCCTTCCCGCCATGGACCGGGTGCTGAAAGCCTTTGCCGGAGACCATCTGGTGGCGGTGGTGGGGGAGGACGATCATTCCGTCTACACCCTGACATTGGACCTTTCCGATCTGGAGGAGCCTAAAACTCTGGAGTTGCTGGAGCAGCCCGGAGCCTTGGCGGCTGCTCGGGTCTTTGAGCGGGTGGCGCATCTGGTGTCCTACACCTCTGAGCCTCTGGAAGGGGAGTTTCATGCCGTGGAGCTGCCCCACAGCAGCGAAACCGGAGCCGCGGTGTTTACCGCACTGAGTTTGGAGGACGGCAGCCGGAATCAGGTGACCTTTTTAGGCGCGGGAAAAGAAATTAAGCTCTACAATATCAGCGCCTATGTCTATTTCGACGGGGTGTCTCTGGAAAACGACGTGGAGACATCGGATCTGTTCGTAGCCCAGATCAAATTTAACGATCTGGAAATCGAACTGGCAGGCGTTTCTTGATCTTGAGATCAGATGCTGAAGCACATCAGCAAAAAGGGCCGCGTTCCGTAGGGAATGCGGCCTTGCAGTATCTGGAGCCAGAATGAGGTACGGTGCTTTTGCATGGCTTTCTGCGAAAGGGAAATACTATTGATTCTATGGGAGCGACCGGAAGCTCCCTACCGGAAGCAAATGGCCTCTTGTGGATGCTTTCCAGCGGGGAAGTTAGCCCTGTCGGGGTTTCTGGCAATGCGGTATCTACAGGGCTTGCATAAGGCGGGGGAAGGGATGCAACATGCCTATTCATCCCGATACAAACAGGCGGAGGTGACATAAACTGGAGCTGCTACAGGCTTTGCGGGCATGGTCCAACCCCACGCTGGACCTGCTGTGGCAATCGGTCACCATGTTGGGGGAGCATCTGGTGTTGGCGGGAATCTGCTTTCTGGCCTATTGGTGCATTGATAAGAAGGCAGGGCGCTACCTGATCCTTTGCCTTGGCCTGAGCGTTTGCCTCAACGGTTTTGTCAAAGATTTGGTGCAGGCTCCCCGCCCATTTTGGCAGGCCGGAGCCCCCAAAGCTCTGCGCCTTGAAACAGCCACCGGGTACTCCTTCCCCAGTGGACACTCCCAGGCTGCCGCCACCCTTTATACGGCGCTGGCTCTTGAATCCCGGCGCAAGGCGGGGAAGGTGGCTCTGGTTGCACTTATCCTCGGAGTAGGGTTTTCCAGGCTCTATCTGGGGGTACATTATCCGGAAGATGTGGTGGCCGGTATACTATTGGGAGCAGGGGCGGCGCTGCTTATAAGGTACTTGCTGCAGCGGAAAATGCTCAGGCAGGCCATGACCTTCTGCGCTCTGGCGGCAGCAGTAATTTTGTTGGTAGCGCAATCCGACGACAGCTACGCAGCCGCAGGGCTGACCGCAGGCCTTTTGGGCGGTTTTTGGCTGGAATACCGGGTAGTGGGATTTCAAAAACCAAAAGGGGCAGTACAGGGCGCTGCCCGCCTTGTGGGTGGCTTTTTATTGTTGGGTGTATTTTATCTGGCAGTGGATCTGATTTGGACCAAGGCTCCCACCACCTCTTTCCTGCAGAATGTAGGTGTTGCGTTTTTGGCGACAGGGGGATACCCCTGGCTGTTTAAAAAGTGGGAAAAAGGGGATAGGAATCACAAAAACGGAGAAGTGCCCCCTCTGCTTTAAGGTAAAAATCCGAAATGCGACACTTTTTTTACAAATCTATTGACAATCTTCTAAAGCTATAGTATAATAAGTTTCGTTGTGGAAAACCCCCAACGGGAGCATAGCTCAGCTGGGAGAGCATCTGCCTTACAAGCAGAGGGTCACAGGTTCGAGCCCTGTTGTTCCCACCATATGGCCCGGTAGTTCAGCTGGTTAGAACGCTAGCCTGTCACGCTAGAGGTCGAGGGTTCGAGTCCCTTCCGGGTCGCCAATTTTAGCTGTTAGCTTTGGTCCATGTTTCCCCCAGGTGGCTACAGGCAAAGACTAACGCTATAAGCCTTTGTAGCTCAGTTGGTAGAGCAGTGGACTGAAAATCCACGTGTCGCTGGTTCGATTCCGGCCGAAGGCACCAAAAAACGTTGTTGGCGCTGCCGACAACTATGCGCGGGTTTAGCTCATCTGGTAGAGCGCCACCTTGCCAAGGTGGAGGTAGCGAGTTCGAGCCTCGTAACCCGCTCCACACTCAAAAGTCTCACAACCATACGGTTTGTGGGGCTTTTTCTTTTGGAAAAATGACGCTCGTTTCTATGCAAAATGCCCTCTTCTGCGAATTTCTCTGCGAATCTTCTAATATGCCGTTTTCACCATGTCGATTGATTCCCACAACAAAGCCACAAATACGGTCTTGCCCCATCTAATGCTTACTATAAAGTCAGTGCAGCATTTATCTTGTCGGCCATTTCATGCTTGCTCTCATAGAGCATATGGGCGTAAATCTCGGTGGATTTACTGCTGGCCTGTCCCAGCCATTCCTGCACTTCTTTGAGGGTGCAGCCGTTGTTAATGAGCAGGGAGGCCGAGCTGTGCCGGAGATCATGAAAGCGAATGTGTGGCAGTCCCTTTTCCTTTAGAAAGCGGCGAAAGCGGCTGGTCACATAATCAGGCTCTAACACCCTTCCATCATCCCAGATACAGATGAAGCCCTCTGGGTTGAAGTCCTTGCCGCAAATCTTCCTCAATTGCTTCTGGTGGGCTTGCAGCTTCCGCAGGTATGTTTCCATCACAGGCATGAGGGGCATGGTGCGGTACGATGCCATCTGCTTGACCGTGTCCTTAAACTCGGTTTTTGTCTTGACCCGTACCAGCGTATGGGTGATGGAAATAGTCTTGCGCTTCCAATCAATGGAGCTCCATCGCAGGGCAAGGACTTCCGAACGGCGCAACCCAAAGTATGCAGCCAGCTTGACCGGAGCCTCGATGCTCTCTCCCTCCACGACCTTGAATAGCTTTTTAAGCTGTTCTTCGGTATAGAAGGAGGGAATCCGCTTATTCTGCCTAGGCAGCTTCACCCGGTCGGCAGGATTGGCTTTAAGGATGCCCAGCGTTTGGATGGCATACTCAAGGGAGCTGCGGATGATGGTGCGGTGTCGGGTCAGCGTTCCGGCACCAAGGCCAGCCCTTGATTTCTCGGCATAGTATCGCTGGATGTGAGCTGGAGACAGCTCCCCAATGGTCACGCCCAACTCATCAAAGTAGGGCAACACATGGATGTTTGCGGTATCCTCATAGGCAACATAGGTATTGTCCCGCAAATCCAGCTTTTTGAGCGGCAGCCACTCCCGGATTAACTCGGACATGCTCATGACCTCGGCAGGGGCTTCCTTCCGCAATGTTTGATTCTGCAGTTCTTCCTTAAACTCGCTCACGGCATCTAGCAGCATCTTTTCAGCCTTGCGCTTATTCCCCTTGCTGGAAAGTCCGGTAGAAATCCATTTTTTCTTGTACTTTCCAGCATGATCTTTGTAATTGATGATGCCGTACCAGTACCCATCTTTACTCTGCAAGCGTGTTGTCATTACAAACTCCTTTCCCGCTTACAGGGGATGCACATATCTTGTATCCTTGTTATATCACACATTTACGGTGCGTTCAAGCAATCCCCTGCAAATACTCCAAGAGGTAGACTTTGGGTATCAGATATTTACGGCCTACCCGTATGGATGCAATTTCGCCGCTTTGCAGCATTTGATATGCCTTGGTTCGGCCTATCTGCAAGGCGGCTTGGATATCCTTGACTGCCATCATAGCAGGGTAACCCCGCAGCATGGCAGCGGTGATCTTTATGTTCATACCATCACCTCAAAAGGGCAGATCCCCGGTATTGGGAATCTCTTGCCACGGGGTCAGCTCCAGATCATCCCCTAAAGCGTACTCGTTAAATACCCCAACATCGGTGTATTCTATGATACGGCTAATACGTCGTAAAAAAGATTGCCAGACGGAGGGCATTTCTCGCTGTACATTGGGATATTGTGCCTGCAAAGGAATATTGGAGACAATGTAAACCTTGGTGAAACAGGCCACCCGATTGGCATAGCGGCAGGGGAGTTCCAGAGGATAGCCATCCAGAAAGTTTAACATATCTGCTATTTTAAAACTGGAGTGAAATTCATCAAAGAGAATGACAGGCTCACCCCTATATTTATCAAAGCAACCGTGCTGATAGCCTGTAATTTGACAAACATTCTCATAACCATACTGATCCATAACATGGCGGGTCTTGCCAAGGCCAGTGCCGCCGAATATGTAGCTAATGTCCAGTTGACGAAAATCCTTTCGGTATTCTTCTGCCAGTAACTCCTGCTGGACTTGCTCCAGAGAAGATTTAAAGCGCAACATACCGGGATGGGCGCGTATCACATCCATGACGCCCAAGCCCGCCTCCAGCATTTCAAAGGCACGATCAAAGTCAGAGCGATGCCCGGGCTGCTCAATGGGTAACTCACCCCATTCCTCCTGCGTGCCGGAAATTTTGGTGCCGTACTTCTCATCTTTCTCCCACTTGCCTTCTTTGAAAACATAGTCCCGATTTTGTTGGCTGGTGCCATTGGCTTTCTCGATATGTGCCTCTGGAAATCTATTTTTAATGGTGCTAAATCGTATGGCTGATTTTGCAGCCAGATAAATATGAGTATGGGGAGTGGATTCTTTTTCTCCCACCTCATCGCTCATACACCAATAGATCAGGGATTTAAGCTTACCTAATTCTTCTTTTATGCGGTCATGGGTAAAACCATGCTCCAAGGGATTATTGATGGTAAGCTGCCATTTGCGGCAGGCAGTATCTGTCATGATAGCCTCCTTCGTTGTCTGGGTTAATTGTTACATGTTACGTGGGTGCGCTAGGTAATACTAGGCTAGCGCACTTTCATTTGCACCGCCGGGCGCAGTTTGTTGCCGCTCCGCGCTCGCGCTTGCGGATGCGGACAATCAAATTTTGCGCCTTGGCGTATGATCTGGCATGCCATGTATTTACTGTAGCATCTCCAAATGCAAAAAACAATTGCTAACATTTTTGTTACATGAATGAGCAAAGGGGTTAACAAAATAGTTAACCCCTCCAACCCATTGAGTTGAAGGGGTATTTTTAGTATAATATTTACTAAATGACAGCGAGGAGATGTGCTATGGATTATACAAAGCTCCTTAATCAGATGATAGAGCAGTCGGGTCTCTCGGCAAATGAGATATGCAGACGGTGTCAGGCAGAGGGTATAAACCTTTCCTCCCATTATTTAAGCACATTGCGTAACAAGCCCAATCGTCGGCCGTCAGACGAAATATCTCGTGCAATCGCTATAGCTTGTGGCAAGCCGGAGGATTGGCTGGTGACACAGGCTCGATTAGATGCAGAAACGGCTGACCTTACTCAAATGCGGGCAAATATTCGCAAGGTGATTGAATGGATTGCAAAAGTAATCATGCAGGTGCCGGGATATAAGGGGGTCGGTGAAGCGGTTGAGCAGTATATGAGTAATTTATCTGATGTTGAATTAATTGCCGAAGCGAACTCGATTGACTTCTCTTTTTTAGATTTCAACTATGAGAACGCACAACAGGATCCCAAGATAAGCGCCTTGATGGGGAAACTATATTCTACAAGTCTTTTTCCCATTGAGGATGATGCAATGGCACCCAAGCTGCCCAAGGGCGGAAAAGTGCGTGTTGAAGTATGTGAATACCAAGATGGTGACTTACTTTGCTTTCATAAACAAGGGGACGATACTTATTATATTCGGCAGGCACGGTTTCTGGACCAAGATTACAAACAAGTCATGATGATACCCCACAACAGCGGATATGAATCGGAAGTATTCAATACCAACGACCTTTATATCCATGGGAAGATAATGCAGCTAATTATCGATTTCGCATAAAGCCATGCCTGGTGTCTGGCAGGTGTCTCTCCTGCCGTTAGGTGGCGGGAATTTGCAGAGACATCTGTTTGGGCTGGTGAATGAGAAGGCTTCTGCTTGGCTTTCGCTGTTGCGGCCATTGTAGGCAATACTAAAATTGTGGAGATATCTTCAAGGGCAAAAAGGATGCGCCGACAGAGTCAGCGCAGATGCGGGACGAGCCCGCGCTGGAGACAGGGGGCAAAGGCGGCTGTTCTGCCATTAGGTTTGTGAACCCTGTACCCGCTGAAGATAAAGGAAAATCCGGTCTGGAGGACATTAATGGTAATAACGATATGGGATGTTTTTTATATCATCACTGTTTCAGCCATTTTCAATCTGTTTTTAACTCTGCACCGAAAAGTGTTTTATTCTAACTATACTAGATAGTGTTGACAAGAGATCAAACCAGAATGTTTGCCCAGAGGGCGATGCAGCGAATTTGGACAGCAGCGAGAAAGGACGAGGTATTCTTGGCATAACGAGTGGCGATACCTCGCCATCTTTTCAGGTGAAGGAAAGTGTTTTCGACCAGATGGCGCAGTTTATACAGTTCTTTGTCATAGTCACGCTGTAGCTTTCGATTTTTCTTTGGCGGGATAACTGCTTGCATCCCGGCGGATAATGCGGCATCAATGATTTCGTTGGAGTCATATCCCCTGTC
>JAHDPQ010000044.1 GCA_018434245.1 Oscillospiraceae bacterium
GGGAAATTGAGGAGGACCTGTTCCTGCGCACCCACCGGGACAGCTCCTATACCGGCAAGCCCGCACTGGATCCTGCCATCGCCAAGGAGATTGCCCGGGAGCTGGTGGAGGCCAAAAATCCTGTGCTCCATGCAGGAGGTGGCATTCTGCTGGCAGATGCTTCTCAGGAGCTGGCGGAGCTTTCGGAATTCTGCGATATTCCCATTTCCCGCACCTTGATGGGGCAGGGCTGTGTCTCCGACCGGCATCCTCTCCTTCTGGGACAAACCGGGTTCTGGGGCTTTGATTTTACTCACCAAAAAACATTGGAGGCCGACGTGATTCTGGCGCTGGGCACCCGTTTGGCAGAAGCCGACAGCTCCAGCTGGTATGACGGTGTCACCTTCCACATGCCCACCACCCGCTTCTTGCAAATTGACATCGACCCCGGCGAAATCGGCCGGAACTATCCGGTGGCCATTGGGGCGGTAGCGGACCTCAAGCTGGCGCTTACTCAGATTCTGGAGGCTGCGAAGGTGCTCCGACCGGAAGGCATTCGCCGTCCCGGTCTGCGAGAGGAAATCGCCAAGGCCAAGGCCGACTTTAAAACGAAGAATCAGGCGGTTTGCGATGACGGCCGCTTCCCCATGACACCCCAGCGCATTCTGCGGGATGTGAAGCAGGAGCTTCCCGAAGATGCCCTTATCTTCACCGATGTGGGCTGGAACAAAAACGGTGTGGCCCAGCAGTTCGATGTCACCGTGCCTGGCACCATCCACCACCCCTCCGGTCTTGCCACCATGGGCTTTGGCTCGGCGGCGGTGCTGGGAGCCAAGCTGGCCGCTCCCGATCAAGTGGTAATCACCCTCATCGGTGACGGCGGCTTCGGCACCAACCCCTCGGTGCTGGCCACCGCTGTGGAACAGAACATCCCCGTCATCTGGGTGGTGATGAACAACTCCGCCTTTGGAACCATTGCAGGGCTGGAAAAAGCCAACTTTGGCACCCAGTTCGGCACTTTGTTCACCACACCCGATGGCAAAACCTATGATCCCGACTGGGCTGCCATTGCTAAAGGCTATGGCGTGAAGTCGGTTCAGGTGGAAAAGGCCGACGACTTTGCCCCCGCTCTCAGACAGGCCATTGCCAGCGGTCAGCCCTACCTCATTGATGTTCCCATGGAAAACATCCCCGTGCCCACTCCCGGCTGCTGGAACATCAACGACATCTACCGTCCCAGCGAGCTGGTGCGGGAGGGTAAGCTGGTCAAAAAGGTGGATGGCAGCTACGTCACGCCGGCTCATGGCGCTTCCCACAAATAGGAGGCGATCCCTAATGAATTTACCGACTCAGGTAACCCTTTGTGAGGTGGGACTGCGGGATGGCCTGCAAAACGAGAAGACTCTGTTTCCCACCCAGCGGAAGCTATTCTTGACCCAAAAGCTGATGGAAGCAGGCTTTACCGTCATCGAGCCCGGTTCCTTCATGAGTCCCAAGGCGGTTCCTCAGCTGGCGGATACCGACGAGCTCTACCGCCAAGTGGGGGAGAGCAAGGCAGAGCTGCGGGCGCTGATCGCCAACCTGAAAGGGGTGGAGCGAGCCGCTGCCTGCGGGTGCAAGAAGGTGAAGCTCAATGTTTCCGCCAGCCGCGCCCACAACCTTGCCAACCTCAACAAAACCCCGCAGGAAAGCATGGAGGGCTTTGCCCCCTGCGCTCAGGTAGCCAAGGCGGCGGGGATTGCCCTTTCCGGCTCCATCTCCATGCCCTTTGCTTCCCCTTGGGAGGCGGAAATCCCTCTGGAGGATGTCATCGCCATTGTGGAAACCTACCTCTCCCTTGGAGTGGAGGAGATTTCCCTTTCCGACACCTCGGGGATGGCGGTTCCCAATCAGGTATACCGGATGTGTACTCAGATGCAGCAGCGCTATCCTCAGGTGACGTGGTGGATGCACTTTCACAACACCCGTGGCCTTGGTATCGCCAATCTAATGGCCGCTATGGAGGCGGGGGTAACCCGGTTCGACACCTCCTTTGCCGGACTGGGAGGCTGCCCCTTTGTGCCGGGTGCCGCAGGCAACATCGCCACCGAAGATGTGATCTATCTGCTGGATCGGATGGGGGTTTCCACCGGCATTGATATGGACATGGTAATGGAAATCGGCAGGCAGGTCACTCAGTGGGTGGAGCATCCCACCGAGAGCTACCTGCTGCGGGCGGGAACCGGCCTTCTTTGATTTTAAAAAAGTAATGATAAAATATCCCTTATATTGATACCGGGGGACTCCATTAGATGGAGTCCCCCGGCTGATGCTTTTACACAAACTTATATCATAGTCCAGTGTATGATTGCCGGAGCAACCGGTCATCCAAATTTCTTACAAGCTATAAGCCGGTTTTCTCCCATTCCTTTTCTTTTAGGTTGGTATAGAGATAAACAATGGCGGATATGGAGGAAAAGGCAAAGATAAGCACCGATACTGCTGCCGCCCGCTCGTACCTCATCTTGGAGAATTGATCCCGTAGGTACACTCCAAACATTTTGGGGTGATTGGGGCCGATGATATAAGGAGTCGTAAAGGAGCTGATGTTGCTCATAAAGATAAAGGTCATGGCGACCAAAACATCTTTAATGGATAGGGGCAATACCATTTTAAAAAAAGTGTAAATTCTGCCGGCACCCACATCCCGGGAGCTTTCGATAATGGAGTCGGGAATTCCCGCCAAGGCCGCCACAATAATCATAGTGGCAAAGGCGATGTTAAACCACAGATTCATCATGATAATTCCCTTGGCGTTGTAGAGTAGCCCCGGCTTGAAATTGTAGCCGAACACCTGGGAAAGGCGATTGAGAAAGCCGGAATCCCGCACCACCGTCATCATGGCGTAGATGGCTACCAGATGAGGAACAAAGCGAGGAAGCAGATAGACCGTGCTAATCACCTTACTGATTTTAGAATCTGAAAAACGCAGGTAAAGGGCCAGTAGATAGGAAATTGTAATGGCACCTGCTACCGTTACCACAGTAATCCATACGGTGTACCACAAGTTTTGAAGCGCCAATTTGTCTGTGAACAGAAAATAATACTGCTCCAGCGAGAAATTTCCGCTACCGTCCTGAAAACTTTGGATGAAAACATTGATCATAGGCACTAGAATAATACCCAGTGCCAGAATAAGAGCCGGCAGCAGCATACATGCGATCAAAACATTGGTTTTCCACGTTTTTTTAATCATTGCCAGTACTCCTTCCGGCTGCATGCCCGGTTAATGATAAAAAGAGGCGGCGGTACGGGGGTTGCCTCTTTTCTAAGCTTTATTAGCCCAAGGTGGCGATTTCTGCATCCCATTTATCGTTGAGCTCGGAACCCAAATCACCCAGAGCGATAATGGACATATTGCTGATATCTAGGCCCTCTACAGCGGCCTTGGCAGGGCTGTCGATACCGGAAATATCGATCACAGGAACTGCAAAGATGGTTTCCAGGCAGAGCTTTTGGCCCTGTGGGCTGAGCATGAAGTTAACGAAGTCGTAGGCTTCCTCCTGATGGGAACCCACAGATGGGAAGGTAAAGACTACGTCCGTTCCGCTCAAAGGGATATCAAAGTTGGTCATTTTGGTGGTGACCGGTAAAGTACCCTGGTCGATATTCTGCATGATTTGGTCGGCCCAGGCAGGGATTATGTCCACTTCCTTGTTGATCAGAAGGTCGATGGTTCCTTGGTTCTTGTTGGGGTATACCACAGAACCTCCGGAGGAATAAAGGTGAGGGTGCAGATCGGTGAGATACTGCATGCCGGCACCCCACTGCTCCATCCACTTGGGATCGTCGGAGGTCCAGGCTTCCTTGGGCAGGGTACGATAAACGGCAGTGCGGACAAAGCCGGCACCGGCGCCACCGCTGGCAGGAGGATTATAGGCGAAGCGCCCGGGGTTTTTCTTGACCCAAACCAGCAATTCATCCCAGGTTTTGGGAGGATTGGGCAGGCGTTCTTCATCGTAGGCAAAAACGACGGTGGTAATGCGGTAAGGAACGGACTTGTCCTTATGGAAGGCGGTTTCTACCTGAACATTGGCAAAGTTGGGAATTTTGGGAAAGTCCACAGGCAGAAAGACATCGGGACTACCGGCTACGGCTTCGTAGTTAAAGAGTGAGGTACTGTTTTCGGCAATGATGTCAAAGCCGGCGTCGGTCTGGTTGGATTTGAAGGCGGCGGCAAGGCGGTCATACAAAACGGTATCTCCGGTACCGCTCATCAGGAACTGAAGCTCCATTTTACACTTGGCGTCGGGAAGAGAATTGTACTCTTCAATGGCCTTGGTAAACAGGTCGGACAGGTTCTGGGAACCGGTGGTCCACAGAGTTACGGTAGGTTTTTCGGAAGGGGCGGAGGGCGCTGCCGGGGAAGGGGAGGTTGCAGAATCGGGAGATGCTGCGCTGGAAGCAGGTGAGGGGCTGCTACTGCCGCCACAAGCAGTGAAAATCATGGCAAACAGGCAGATCACCAATAAAAGCGCCAAGGTTCTTTTCCTTTGCATGAATCGTAATCCTCCTTTTCAATATAAACAGAGTCTGCGTTCCGAAAGTAGTTATCCGGCCGCGCTCTGATCGTCGTTATAGCGATGGGATTCTCCCAAGGTGAGAGCTACGGGATTCCCTCTTTTGTATTGCTCCGCCTCCTCAGCCGAAACAAACAGCTTGACAATGCCGCAATCGGTATCCACAGTCATTTCAATATAGTGGCCCAGCATCATGATGGTGCGGACATAGCCATCTAAATTACCCCCGGTACCGGGAGAAACGCTGACATTTTCGGGGCGGACAGCTTTGATGGAACCGTCTGGCATGGGGATAAAGTTCATCTCGCCGATAAAGTCGGCCACATAGCGGCTGGCAGGCCGGTTATAAATTTCCTGAGGCGGTCCCACTTGTTCGAAGGAGCCTTTGTTCATGACTACGATCCGGTCGGAGAGAGCCATGGCTTCCTCCTGATCGTGGGTGACAAAGACCACGGTGATGTTAAGGTCGGTCTGGATTTTGCGCAGCTCCTCCCGCATTTGGGAGCGGATCTTGGCATCCAGTGCCGAAAAAGGCTCATCCAGCAGTAGAACATCGGGTTGCAGGAGCAGGGAACGTCCAATGGCGATGCGCTGCTGCTGCCCGCCGGACATCTGTCCGGGATATTTTTTTTCGTAACCGGACATCTTGATCATTTCCAGCATTTCGGCAATCCGACGCTTTTGTTCGCTTTTGGGAACTTTGCGAAGCTTAAGTCCAAAAGCCATGTTTTCATAAACCGTCATGTGAGGCCAAAGATTGTAACTCTGAAACACCATGGCGGTGGGGCGTTTTTCCGGAAGCATATGGGTAATATCCTTACCGCTGATTAAAATTTGTCCCGATGCGGCTTGAAGAAAGCCTCCAATCGTCCGCAAAATGGTGGTTTTCCCACACCCCGAAGGACCTAACAGGGTCACCAGTTCCCCCTGCTCCACCGCCAGATTAATATTGCGCACACCGTCACCGGTTTTGTAGAGCATGGTCAAATCTCGAATTTCCAGTTTTGCGTTGCCGCTCATCTAGGTTACCCCCGCTTCTTTGTAATCCGTACTCGTAATTGGCCTGATCGGTCAGCCCATTTTAAATCCTTTGGAAAGAGTTTCGGGTCCTACGTACTTGCGCATTAAAAAGAGAAGAAGAACATTGGGAATCAGCAGAATTAGGGCAAATACAGCGCCTGCGGTGGCGGGATAATCCAGAATGACACCGTACATTTCTACCGGCATAGTGCGGTAGTTGGGAAGTCCCACCAACAGGGTACCCTGATTTTCCCCCAGAGAGCCGATAAAAGTAAACATGGAGGCCACTGCGATACCAGGCCAGGCCATGGGCAGCGTCACATAGAAAAAAGTGCGGATAGGGCCGGCTCCTATGTCTCGGGCTGCCTCCTCCTGCTGACGGGGCACGCTTTTAAAGGCGTTGGTAGGCATCCAGATCATCAGCATCATGCCCCCCAATAGGTGGACAATCAGCACGCCGGGCAAGGTGCCCATCAGGCCGATGCGGTAAAAGATTATACCCATGGAAGCATAGATACCGATCTTTGGGAATGCGTTGCCCAGCAGGAAGGAAAACATAACCAACTTGCGTCCGGGAAACTCATACCGAGCCAGCACGTAGGCGGCCGGGATGCAGATTAGCAGAGAAAGCGCGGTGGTAATCAGGGCAATCGTAAAGGAAAGGACGATGGAGCTGACCAGAGTAGGCTGCGCCAGTACGTATCTCCACCACTGAAAGCCGAATTCCTGCGGGAGCACCCCGGGCATTTCGTACTTGTTGGCAAAGGCCAGCATGAACATGTGAAGCAGCGGCCCGTAGAAAAACAGCATAAAAGCAGCCAGAACTAAAAATTCTCCGAACTTTTTGCGGCCCATCATATGTACCCAGCGCTTGGGGTTGAGGTAACTCATATACATCGCCTTCCTTTCGAGATCATAAAACACAGGTGTAAGCAGTTGGGCAAGTTATTGGGCTACAGGTTACCCCCATAAGCTTTCCCGCTGCTTCATGGCCAGCATTACATTGAGAGTGGTCAGGTTTTTCACCCCCAGCCGGAACAGATGTTGCATCATAGATTCTTCGTTGACGGTCCAGACAGAAAGGGGAATTTCGTCTACCAATTTAAAACAGGGTTCCGTCAGAGCAAAATAGGGAAGATTGAGCGCCTCGACCTTTAACTGGCGGCAAATACGAGAAACAGGTTGTAGGTAAGGGGAAATATCCTGAATACTATCCCGCAGCTGCATCCAAAGGGACAATCCGTTCTCCTGGGACGCAACGCCCACCAGCTCACCCAGCAGTTCCTCTATGTTAAGGTAAATGCTGCAATGCCGGGAAATTGCAGGATCAGCCCGCAAGGCAGAAGGGGAGAGGCTGCCGGAAAGAATCAGCTTTTGGGTGGAAAGGCCCAGACGTCCTGCCATATGCAATACATCCTGGGCAGCTTGAACCTCTTTCAGATCGCAGTTGAGGCGGATGGTGCCATCCGCTGTGACCCGGGTGATGACTTCCTCCAGAGTTAAGACATTCTGGTAAGCACTTTGCCAGTCATGAGAAATGACCAAGGTGCCGTCGGGGGCCTGACGTACATCAACTTCTACGACATCAGCCCTTAATTGCAAAGCGATCTCCAAGGATTCCCTGGAGTCTCTGGGGGTTCCCTCACAACCGGAATGGGCAGTAATGCTGGACCGGTATCTCATACTGATTACCTTCGCTTCCAAATTTTACGGGCATTGGCACCAATGAAACCGGTTGTATTTTTTGCGATAAAAAAAATCGAGACTGATCGTTGCAATTGGCTGATTGACATTTTGCTTGTTTCATACTACAATAAGATTAATTGCAACCGGTTTCAATCACCCGATATTTTTATTATACATAGATTCGTTTAATTTTAAATGGTTAATATGTACAAAATTACAACACAAAGGTTGGATGTGCATGAAAGCCCGTTTAAGTGATATTGCACAAATCGCCGGTGTATCCAAGGCTACCGCTTCCCGCGCTCTGGCCAATTCTCCTCTGGTCCGGGAAGAAACCAAAGAGCGCATTCTTCAAATTGCCAAAGAGTATAACTATCAGCCCAACGCTCTGGCCCAAGCGGTAGCCACCAAGCGTTCGGGCATCTTGGGCTTTTGTATGCACAAGTCCGGAAGCCCCTATTTTGGCCATTCCTTTTTCGGACCCATGCTGGATGGAGCCATTGAAGAAGCCCGCCGCCACAATTATCACATTCTGGTGGCTCCGGCAGATCCTAAAAACACCACCTTTGATGAGCATTTTATTCAGGACAGTATCGATGGCGTCATCTTGGCCACCTTTACCCCGGTGGAGCCCATCAACGAATTCCGCAAGCGCCGGATTCCGCTGGTACTGGTCAACGACGCCATACCGTCGCCCAACAATACTTTTATTATGCAGGACGAGTATGGCGGAGCCATGGCAATGATGCGGCACTTGATTGTGGAGCGGGGCCACCGCAAAATTGCTTTTATCAGTGGCCGGCTTAGTCACTTGAGCTATCATCTGCGGTATCTTGCGTATTTGGATGCTCACCGGCAATACGGTCTGCAAGTATACAATAATCCAGACATTCCTATGGGAAACTTATGGGGAGACTTTCCCCGACCGGATGCGGAAAAGCTGGCTATGTTGGGACAGAGGGTGCAGGAAATAGAGGGGACGCCCATTTTAATAAAGGGGAACGGCGCCCAACAGGCCCGTGATGCCGTATGTCAAATGCTTTCCACCGGGGATCTGCCCACGGCGATTTTAGCCGCAACGGATAGCGTTGCTCTAGGTGCTATGGAAGCCATATGGGAAGCAGGAATGGAGGTGCCCAAGGATATTGCAGTGGCTGGCTTCGACGATTTGCCTATGTCTGCCACTTTTTCTCCACCCCTTACCACCGTGCACGCCAACCCCTTTGCTATGGGGGAGGCTGCTGTACAGGAGTTGCTACAGTTAATTTCCAATCCGGAGCAGGAAAGCCGTATCCGCTGGGTGGATACCCATATAGTGGTGAGAAAAAGCACCTAGGCAAGTGTCAACGTGCTAATGATAAAATTGCCACGTTTATCAGGGATTGGGCCTCCGCGGGTTTTGAGGCCAATGTCGCCAATCATGAATGATCTTGCCGTGCATACCATTAAACTTGCTCTCCAAGGGATGCTGTTGCCTCTAAGAGCTTCGTTAAAAATCCACCTGCCAGACAGCAGGTGGATTTTTAACAGCTTAAGCCTAAGAATTCTTAAAGCTGGAATGCTACTTTCCCCCGGCATATGGTTGCCCGCACCCTGCCAGTGAGGGTTTTGTGGAGATAAGGGGAGTTGGTGGATTTGGAGGCAAAGCCCTCCACGGTCCAGCGTTCCTTGGGGTGGAACAGAACCAAGTCGGCAGGAGCACCGGGGCGCAGGCTACCTCCCTGCAGACCATAAAACCTGGCCGGATAAGTGCTCATCTTCTCCAACAGGGTTCCAAGGGATAGATGGCCTGGCTCCACCAGATAGGTAATGCCCAAAGCCAAGGCGGTTTCAAGCCCCAGAATGCCGCTGTGAGCCTGCGAAAAGTCCTTTGCCTTTTCCTCCGGGGTGTGGGGAGCGTGGTCGGTGGCGATGAGATTGACGGTGCCATCGGCAAGGCCCTGAATGATGGCAAGGCGATCCTCTTCGGTGCGCAGGGGAGGGTTCATCTTGGCAAGGGTACCCAGTTCCAATACCGCCTGCTGGGTGAGGGAAAAGTGATGGGGGGTAGCCTCCGCCTCTACCTTGGCTCCCAGACTGCGGGCAAAGCGGACCATCTCCACTCCCGCTTTGGTACTGATATGCTGAATGACCACCTTGGCGCCGGTGGCCAGAGCCAGCATGCAGTCCCGGGCGATAAGGGAAGCTTCCGACACGGCAGAAGCGCCGCGCAGCCCCAAGGTATGCGCCACCTTTCCGGCATTGACGCCGGGGGAACCCACCAAGGCAGGGTCCTCTTCGTGAAGGCAGAGGACGCCGCCCAAAGCGGCAATCTGCTCCATGGCCTTGTGAACTAGGGCACTGTCGGTCAGCGGAATGCCGTCATCGGTAAAACAGGCGGCCCCCGCCTGTTTGAGAGCGGCAAAATCGGTGAGGGCTTTGCCCTCTAACCCCTGTGTGACTGTCGCTGCCTGATAAATCCGGACATCTTCATGGGTGGCCCGGCGAAGAATATCCCCAAGCCGGGTAGGGGAGTCGGTCACCGGGCTGGTATTGGCCATGCAGACCACCGAGGTATAGCCGCCACGGGCCGCCGCCAAAGCGCCGGTGTGCAGATCTTCCTTATGGGTAAAGCCGGGATCGCGAAAATGAACATGGGTGTCGATAAGGCCGGGGGCCACCACAAGTCCTGTAGCATCCAGCACCGTTTCCCCCGAAAGATTTTCTCCCATCTCCCGGATGGTTTCCCCCTCCAAGACAATGTCCATTACTCCGTCGATTCCCATAGTCGGATCCAATACCCGGCCATTTTTAATCAGCAGCACAGTGCGTTCCCTCCATCTCCCGTTTGCATCACGCTATCACAGGGACGGTGCTTTGTCAAGAAAGTGCGGCAAAAAAGGAGCCTTTAAAGGCCCCTTTACCCTCTTCCCAACACAAACACACTATTTTGTATACATGCTTAAAGCTTGTTGAGAAAAGAAATTCTGGCGGCATGCATTCTCCTGACCGGGATAGAGCTAGGAGGCAAGAATCAGCCCCTGCACCCCTCCACCCACGGCTTGGGCAAAGTCGGCAGAGCCTTCCATGTCGATTTTCCAGCGTCCCTTCTCCCTGATCAACTGGGCGGTGACGGTATAGCTGGCCATGGGGACGTCCTCTGCCTCTAGCTTTTCAAGCAGCAAGGTGTAGAACAGATCACCGCTTCCCTTGTTGCCGCTGACCATCATCTGCTGCATTACTTCCAGTGAGACCTGACTCATCAGCTCCTCCAAATCCACCACCAGAAGGGTGATGTTTACCGTAGAAGTATCCCCATCGATGAGGGACCCGCCCACCGAATACTGCATGGCTGAAAAAAGCGGTTTGTAGATGGCGGCAGCTGCTTTGCTACCGGTATCCAATGTAAGCCTGCCGGAAAGGGTGAGCTTCTCGGCGGATTTGATGTCGCTCTTCATCAGGCAATTTAAAAATTCAGCAATGGTTTTTTCAGGAGTTCGACCGGTGCAGCCGGACAAAATCATCAGCAAAGCCGTCAGCAGGGCAATCCAGCGCTTCAACCTAAAGCCCCCCTTTCACCCATACCACAGTATATGAGAGGCGGAAGGCGGATTATGTGAAAACATCCCTTTCCCATGGAAGGAACCGCCCGTCTGGACAAAGACTACGTTTCACCTTATAATACTGCAGGAGATGTTTGGTCTTGTGCTTCTTCCTAAAAGCAGCAGGCCCTACGATAGATTGGATAAGGCGATGATCACTTTATGGTTTACGGCAAGATGGTATCGGGCAGCTTTTTGGAGCGGCCCAATCGATTTATTGCCCACGTACAGGTGGGCGGCGAGACAGTGGTGGCTCATGTCAAAAACACAGGCCGCTGCCGGGAGCTTCTGCTACCGGGAGCAACAGTTTATTTGGAGTACAACCCCCATCCCGGGCGAAAGACGGCCTACTCTCTGATTGCGGTTCAAAAAGGGGAGCTGCTGATTAACATGGACAGTCAGGCCCCTAACAAAGTAGTGGAAGAAGCCTTTGCCACGGGATGGATGCCTCCGGGGCTGGAAGGAACTGTCACCGATTTGCGCCGGGAGGTGACATGGGGGGATTCTCGGTTTGACTTTGGCTTCCTCTTGGATGGGGTGCAGGGGTTTGTGGAGGTAAAAGGTGTGACCTTGGAGGAGGCAGGCCGGGTACTGTTTCCCGATGCACCCACCCAGCGGGGAGTCAAGCATCTGCTCCATCTCATAGAAGCCAAAAAGGCAGGACTACACCCAGCGGTGATATTTTTGATTCAGATGGAGAAGGCTACATCTTTTTCCCCCAATGAAGTAACCCATCCCGCCTTTGGCCAAGTGCTGCGCCAAGCGGTAGACGCCGGGGTTCTGGTGTCGGCCTGGAGCAGCAAAATAACACCGGACAGCATTGCTCTGGGCGGTCCGGTGCCAATTCATTTGTAGGATTTGCCCACGACATATGCAGGCAGTGTGGCCCGAAGATTATGGCGCTGTGTAGGGCCGAACCTCCAGCGCAAAGCCTTGGGGAGGGATGCTCTTGGTAAGGGTTCCCCTGTGATAGATGTTGAGCTTATCGCCGGATTTCAGGCTTTCCATATCCATGTAGAACTGGGTGGAATCATCAAAGTTAAAGTGAATTTCCTCACCGTTGGAAAGGGCGGTCATCTCCAGTCTGCCCTGACTGCCCTGATGCTCCAGAGCGGTCAGCTCGCCGTTAAACACGCAGTCCACAGCGGGGGGCAGCTTGTTGGCGGCGATGATGACAGGGGGAAGGCCGTCGTTGCGCTCTCCATAATAAACCTCCAGATAGTTTCCTGGAACCAGCTCGGCAAAGGAAAAACTGGAACGGGTGGCTTCGCTAGTGTGCATCATAAAGGAGGGATAGCCGAAATCGGCACCTTCCACCTGCTCCAGACGCAGCTCGTAGACGCCCTTTTCTTCGGAGATGGCGGTGACCACTCCCCGGTAGAGAGGGGCGTCCATCACCGTCAAGTGGTCGTCTTGAGGCAGGGAGGTTTGGGGCGGCAAGGGTTCCGGCTCCGACAAGCTTTCCGGAGTTGAGGGAAGGGGGGCCGGGGAGATTTCCGGTGGCGCAGGCACAGGCGGAGCAGTCTGCTTGTTTTGCTGATTGCAGCCGATTATTGTCATTAGCAGCAGGCAGGCCAGCAAAATCACCGACATACGTTTCATGGTAATTCCTCCATGATCAAGTAGTTGCGAAAACGTTGCTGTTGGTAGCTTTTCACATCCCGAGCGGATTATGTATCCAGCGCATTGAATTCTGTCACAGGCTCAAAAACAAGGGCGACAAGCATAGCTTGCCGCCCTTGGAACGTTTACACAAAATCGTACGGGGTTTGCTGGTAGACAAAGTAGTTGAGCCAGTTGGAATAAAGCAGATGCGCATGAGCTTTCCAACGGAAAAGAGGGCGATTGTGGTCGTCGTCCTTGGGAAAGTAGTTGATGGGCGTGCTGATGGGCTGTCCGGCGCTCATATCCCGGTGATATTCGTTGGCCAGAGTATCCCGGTCGTATTCCGAGTGGCCGGTGACGAAAAACTGGCGGGAATCCCGGCTGGCCGCAATGTAAACTCCCGCCTCCCGGGAGGTGCTCAGCAGCTGCAGATCAGAGCACTTGGCAATGTCCTGTGCCCGCACCTCGGTGTGGCGGGAGTGGGGAGCGTAAAAAACATCATCAAAGCCGTTGAAGAGATAGTGGCTGGGGTCGGTGAGGGTGTGTTTAAAGACACCAAACAGCTTTTGGGGCAGCAGATACTTGGGGATTCCGTAGTAGTAATAGAGAGCGGCTTGTGCGCCCCAGCAGATAAAGTAGGTGGAAAACACATTGTTCCGCGCCCACTCCATAATGGTGCAGAGCTCGGGCCAGTAGCTTACTTCCTCAAACGCCATCTTCTCCACCGGTGCTCCGGTGATGATCATGCCATCAAAGCGCTGATCTTTCACGTCATCAAAGGTTTTGTAAAACTTGAGCAGATGCTCCTGTGAGGTATTCTTTGGCGTATAGGTGGCGGTTTGCAGCAGCTCCACCTCTACTTGCAGAGGGGTATTCCCCAACAGGCGCAGAAGCTGGGTTTCGGTTTCCACTTTCTTGGGCATCAGGTTGAGGATGAGGATTTTCAGGGGCCGAATGTCCTGGGTGTCCGCCCTGGACTGCTGCATGATGAAAATGTTCTCCCGGTTCAGTATTTTGCTTGCCGGCAGATCATTGGGAATTTTGATCGGCATGGCCTCGTCCTCCTTCTATAAAAATAAGTCCGGCCTTTGGGTAAGAAAAGTCCTGTATCCCGTAAGGCCGTATGGTTATTATAGCAGGGCAGCGCAAAATGTCAATCAAAACCTGTCAGATTGTTTTTCCTGTCCGCACAAATTAAATACAACTGTGTTTGAGTGGAGAACAAAACCCCGTCCCCCAGAAGGAGGATGGGGTGAATTCCTAGTTGGGGCGGTCCCCCACAGAACCCAGCATGGCGTCCCGCTCGGCCCGAAGCAAAGAGTGCTCTGGACACTCCAAAGCGGGATCTTCCTCCAATAGGCGCTGGGCCTGCTGCCGGGCCTGCTCCATTACTTCCATGTCGTCGGCCAAATCCGCCACCCGCAGGGTAGGAAGCCCGTGCTGTCGGTATCCAAAAAAGTCTCCGGGGCCCCGCAGAGCCAAGTCTTGCTCGGCGATTTTAAAGCCGTCGTGCTCCCGCTTCATCACCTGAAGGCGCTGAGCGGTTTTGCCGGATTTGACGTCACTGACCAGAATGCACCAGCTTTTTTCCTGAGCCCGGCCCACCCGTCCCCGCAGCTGATGGAGCTGGGAAAGACCAAACCGCTCGGCGTTTTCGATCATAATGATGGTGGCGCCCGGCACATCCACCCCCACCTCCACCACGGTGGTGGAAACCAGTGCCTGCAGCTCCCCGCTCTTAAAGCGGCGCATTACTGTTTCTTTTTCCCGGGGCTTCATCCTGCCATGGAGCAGTCCCACTCGGTAACCTTTCAGATCGCCTTCTGCCAAGGCTTTGGCGTACTCTACGGCAGAGCGCAGCTCGGTGTTCATCTCCCCCTGCTCGATGAGAGGGCAGACGA
Organism: Oscillospiraceae bacterium; assembly: GCA_018434245.1. Lineage (GTDB taxonomy): Bacteria > Bacillota > Clostridia > Oscillospirales > Ruminococcaceae > WRAV01. Next base: position 14,332 of record JAHDPQ010000044.1, read on the forward strand.
TATAGGCCTGCTTGCCCTCATCCAGATGCTTGCGGATAAAGCCCACCGCCCGGGTACGCTTGCCGGAATCGATGAGCAGAGTCTCCACCGGGCGGCGGCCGGGTGGCTTTTCGTCCAGAATGGAAAGGGAAAGGTCCCCGTAGATGATCAGGGAAAGGGTGCGGGGGATGGGGGTTGCCGACATGACCAGCACATGACAGTCCTCTCCCTTTTGGGAAAGAGCCGCCCGCTGCTTGACTCCAAATCTATGCTGTTCATCGGTGACCACCAGCCCCAGATCGAAGAACTCCACCCCGTCGGATAAGAGGGCATGGGTTCCCACCAGCAGGTCGACCTGCCCCAAAGCCAGCGCATCTAGGACCTTGCGCCGCTGTGCCGCCTTGGTGGAGCCGGTGAGCAGCTCCACCCGTAGCCCCAAAGGCTCCAAAAGCTGGGACATGGTGACCAGATGCTGCTCCGCCAGAATTTCGGTGGGGGCCATCATGGCAGTTTGCCTGCCGTTTTTGGCCAGAATATAAGCGCATGCCACCGCAATCAGAGTTTTTCCCGACCCCACATCCCCCTGAATCAGCCGGTTCATGGAAACATCCCGAGTAAGATCGGCGGCGCATTCCTCAATGCAGCGCCGTTGAGCACCGGTGGGGGAAAAAGGCAGGCTGTGGTAAAAGGGCTGCAAATCCACCGGCTCCATGGGGCAGATGACCGTCTTGGCCTCCTGATTGTGGAGGCTGCCCAAGGCACAGCAGAGCACCAGTAGCTCCTGAAAGATAAACCGTCTGCGGGCCCGGGTCGCCTGAGTAAGATCGCGGGGGAAGTGAATCTCCTTCATGGCGTGGAGGATCTCCGGAAGCTCCAATTGCTTGCGCAGATCGGCGGGAAGGGGATCGGGCAGGGACTTCAGCTCCCGCAGGGCCTGAGCCATATGACTGCGGAGCATTCTGGTGGAAAGCCCGGAGGTGAGGGGATAAACCGGCAGTATGGGACGGATACCATCAGCGGGGTAGATTTCGGGGGCGCTCATCTCCCGCTTTAACAGGGTACCGGTCACCCGCCCGTAAAAGATGTAGTACCGGTCGGGGACCAACTGCTCCACGGTGTATTTGACGTTAAAAAGAGTAATGTCCAGCGGGGTTCCGGTTTCATCCTCTGCCCGCAGCTTCCAGAGAGAGAGTCCCCCCCGGATGCGCTGTTCCCGCCCGATCCGGGTCAGCAGTGCCTTGACGGCGCATGGCTCCTGCAAAAGGGCTTCCCCAATGGTGTGGGGAGCGCTCAAATCTATGTAGCTGCGGGGAAAGTGAAACAGCAGGTCGTCGACGGTGTCGACACCCAGCTTGTGATAAAGGGCCGCCCGCTTATCTCCCACTCCCTTGAGGTACCGGATACTGGTCTTGGGCGTCACGTTTCTGCTCCTTTCTGTTCCTGGTCCGGCTCCCATGAGGCATCGGCGGTGGCTTCCCGGCCGATCCTGTCATAGAGATCCGGCACTTTTCCGGCACGGATGGCGTCCTCGTCCCGCTTTGAGCGGGAAAACTGCTTGCGCTTGCGGGAATATCTGCCGTAGCGGTTGCGGTATTTGCGGCTGACCCGGTAGGAGCGGGCCACCACCACAAACACTCCCGCCAGCAGCAGGTAGGGCAGGTGGCTGTGACTTGCCGCTGCTTCGACCGCTCCGGCATGGGGAGGCTCCAGCTCCAGAATTTCGTAGACCCGCAGGGAAAGTGCGGAGTATAAATCCATCAGGGCCTTGGTGGCGTTTCCCTTTTGCATGGTGGCCACCACGTTTTGGGTGACTGCCTCAATTTGAGCCGGGGTAATCTCCCCGGCAAAGGTTTTTCCCACCCGGATGGTGCAGGCGGCAGGGGATTTGACCGCCACAATCAGCAGGCCATTTTCTTCCTGCCGGCCTCCGATTTCCCAAGAGGAAAAGACATCGTCGGCAAAGGCAGATAAGTCGTCATACCCCTGCTCTTCCAGAGAGGGGAGGGTGAGGACCACCAACTGTGTTCCGCTTTGCTGTTCCAGCCCGGCAGAAGCCGACATCATGGTGTCCTTGTGCTGCTGGATGAGAATTCCGGCTGCATCGTTAACATAAAAATCAACGGTGGGGAAGATGGGGGCAGCCCCCATCAGCAATAGGCAGAACAGCAGCAAAACAGCGGTAAGAAAAAGTTTTTTCATGACCATTCCTCGGTGGATTTCCTTTTTTCTACTCTACCATTTTCACCAGAAAAATGCAATTGAGAACAGGCTTACATCACGTTTCCGATGTTGACCCGCTCCGATTCCCAAATCTGGTTTGCCTGCCATACAATAGAGCTTAGCTCGGCGGTTAAATCATGATAAGCCTGGTAGCGGGCCAGAGACTCCAGCTTGAACATAGCTCTGGAGATGTCGTCCACCTGAGCGTGGCGAACGTACCGCACCAGAACCTTGTGCTGCTCTTCCCAATAGCTGGTTAACTCTCGGACGCAGGCCAGCGTCTTTTCGTAGTCCTCCTCTCCCACGGCGGTAAAAACAGCTTGAGCGTAGGTATCTACCTGGTCCTTCATCTCCGACACCCGGTGCATGGAAAAAATACAAACACCAACAATCCCTGCAATCACTGCAAGGCAGATGTAAAAACGCTTCACTGTTTTCTCCTCCTTTTGCTTTTCACTTCGATGCTGTACCCGGCCCGGCGATCGCAGGTCATAAGAAAGACATCCTGCACAGTCACCTTTTTTTCCTCCAGAATCTTATACAGCCACTCCTCTCTCAGATTGAGAAAGGTCAGAGCGTCCCGATCCAGAACCCCGTCGTTGATGACGGTCATGGGAGGAGCGTCCGGCTCACCGTTGGCGGGGATGTTCATCATCTGAGCGGTGACGGGCCGTGCCGAAAACTTTGGATAGGCGCTTAAATAACCCGAGGTCTCTACAATGGCAAAGCTCACATCCCGGATATCGAAGATGTTGTTCATCCGCAGCTGTTCGGTCACATCGTCAATGGACCAGCGCAAGTTGCGCATTTCCTCCTGATCCAGCACCCCATCCCGGATAAGAATCCGGGGGTTTCCCGAGATCAGCTTGCGGGCGTAGCCGCTCTTTAAAATGATGACAGATATCAGAACCTCGCAGCTCACCAGCATAAAAATAGGCAGAATACTGCCCAGCAGGGGGATATTGGTGTCCTCGATGGAAAGGGTGGCGATGTTGGAAACAAGGATGGTAACAACCAGCTCGGCAGGCTGAAGCTCTCCCAGCTGACGCTTTCCCATGATTCGCAGCGCCAACACAATTGCAATATAAAGCACCACCGTACGCAGTACCACCACACTCATATCCATTCCTCCATATGAATTTTTATCAGTCCTGTTTTATTATGACGTTGCAATCCCACGGTTATGCAAATTCCAAGAGAAAGACGAGTAGGGAGAAAAATACCAAATCTTAACAGCCATAAAAATGATAAATTGGGAAAATTTAAATATGGAACCAATAAAAGAAAAAACAAGCAGCTTCTTCCTGTTGCTATCCTTAGGCAGGGAAAGAAAGAGCCGCAATTGGTTCCGAAAATAAGACGGAAGGTGAAGCAAAGTGAAAGTAATGGCAAAAACTCTGGTTCTGGTCCTGCTTCTGACAGTGATTTGCTCGGCCACTTACATTGCTGTAATGGCGGCGGAAGATCCTACAGCCAATGCAACGGCCCGGCGAAACAATTACGATTACTCGGTTCTTTTGCCCAGAGAAAGCACCGGCCTCTCGGACATTGAAAACGCTCCCGCCCTGCGAATCGACAACAAGGTAGTTATTCCTCAGACGCCGGTGGAGCCCACTACCAATGAGGAAGGCTATGTTCCACCTCCCGAAACCGGTGCAGTCTCCGACACCCTGCAGATTTTCGGCGCCGTGGCTTTACTGGGGGCATCTTTTTGGGTGACACGCAGCCGCAAACTGCCCGCCGCCTAACCTGTAAACCTTCAGAGTCATCCTTTGGGGTGGCCCTGACTGCCTATTCTCTAATGACGCAAAACATCCCCCGCTGATACGTAGCGGGGGATGTTTCTTTCCGTTGCGTTAAGTGTTTCTCACTGATTTTGAGTCTTGCGCACCTTTACCTTGGCCAGAGGACTTTGGGAGGCGGCATGTTCGATCTGCGCGTTGGAAACATGGGTGTAAAGCTCGGTAGTGGCGAGATTGGCATGGCCTAAAATCTCCTTGAGCACCCGGATATCCACCTGACCATGCTGGTACATCAGGGTGGCTGCGGTGTGCCGCAGTTTGTGGGGGGAGTAGCCCCGATCCCCTAGTCCGGCGGCTTTAAGGCATTCGGCGACGATCTGCTCCACTCTGCGAGGTCCCAGCCGGGTCCCCCGGGCGGAGAGAAAGAGAGCTTTTTCCGTAGTAGCCCGGGGCATGGCGGCCCGCTCGGGCTTGTACTGCTCCAAGGCGAAGAGGCAGGCGTCATTGAGGTAAACCACCCGCTCCTTATTGCCCTTTCCCAGAAGCCGCACGCTGTTATCCCGAATGTCCGAGAGGTTAATGCCGCAAAGTTCAGAAAGCCGCATCCCGCAATTGAGCAGCAAGATGAGAATGCAGTAATCTCGCCGGGCATACCGGGAGTTCACGCTGGAGAGTAGCCCCAAACTTTCCTCCAGAGTCAAATGCTTGGGCAACGTTTTTTTTACCGCAGGCAGCTCCAGATGTTTGACAGGGTTTTCCTCCAGCAGATGGGCCTTGACGGTGAGGTACTTAAAAAAGGAGCGCAGACTGCTCACCTTGCGGGCCCGGGTTTTGGCGCTGTTTTCCCGTTGGGTCAGAGTATAGTTGAGGTAATCGTACACATCGGAAAGGGTCACCTTTCGCAAAACCTCGATGTCCACATCGGCAATGGTGACCACTTCTTCCGCAGGGAGGGAGCTGTCGCGGTATTTTAAAAAGCGCAGAAAGGTGCGCAGGTCAATGTAATAGGCGTCTACCGTGCGGGGAGAGCGGCCTCGAATGGTCAACATGTAGAATAAAAAATCCCGCAGATAGGGAGGAGCATCGGCGTATTTTTGGGCTGTCATCTAAAAACCTCCTGTCCTTCCAAAGTCCATTCCCCAAAACCATGGGACAAAGACTCTACTGTAATAGTAGCAAAAAACAGGGGGATTTCTGCATGAAATCTGCCTTTGCCAAAACAGACAGGAAAAAGCTTAGCGTTTAGGTCACCGGATTTCTCGTAAAAATCCCAGAGCAGGCAGTGGGTTGCGGAAGGCATAAACGGTTGGACAGGCACGTATATATATTATGGACAACTCTCCGAGCCGGTGACGGGAAGGAGGAGCACCTGTCCAAAACAACCAAAGCAGAGGAGTTGGGGGAATATGTCCGCAGAAAAACAAATGTCAGGGCTTTCCCAGAAACAGGCCGAAAAGCTGTTATTTGAATACGGCGAAAACCGGCTGGAATCGGGTAAAAAAATTAGTATGATCAAAATTTTTGGTGGACAGTTTAAGGATCTGATGATTATGATCCTTCTGGCCTCCACGGTGGTTTCTGTCCTCATGGGGGAAATTACCGAGGCCATTGCCATCATTGTCATTGTGCTGCTCAACGCCATTCTGGGTTTTATTCAGGAGTTTCGCACTGAAAAAACACTGGAGGCTCTGAAAAATATGGCGGCTCCCACCGCCCGGGTTATCCGGGACGGCAGGCAGGCTACCATTGCCGCCAGCGAGATTGTGCCGGGGGATCTAATTGTTCTTGTGCCGGGAGATAAGATTCCAGCAGATGGCCGCCTAGTCGAGGTGGCCTCCCTTCAGTGTGACGAGAGCCTTCTGACGGGGGAGTCCATTCCGGTGGAAAAGCACCGGGCCGCCGGAGATGCGCCGGTGCGGGAGCCGGGCCGGGCGGATCAGGTCTATATGGGTACCGTGGTAACCAAGGGACGTGGTAAAGCCGTGGTCACCGCTACTGGAATGCAAACCGAGATGGGAAAAATTGCGGGGATGCTCCATCAGATTGAAGAAGAGCCCACTCCCCTGCAAAGGCGGCTGGAACAGCTGGGTAAGTACATAGCGGTGGGCTGTCTTCTCATCTGCGGAGTGGTGACGGCAACGGGGATTCTCCGGGGGGAAGAGCTGTTTAATATGCTGCTCACAGGGATTTCTCTTGCGGTGGCCGCCGTTCCCGAGGGCTTGCCCGCCATTGTTACCATTGCGCTGGCTCTGGCCGTCAACCGGATTCTAAAGCGCCATGCTCTGGTGCGGAAGCTTCACGCCGTGGAGACCATGGGCTGCGCCAACGTCATCTGCACCGACAAAACCGGGACCCTGACCGAAAATAAGATGACGGTGCGGCAGATATTCACCATGGATTATCAGCTGGAGGTTTCCGGTAACGGCTATGCCCGGGCCGGAGAGTTTTCGGCAGGGGGGAAAAAAGCTAGTGTCAGCGCTTCCCCTACCCTGATGCGTCTTTTTACCATTGCAGTAGAGTGTAGCAATGCCCAGATTAACGAACCCAAGAAGGCGGATGCCATCCGGGACCGGACGGGGGGCAACGTGTCGGGGCACTGGGAAGTTTCGGGGGAACCGACGGAGACCGCTCTGCTGGTGATGGCCGCCAAGGCGGGGCAACGGCAGGGGCAGGGCCGGTACCATAAGCTAGACGAAATCCCCTTTGATTCCGAGCGCAAGCGCATGACGGTGCTGCTGCAGGAGCAGGGGGGCAAGGAAGTCAGCTTTTCCAAAGGGGCGTTTGATCTGCTCCTCAACCGCTGCAAATACGTCATGACCGATACCGGGAGCCTTCCCCTGACCCCTGCCCACCGCAGGGCTATCGAAGAGGCCGCCAAATCCATGGGGGAGCAGGCATTGCGGGTGCTGGGCTTTGCCTACAAGGAGACAGGGGACAAATCCCGGGCGGAGGAGGAGATGGTGTTTGTGGGGCTTGCAGGGATGTTGGACCCTCCCCGTAAAGAAGCCTATGAGGCAGTCTCTCTCTGCAAGTCGGCCAAAATTCGCACGGTGATGATTACCGGAGACCACAAAGCCACCGCCTGCGCCATTGCCAAGGATTTGGGAATCATGAAGAAGGGTGACCTGGTGATGACGGGGGCGGAAATCGATGCCATGCCCGAGGAGGCCTTTCAGGAGATTTGCCACCGGATCAGCGTCTTTGCCCGGGTTAGCCCCGGACACAAGCTGCAGATTGTCCGTGCCCTTAAGCGTCGTGGGGATGTGGTGGCCATGACCGGGGATGGTGTCAACGATGCTCCCGCTGTCAAGGAAGCGGACATCGGTGTCTCCATGGGGATTTCCGGTACTGATGTTACCAAGCAGGCAGCCTCTATCATCCTGCTGGATGACAACTTCGCCACTCTGGTCGCCGCCATAGAGGAAGGACGGGTGGTCTACGCCAACATTCGCAAGTTTATCCGCTACCTGATCTCCTGCAATATCGGTGAGGTGGTCACCATGTTTGTGGGGATGCTGATGGGCGTGCCGGTGGTGCTGCTTCCCATTCAGATTCTGCTGGTCAATCTGGCCACCGACGGCCTGCCTGCCATGGCGCTGAGTCTGGAGCCTGCCGAGGAGGGAATCATGAGGCAAAAACCCCGCCCGGCAGGAGAGAGCGTTTTTTCTGGCGGGCTGCTCACTACCATCATCTTCCGGGGCTGTATCATCGGATTGACCACACTGGCCATCTTTACCAGTTACATGGGGCTTTACGGAGATGTGGCTCTTGCCAGAACCGGAGCGCTGGTCACTCTGATTTTTACCCAGCTTTTCCATGTGTTTGAGTGCAAATCGGAAGAAAAAAGCATCTTCGGGGTCAAGTATCTCAGCAACCCTGCTCTCATTCTGGCGGTATTAACCTCCCTTGGCATGACACTGCTCACCGTCTATCACCCTTGGATGCAACGGGTGTTCCTGACAGTACCCCTTTCCCCGCATCAGTTATCCCGGGTTTTTCTCTATTCCCTACTGGCTCCTGTGCTTTCCGCTTTAATTCATCTAATTTCCAAAGGGAAAAGAACGGCTTCCTCTCGTTCCGAGCAGAGAGAAAGCCCCATCTGACAAGCAATCGGTGCAGGCAATATAGAATGCAAAAAAGTCGCCCGGTTTAAGGCGACTTTTTTGCGATGAGCAAGCTTTTTATTTCGAGTTTACTGCGCCGGAAACATGATCGGTGCGATTGGTGCCTGCAGCCTCCACAATATTGGTGGTGAATTCACCGGTGATGACATGGGGATTTCCACCTTCCGTCAGGTCGTTATACGGACCTTCGATGCTTTCGTTCTCCATCAGCTGATAGGTGAAGGTCAAAGTACCGTTGATCCTGCCGGCTGTGGCGGGAGCGTAATCGGCGTTGCTGCGGAAAAAGTCAAGATTCTGGTCCAGCCCGGGTCCCATCAGGTCCTGCCGCAATCCCACATAGGGGGCAAAAGGCAGGTTGAAGGTGACGCTTTCGCCGGGGGAAAGGTGGGAATACTGCATGTCCATGGTAGCCGCCGTCGGTCGGTACATAGGAGTCAGTTCATCCAGGGTTACCTGCAGGCCGTCGGGCACAATATTGGAACCGGAACCGCTGATAAATACAATGGGGGTGGATGCATTGTTTTTAATGGTGACATTCAGGTCCAGCATGTCGCTGACGGTGTATTCCTCACGGTCAAGGGATAGGTCGATGGTGACGTTGGCGTCGGAAAACTCGTGGCGGCCGGCTCTGTTGTCCACCTCCACCTCGGAGCTTCCCAGCCCGTCAACACGGGAGGGGTGGGAGCTCAGCTCGGTTCCGGCGCCGGCGGTTCCGGGAGTGCCACCGGGCAGAGAGCTGACTACGTTGTTGCGGTTGCGGTTGCAGGCTGTCATGCCTACAATCAGCAGAAGGGTAAACAAAACCGCAAGCATTTTCCTGGTATTCATTTTCTGTTCTCCATTCATCATGAATTCCGGGTTGTGCGGCTCCTGAAACCGCAGCCAAGTCCCGGTTGTCTGCGCTGCCCACCTAGAAGATTCCGCATAATAATAGGATAAATCGGCTATCCCTACCGGATAGGAATCTTCTTTGAGGCTGCAACACTCATATAGTGCCCAGCAGGTAGACCAATCTTGCAAAGGAAAATGTTTTGATTCAAATTGTCAGCAAAAATTAACCATTTATAGGAGAGATCAAAAAGCTCCGGGGGATTTTTGGTAACAATTTTTAATTTTTCTACCAAATCCTATTATATTATTTTGAAAAGAGGATCCACTAATTACAGAGTTTCCACTCCCTTTTAAAAAGGGGAGAAGGGAATGGATTCCTGCGCATATCCTACCAGGAAAATCCCCACTGCTATAATTTACAAAAGCTGTTTGAAGAGATAGGAAAAAGGGCATCCTAATAGGTGCGTGTCGAAATTCAGGCGATTCCATATTTTACAAAAGAGAAAACCGTTGCCCCCTGACTACTGTATTGTGGCACCTGCAAAGAAAAATATCCGCCGTGCTCCAGTAGAATATGGAATGGTGTGATGCATGAAACAAAAGAAAAAAGCAGCCTGTACAAAGAAAAGGCCGCTTTTTTGTGCAATAAACAAAGAAAATCAATATCTTTCGTAAAAAAGATATTGACATCCAAGCAGTGTTATAATATAATATTATATTGTATCAAAATGACTTTTTTTCCATCTAATTCAGTATTATAGCATATGGTTATATCGAATGCAACCCCTATTTTTGATGGGAACCCACAAACTGGGAGATGATGGTTTTTGCCAGCCGGTATTTAATTTAAAAGTTTAGCGATACCCAATCGGGGCGGATATCTGCCAAAACACAGCGCCGTAAGTGCCTCAATTATCTCGCTGCGCATAGATTCAGAAATGGAGAGGATAAGCCTATGGTAAAAGTAAAGCCGGTGCAACTGGGGAACAATGTCCGGATGAGCTTCGCAAAGATCAACGAGGTTCTGGATATGCCAAACCTCATTGAGGTGCAGAAGAATTCCTACCGCTGGTTTCTTGAGGAAGGACTCAAGGAGGTGTTCCGGGACATTTCGGCCATTTCGGACTACCAGGGCAATCTGGTTTTGGATTTCATCGATTATCGTATGGAGAAAGAGCCCAAATATTCCATCGAAGAGTGCAAGGAGCGGGATACCACTTACGCAGCACCTCTGCGGGTAAGAGCCAGCCTTTATAATAAAGAGACCGGAGAAGTGAAGGAACAGGACATCTTTATGGGTGACTTTCCGCTGATGACCGATAGCGGAACCTTCATCATTAACGGAGCCGAACGTGTCATTGTTTCCCAGCTGGTCCGCTCTCCCGGTGTGTATTATGCCCTTTCCCGGGACAAAGCCGGCAAGGAGCTGTACTCCTCCACCATCATTCCCAACCGGGGTGCCTGGCTGGAATACGAAACCGATTCCAACGACATTGTCTATGTCCGAATCGATAAAAACCGCAAGCTGCCCGCCACCACCTTTGTCCGGGCACTGGGGCTTTCCAGCAATGAGATGATCGAGGAGTTCTTTGGCGAAGACATCCTCCTCAAAGCCACTCTGGAAAAAGACGCCACCCGCAACACCGAAGAGGGCCTGCTGGAAGTTTACCGCAAGTTGCGCCCCGGAGAGCCCCCCACAGTGGACAGTGCTCAAACTCACATCAACAACCTGTTTTTCGATTCCCGGCGATATGACCTAAGCCGGGTAGGTCGCTATAAGTACAATAAGAAGCTGGCCCTTGCCGACCGGCTTGTTGGTCATGTTCTGGCGCGGCCTGTCATCGCCCCCATGACCGGAGAGCTGATGGCTGATGCCGGACAGGCATTGACAAGATCCCAGGCGGAAGCTATTGAGCGGGCTGGAGTGGATAACGTATTCCTGCAGGTTGGGGAAATCGAGGTCAAAGTTATCTCCAACGGCATGGTGGATATTCAGGACTATGTGGAATTTGACTGCACCGAGCTGGGCATCAACGAAAAGGTTCGCTTTGTAGTGCTCCGGGAGATTCTGGAATCCGCTCAGGATGAGGAAGAAATCCGGCAGCAGATTCGGGAGCGTCAGGATGACCTCATCCCCAAACACATCATCAAGGACGACATCTTTGCCTCCATCAACTACCTGATGGGCCTGAGCAAGGGAATCGGCCATATCGACGACATCGACCATCTGGGCAACCGCCGGATTCGCTCGGTGGGCGAGCTGCTCCAAAACCAGTTCCGCATCGGCTTTAGTCGGATGGAGCGGGTGATTCGGGAGCGGATGACCACCCAAAGCCAGGATATGGATGTCATTACCCCTCAGGCTCTCATCAACATTCGGCCGGTGATGGCCGCCATCAAGGAGTTCTTTGGCTCCTCCCCCCTCAGTCAGTTTATGGATCAGACCAACCCTTTGGCCGAGCTGACCCACAAGCGGCGTCTTTCCGCTCTGGGCCCCGGCGGACTCAGCCGTGACCGGGCCTCCTTTGAAGTCCGGGACGTTCACTACAGCCACTATGGCCGCATGTGCCCCATCGAGACACCGGAAGGCCCCAACATTGGTCTGATCTCCTACCTTGCCACCTTTGCGCGGATCAACGAGTATGGCTTTATCGAAGCCCCCTACCGCCGGGTGGACAAGGAAACCGGCAAGGTGCTGGATGAGGTGGTCTACATGACCGCCGATATGGAAGACAACTACATCGTGGCCCAGGCCAACGAACCTCTGGATGAAGAGGGGCGCTTTGCCGATAAGCGGGTTACCGTCCGCTTCCGGGATACCATTCAGGAAGTCCCCGCCGATCGGGTGGACTTTATGGACGTTTCCCCCAAAATGGTGGTTTCCGTTGCCACCGCCATGATTCCCTTCCTGGAAAACGACGACGCCAACCGCGCCCTCATGGGCTCCAACATGCAGCGTCAGGCGGTTCCTCTCCTTCGTCCGGAAAGCCCCATTGTGGGAACCGGTATGGAGTACAAGGCCGCCATGGACTCCGGCGTTGTGATCATCAGCCACACCGAGGGCACCGTGGTCAAGGTCAGCGCCCGGGAAATCCAGATTCGCGATAATTTGGGCCGGGTGGAAAGCTATCAGCTCACCAAGTTTATGCGCTCCAACCAGGGAACCTGCATCAACCAGCGCCCCATTGTCAACGTGGGGGACGAAATCAAAGTAGGGGATGTCATCGCCGACGGTCCCGCCACCGATAACTGCGAGATTTCTCTGGGCAAAAACGTCCTGATCGGCTTTATGACTTGGGAAGGCTACAACTACGAGGACGCCATCCTGATCAACGAGCGTCTTTTGCGGGACGATCTCTTTACCTCCATTCATATTGAGGAGTACGAGATCGAAGCCCGGGACACCAAGCTTGGGCCGGAAGAGATCACCCGGGATATTCCCAACGTGGGTGAGGATGTTCTGCGGGAGCTGGATGAGCGTGGTATCATCCGGGTAGGCGCCGAGGTGCGGGCGGGAGATATTCTCGTGGGCAAGGTAACTCCCAAGGGAGAAACCGAGCTCAACGCCGAGGAGCGGCTGCTCCGGGCCATCTTTGGCGAAAAGGCCCGGGAGGTTCGGGACACCTCCCTGCGGGTCCCTCATGGCGAATACGGTATCATTGTGGATGTCAAGGTATTTACCCGCGAGAACTCCGACGAGCTTTCTCCCGGTGTCAACATGGTGGTGCGTTGTTATATCGCCCAAAAGCGGAAGATTTCCGTGGGGGATAAGATGGCCGGACGCCACGGCAACAAGGGCGTTGTCTCCCGGGTTCTGCCCCAGGAGGATATGCCCTACCTGCCCGACGGTACCCCTCTGGACATTGTCCTCAACCCTCTGGGCGTACCCAGCCGAATGAACATCGGTCAGGTGCTGGAGGTTCACCTTGGGCGGGCCGCCAAGCAGCTGGGCTGGAAGATCATGACCCCTGTGTTTGACGGCGCCAACGAGTACGACATCATGGATACTCTGGAGGAAGCGGGACTTTCTCGGGACGGCAAGTCCATCGTCTACGACGGACGTACTGGAAAACCCTTCGACAACACCGTCACTGTGGGTTATATGTACTTCCTCAAGCTTCACCACTTGGTGGACGACAAGATTCACGCCCGTTCCACCGGCCCCTACTCTCTGGTCACTCAGCAGCCTCTGGGCGGTAAAGCTCAGTTCGGCGGCCAGCGCTTCGGCGAAATGGAAGTTTGGGCTCTGGAAGCTTACGGTGCAGCCTACACGCTTCAGGAGATTCTAACCGTTAAATCCGACGATATTGTGGGCCGGGTCAAGACCTACGAGTCTATCATCAAGGGTCAGAACGTTCCCAAGCCCGGTATCCCCGAATCCTTTAAGGTTCTCATCAAGGAGCTTCAGTCCCTGTGCCTGGATGTAAAGGTGCTGGATGGAGACAACAATGAAATCGACCTCAAACAAAGCTTTGACGACGATAACATGGGACTTTCCATCAAGGAAGATGAGCTGTTTGAAAACGTGGAAGTGGAAGTGGATTCCGAACTGGAAAGCGGCGGCTTTGATATTGAGGAGCCCGATCTGGAAGAATCGGATGACGATCTACTGGGCGGAAGCGATGATGATATCTTCAACTTGGACAAAACTGACGAGGCGTAAAGCTTAAAGCCTTTACACATCCTTCTGCTGCTGAATTATAGATGATACGCCTGCCTAGAACGGGGTTGGGCAGGCCGTATAGAAAGTAGGGGTTTGATTGGAATTTAACGTATTTGAATCCATGAAAATAGGTCTTGCTTCTCCCAAGGCCATTCGTGAATGGTCTTATGGAGAGGTGAAGAAGCCCGAAACCATTAACTATAGAACATTGAAGCCGGAGCGGGACGGTCTGTTCTGCGAACGCATCTTTGGGCCTCAAAAAGACTGGGAATGCTATTGCGGACGCTACAAGCGCATCCGCTACAAGGGCAAGATCTGCGAACGCTGCGGTGTAGAAGTGACCAGGGCCAAGGTCCGCCGGGAGCGGATGGGTCACATCGAGCTGGCTGCTCCGGTCAGCCATATCTGGTATTTTAAGGGAACCTCTTCCCGGTTGGGGCTGCTGCTCAACATGAGCCCCCGCCTTTTGGAAAGGGTGCTCTACTTTGCGGCCTACATCGTCATCGATCCCGGCCGCACCAACCTGAAAAAGTATACTCTTCTCACCGAGAGGGAGTACCGGGAGCTCAAGGAGGCCTACGAGGACGATTTTGAGGCCGGTATGGGTGCCGAGGCGGTGAAAAAGCTGCTGGAGCAGATCGATATTGATGCTCTTTCTGTTGAACTGAAGGAGGAGCTAAAAACTGCCACCGGCCAAAAAAAGATCAAAACTCTCAAGCGGCTGGAAATTGTGGAGGCCTTCCGCACCAGCGGCAACAAGCCCGAGTGGATGATTCTGGACGTGGTTCCCGTTATCCCCCCGGATATCCGCCCCATGGTGCAGCTGGACGGCGGCCGTTTTGCCACCAGCGACCTCAATGATTTGTACCGCCGGGTGATCAACCGGAACAACCGCCTCAACAAGCTGCTGGATCTGGGCGCACCCGATATCATTGTCCGCAACGAAAAGCGGATGCTACAGGAAGCAGTGGACGCCCTCATTGACAACGGCAGACGGGGACGCCCTGTCACCGGGCCCAACAATCGGCCCCTCAAATCCCTTTCTGATATGCTTAAGGGCAAGCAGGGCCGCTTCCGGCAGAACCTGCTGGGCAAGCGGGTGGACTACTCCGGACGTTCCGTTATCGTAGTCGGTCCCGAGCTGAAAATGTACCAGTGCGGTCTGCCCAAGGAAATGGCCATCGAGCTGTTTAAGCCCTTTGTCATGAAGCGTCTGGTGGACAACAAGGACGCTCAGAACGCCAAGCAGGCTCGCAAGATGGTGGAGCGTGCCACCTCCAAAGAGGTTTGGGACGCTCTGGAAGTGGTCATCAAGGACCACCCGGTGCTCCTCAACCGGGCTCCCACCCTGCACCGCCTGGGCATTCAGGCCTTTGAACCGGTACTGGTAGAGGGCCGCGCCCTCAAGCTGCACCCTCTGGTTTGCACCGCCTATAACGCCGACTTTGACGGCGACCAGATGGCGGTTCACGTACCCCTTTCCGCCGAAGCACAGAGCGAAGCCCGCTTTTTGATGCTGGCGGCAGGAAACCTGCTCAAGCCCTCCGACGGCCGCCCTGTTGCAGTGCCCACTCAGGACATGGTGCTGGGTGCTTACTACCTCACCAAGGTGAAGGAGGACGAAATCGGGGCAGGCAAGGCCTTCCGGGACCCCAACGAGGCCATCATGGCCTATCAGGAAGGGGACATTGGCCTACACGCTCCCATTCGGGTGCGGATGACCCGGGAAGTGGCGGGGGAGACCCGTCGAAAGCTAATCGAAACCACAGTGGGGCAGATCATTTTCAACGAGCCCATCCCACAGGATCTGGGCTTTGTGGACCGCAGCAACCCCGAAACTCAATTTAATATGGAAGTCTCCTTCCTGGTCCGCAAGAAGGAGCTGGGCAAGATCATTGACCGCTGTATTGCCCGTCACGGCACCGCCCGCACCGCAGAGGTACTGGACCAGATCAAGGCTCTGGGCTTTAAGTTCAGCACCCGCAGTGCCATCACCGTTTCTATTTCCGATGCAGTCATTCCCAAGGAAAAGAAGCAGTATCTGGCCGAGGCAGAACAGCAGGTGGAAGAAATCCAGCGCCGTTACGACCGCGGTCTCATCTCGGATGAGGTGCGGTACGAGCGTGTCATCAAGACCTGGAACGACACCACTGCCCGGGTAAAGGATGCCCTGCAGGACAGCTTTGGACCCGATAATCCCATCTTTATGATGGCCGATTCGGGAGCCCGTGGCTCCATGGACCAGATTCGTCAGCTGGCGGGTATGCGCGGACTGATCGCCAACACCTCCGGCCGGGCCATAGAAATCCCTATCCGCTCCAACTACCGGGAAGGCTTGAACATTCTGGAATACTTTAACTCTAGTCGTGGTGCCCGTAAGGGTCTGGCCGATACCGCTCTGCGGACCGCCGACTCGGGTTACCTGACCCGCCGTCTGGTAGACGTTTCCCAGGAGGTCATCATCCGGGAAATCGACTGCGGAGCCACTCAGGGCGTTGTGGTGCAGGAGATTTTGGACAGCGGCCGCCCCATCGAGGACTTTACCGAGCGTCTGCTGGGCCGTTACCCTGTGGAGGACATCATCGATCCCGCCACCGGCGAGGTCATTGTCACCAAGGACCACATGATGACCGAGCAGGATGCCGACCGGATCGCCGCCGCCGGATATAAAGAGTTGGAGATCCGCTCTATTCTGGGCTGCCGGAGCGAAAACGGCGTTTGCTCCAAGTGCTACGGAGCCAACCTGGCCAATGGCCAGCCCATCGCCATTGGAGAGGCGGTCGGAGTCATCGCCGCCCAGTCCATTGGTGAGCCGGGTACCCAGCTGACCATGCGTACCTTCCACACCGGTGGTATTGCTTCCGCCTCCGACATCACTCAGGGTCTGCCCCGTGTTGAGGAGCTGTTCGAGGCCCGCAAACCGAAAAATGCCGCCATCATCGCCCATATCGGTGGTGTGGTTAGCTTTGAAAAAGACGCCAAGGGCAACGACTTTGTAGTTGTCACCGACAACGAAAGCGGCGACCGTTTCGAAAAGCAGATCGTCTACGGCTCCACTCTGCGGGTGGCCGAGGGCGATGTGGTCCAGAAGGGTGTTCAGCTAACCGAAGGCTCTGTGGAACCTGCCGAATACCTGCAGGTCAACGGGGAAATGGCAGTGCAGGACTACCTGATTCAGGAAGTTCAGAGAGTGTACCGCACCCAGGGCGTTGACATCAACGACAAGCACATCGAAGTCATTGTCCGCCAGATGATGCGCAAAATCCGGGTGGAGGATCAGGGAGATACCAACCTCATTGCCGGATCGGTGGTTTCCAAGCAGGAGCTTCAGGCAGCCAACGAAAAGCTCATCCAGCTCAATCAGGCCGATGGCGGCGAGCGCAAGCTTGCCACCAGCACCCCTCTGCTGCTGGGTATCACCAAGGCCTCTCTGGCCACCGAGAGCTTTATGTCCGCCGCTGCCTTCCAGGAAACCACCCGGGTCCT
>JAHDPQ010000019.1 GCA_018434245.1 Oscillospiraceae bacterium
AACCGCTTCGTGCGGCAGCAGGTATCGATCTCCTGGATCAGGTGGAAGGTGCGCAGGTAACTCAGGGCAGTTTCACGTTGGTACCGCTGCATTAAGGTATTCTCAGCATATTGCAGGGCAATCTCAGGGCTCTGGTGTATGGCCACCCCGAGTGTTGCCACATCACAGGAGTGCTGGAACTGTTTCTCCCGGATCCCCACCTCAGCATCGCTGGCGATGAGCCGGCCCTTGATGCTGTGAGAGATCCCGCAGGACTCCGAACCCAGCCGGAAGTATACCCGCCGTGACCCGCCGCGAGGGATCACAATTCCGAGATGGTGAGGGATGCCGAGGATCGACTTTCTCAGCCAGGGTCTTGGGTTGCTAATCTGGGGGTGCACCCGCCCATCGCTCCCTTCGATTACGGTCTCAAGGATCTGGAGCGTTGATGAAGATTCCAGCTCTATCCCCCACTCGTCGATGGTGTGGTTGCCGTGGTTATGTACACAGATGACCAGCCAGTAGGAGGAAGGGTCGTGACGGTTGATCCAGTCTCTGACGTTGACGAGCGGCCGGGAGGAGGAGATGATGAAATCCCGGGTTAAGGGATCGTAGATGGTGCGCTCGATGGTGATCGATGATCGGGTCTTTATTGGTTCGGCAGGATGGGCGGGGGATTGTGTCGGTTTTCCGATCTTGCCTGGATGAGATGATCCTGATGTGGTAGTATCTACGAGCTTTCTCAACGCTTTATCCCTGTTGTCTTTCGCAAGAGTATATTCTGGGTCGATCTCCAGTGCGCGGTCGTAGCACCGGATCGCCTCGTCGTAGCGGCCGAGGTTCCCGAGTGCAACGCCTTTATTGTTCCACGCATAGGCATATTTCGGGTCGACCTCCAGTGCGCGGTCGTAGCACGAAATCGCCTCGTCGTAGCGGCCGAGGTGCTTGAGCGCATTGCCTTTGCCGTTCCATGCATAAGCATATTTCGGGTCGACCTCCAGTGCGCGGTCGTAGCACGAAATCGCCTCGTCGTAGAGGCCGAGGTTCTTGAGTGCAACGCCTTTATTGTTCCATACATCGGC
>JAHDPQ010000018.1 GCA_018434245.1 Oscillospiraceae bacterium
CGCAACGAGCTTTTGCGGGAGCAGCGTTCCACCGACGCGGTGGATGAGATTCTCCTGAAAGTCATAGACGCGCCGACCAAAAAGGAGAAGAAAAATATCGACAGAGGGGAGCGCTGAATATGTGGCAATGTATTGAAAGTCTGGGCAGGCCCAGGCCGAAGCCGGTGAATGATAATGAAGAACGCGAATGACCGGCAGACCATCCTTATTCTCAGCATCTGCGGCGTTATTCCCGTGATCTGGCTGGCGCTGCTGATCGCCCCATTGGTGAGCGGTGGGCTTGCCGAAATCCTGCAAGGTCTGCCACCGACGCTGGCCGATCCCTTTCACATCATATGGACGAAGGACAGCCTCAAAACTGTCCTTCTTTTTTTGCTCGGCTATGGGATGGGGATCGGCATCTATCTTTCCACCCGCCGCAACTACCGCAAGGGCGAAGAGCACGGCAGCGCCCGATGGGGCGACGCCGCCGCCGTTTGTAAAAAGTACCGGGATAAGGCGTTTGCGCAAAATAAGCTGCTCACCCAAAACGTGCGTATCGGGCTGGACGGAAAAAAGCATCGGCGCAACCTCAACATCATGGTGGTGGGCGGCAGCGGCTCCGGCAAAACCCGCTTTTATGCCAAGCCCAATGTCATGCAGGCCAACACCAGCATGGTGGTTCTCGATCCCAAGGGCGAAATCCTGCGGGACACTGGGCACCTGCTCAAAGCAAAGGGCTACGACGTGCGAATACTGGACCTCATCAACATGGAGCGCAGCCACTGTTACAACCCGTTTATGTACCTTATTTCCGACAACGATGTGCAAAAGCTGGTGACGAATCTTTTTAAGGCCACCACGCCCAAGGGCGCACAAACTCAGGACCCATTTTGGGATACGGCGGCAAGCATGTTGCTGCTGGCGCTCATCTTCTATCTGCTATATGAAGCGCCGGAGGAAGAACAAAACTTCTCCATGGTTATGGAGATGCTGCGCGCCGGCGAGGTACGCGAGGACAACGACGAGTACCAATCCCCGCTGGATGAGCTGTTTAACCGTCTGGAGATGCGGGAGCTGGAGCATATCGCGCTCAAATACTACCGCGATTACCACAGCGGCAGCGCCAAAACGCTCAAATCCATCCAGATCACGCTGGCGTCCCGACTGGAAAAGTTCAATCTGTATAGTCTGGCGGCGCTGACCGCTGCGGACGAGCTGGACCTGTTCTCCATCGGGGAGAAAAAAGTGGCGCTCTTTGCTCTGATACCCGACAACGACTCCAGCTTCAACTTTCTGGTGTCCATCCTTTACACGCAGCTTTTTCAGCAGCTTTTCCACTGTGCCGACCATAAGCACGGCGGGAGCCTGCCGGTGCACGTGCATTTTGTGATGGATGAGTTCGCCAATGTCAGCCTGCCGGACGATTTTGAAAAAATCCTGTCCGTCATGCGCTCCCGCAACGTGTCGGTGTCCATCATCCTGCAAAACATCGCGCAGCTCAAGGCGCTCTTTGAAAAGCAATGGGAAAGCATTATGGGCAACTGTGATGAATTTCTCTATTTGGGCGGCAACGAAACCTCGACTCACAAACTGATCAGCGAATCGCTCCTGGGCAAGTCCACCATTGACACCAACACCTACGGCAAGAGCACGGGCCGCAGCGGGAACTATTCGACCAATTACCAGATTACCGGGCGCGAGCTGTTGACCCCGGATGAGGTGCGTATGCTCGACAACCGCTACGCGCTTTTGTTTGTACGCGGCGAACGCCCCGTAATGGACGAAAAGTACGACATTCTCCGGCATCCCCATGTTTCCCTCACCACGGACGGCGACGGCAAGGCGTACCGGCATGGCGAAGTAACCCAGGCAGCGGCATCCCTTGCTCTTGTGAAGCCTACAGGCGACATGCCCAAGCTGGAGCCGCTTGCGGCCGGGGAGATTTCCTTCGAGCTTTTGTCCGAGGAGGACATGCAGGCTCTATATCAATCCAAAAAACAGGAGGCTTAATACCATGAAAGACAATAATAGCAAAACCGAAAAGCAGTCCATGGGCAAGAGGATTCGTAAGGCCCTTGCCATTTACGCCGTGCTGGTGCTGATGTTGACTGTGTTCAGCACCACAGCTTTTGCCGCTGGAGACGACCCCATACAGGTGGTCAACAATTTGAGTGACTTCATATTCGGCTTGATTCGCGCCATTGGCCTGATACTCTTAGGCTTCGGCATTGTGCAGATCGGCTTGTCTTTGAAATCGCATGATCCGAGCCAGCGGGCTAACGGGTTCCTTACGCTCGCCGGAGGCGTCATTATTACCTTTGCGAAGGAGATACTGACCCTCATTACGGGCTGATTCCGATGTCCGGCAAGGGGCGGGTACGAAACCAGCCCGCCCCAATTCTTTCCAATGGAGGTGTGTTGATTGAATTGGATTGTAGAAAACCTGCAAAACGCACTGGACACCTGGAACGGCAAGCTCTCCGAGATATGGCAACTCCTTACCCAAAGCCCCGAAACCTTTAAAGGCGGGGGCATTTGGCACGTCGTCGTGGACATCCATGGCGCGGTACAGGCCATTGGCCTGGCTCTTTTGGTGTTGTTTTTCGTCGTGGGCGTCGTGAAAACCTGCGGCAGCTTTGCCGAGGTGAAAAAGCCCGAGCATGCCGTCAAGCTGTTTATCCGCTTCGCGCTGGCAAAGGCTGCGATTACCTACGGCCTGGAGCTGATGATGGCCCTTTTTAGAATCGTACAGGGCTTAATCAGCACCATCATGAACGCGGCAGGCTTCGGTGCGGCAAGTGACATGGTGCTGCCCGACAGCATCGTAACGGCGATTGAGAACGTGGACTTTTTCAACAGCATCCCGCTTTGGGCGGTGACGCTGCTGGGCGGTCTGTTCATTACGGTGCTGTCCTTCATTATGATTATGTCGGTGTACGGTCGCTTTTTTAAGCTCTATCTCTATACCGCCATCGCGCCGGTGCCGCTGGCGGCCTTCGCGGGAGAGCCGAGCCAGAGCATCGGCAAGGCGTTCATCAAAAGCTACGCCGCCGTTTGTCTGGAGGGGGCAATTATCGTGCTGGCTTGCATTATCTTCTCTGTGTTTGCCGCGTCACCACCCGCTGTAGACCCGAACGCAGCGGCGGTCACGCAGGTGTGGAGCTATGTGGGCGAGCTGATTTTTAATATGCTCGTACTCGTCGGCACCGTGAAAATGGCCGACCGTGTTGTGCGCGAGATGATGGGCCTGTGAGGTGCACGCGCATGAAACAGAATGTGAGGATATTTCGGCGGTTTCAAGGATATACCGTGCAGGACTGCGCCTGTGTGTATTGCCGGTTTTACGCTGGGAAGCGACGGGGCTGCCGGCTTGAAGCCTGCTGCTGTCTTGAAGAAAAGCTGTGCGCGGCACAGCGGGCAATATTGCCACCAAACGAAGGAGGAGAAAATCATGAGCAAACCCATTTCATCCGGTGATCCGCAGGCTTTGGAAAAGCTGACCGAGAAGCTGGACGCCTGCCGGAAAGCGCAGGAGCATATGAAGGCGGTCAACGCCTATTTTAGAAAGCACGGCACCTGTCAGGGCTTCCCGGATATGCCGGAGGCTGCCGCCGCCAAGCTGGACGTGCGGGTACAAAACGCCTATTCGTGGGATAAGCAGCCCTTTCCATCGTATGAACTGTCAAACAACAATGCGGAAATCAAACGGCTGCAAAAGCGTGTCGAGGAAATTTCCCACAGCCGTGAGGTAGGCTTTGTGGGCTGGCAGTTTGACGGCGGCGAGGCGATTATTAACACTGAGCTGAACCGTTTGCAGCTTGTGTTTGACGAGCGGCCCACCAAGGAGCAATGCGGTGTTTTGAGTCATAAGGGCTTCCATTGGTCGCCTACGGAGGGCGCATGGCAGCGTCAGCTCAATGATAACGCCATCTATGCCCTGAACTATGTGGATTTTGTCAAGCCGCTGGACGGGAAAAGGCCGACCGAGCTTCAGCTCAAAGCGCCTGCGAAGGACACCGGGGCACGGTAAACAATCTATTTCTGGAGGTGAATCTTATTGGAAGTCAAAATCAACCGGGAGATTCGGGAGTATACCGAGTCCATGTTTTTTGGATTGTCGTTAAGGCAATTCTTTTTTTCTGTCTGTGCCTGCGGTGTGGCCGTGGCCCTGTACTTCGTCATCCGCCCGTATTTCGGCATGGAAACGATGAGCTGGATGTGTATCGTCAGCGTAGCGCCATTTGCCGCCATGGGTTTTATCAGTTACCACGGCATGACGGCGGAGCAGTTCGTGTGGGCCTTTATCAAATCCGAGTTTCTAATGCCCAAACGCCTGATTTTTCAGCCTGTCAACATCTATCATGAAGCCTTAAAGGGCGCTATTGAATCCAGGGAGAAGGAGGAAATGAAGCGACATGGCCATTAAAACACTGAAAAACCTGTTCCAGCAGGACAAGGAAAGGTTCGTCGTTCCCAAAAGTGTTCAGCAGGCCATCCCCATCCAGTGCATCTGGGAGGATGGTATTTTTCTTGTTGGCCGCAATAAGTACGCCAAGACCTTCAAATTTACCGACATTAACTACGCCGTGGCCTCCCGCGAAGATAAGGAAGCCATGTTTCTGGAGTACAGCGAACTTTTGAACTCTTTAGACAGCGGTGCGACCACCAAAATCACCATCGCCAACCGAAGACTCAACAAAACGGACTTTGAAAAGGCCATCCTGATCCCCTACAAGGAGGACGGCCTGGACCTCTACCGTAAGGAATATAACAAAATGCTCATGGACAAAGCCACCGGCGTGAACAGCATGGTGCAGGAAAAGTATATGACTATCTCCGTGTGCAAAAAGAACATTGAGGAAGCCAGAAACTACTTCGCCCGCGTAGGTGCTGACCTTATCGCCCACTTCATGCGGCTGGGTTCCCGCTGCACCGAGATGGACGCCACCGAGAAGCTGCGGGTGCTGCACGACTTCTACCGCACGGGCGAGGAAACCAGCTTTCGCTTTGAGCTTTCCGAAACCATGCGTAAGGGCCACGATTTCCGCGACTTTATCTGCCCGGACACCCTTGAGTTTGAAGCGGATCACTTCAAGATGGGCAGCCGCTACGGGCGGGTATTGTTCCTGCGGGAATATGCTTCCTATATTAAGGACGATATGGTGACGGAGCTGACCGATTTGGGCCGCAACCTCATGATGAGCATTGACGTGATCCCCGTGCCCACAGACGAGGCAGTACGCGAGGTAGAAAATCGTTTGCTGGGCGTAGAAACCAACATCACAAACTGGCAGCGCCGCCAGAACCAGAACAACAACTTTTCGGCGGTGGTGCCCTATGACATGGAATTGCAGCGCAAAGAGAGCAAGGAGTTCTTGGACGATTTGACGACCAGAGATCAAAGAATGATGTTTGGTGTCCTTACCCTCGTTCATACCGCCGAAAGCTTAGAACAGCTTGACGCAGACACCGACGCGCTTTTCACCACGGCCCGTAAGCACCTGTGTCAATTCGCCACACTCAAATATCAGCAAATGGATGGATTGAACACAGCGCTGCCCATGGGTCTACGGAAAATAAATGCGCTGCGAACGCTGACCACCGAAAGTCTGGCGGTGCTCATTCCGTTTCGGGTACAGGAAATCATGGATACGGGCGGCGTATACTTTGGCGAGAACGCCATCTCCCATAACCTCATCATGTGTAATAAGGCAAAGCTCTTAAATCCCAACGCCTTTTTGCTGGGCGTGCCGGGCAGCGGCAAGTCCTTCTCCGCTAAGGAGCTGATCGCTTTCCTTGCCCTTGCCACCGACGATGATATTTTAGTCTGCGATCCCGAGCGCGAGTATGCCTCTCTGGTGCATGCTATGGGCGGCGAGGTCATCCGCATCGCGGCAGGCAGCGATGACCACATCAACGCGCTCGATATGGTGGAAGGCTACGGCGACGGCGGCAATCCGGTCATCGACAAATCCGAGTTTGTCCTCTCCCTGTTTGAACAATTGGATAAGAGCGGTATGGGACCAAAGCAGAAAAGCATCATCGACCGCTGCGTGGAGAACGTCTACCGGGCATTCAAGAAAAGCGGCGATATGCCCACGCTGGTCACGCTTCGCGAGGAATTGCTGGCGCAGCCTGAAAAGGAAGCCGCCGACCTTGCGCTGTCTTTGGAGCTGTTCACCTCTGGGAGCCTCAACGCCTTCGCGTACCCGACCAATGTGGACGTAAACAACCGCATGGTCGTGTACGACATCATGGACCTTGGAAAGCAGCTCAAAACCATGGGCCTGCTGGTCATTACTGACGCCATGCTCAACCGTGTGACGGAAAATTGGGCGGCGGGTAAACGGACGCACATCTTTATCGACGAGTTCCATGTGGTATTTGAAAACGAGCACAGCGGGTCTTTCTTCAACTCCGCGTGGCGCAGGTTTAGAAAGAGGAACGCTTTCCCGACCGCCATTACACAAAACGTGGAGTACATTCTGGATTCTGTGCTGGCGAGTACGATGCTTTCCAATTCCGAGTTCATCGTCATGCTCAATCAGGCGGCGAGTGACCGCGAAAAGCTATCCAAGCTGCTGAGCATTTCCAGCGAACAGATGAGCTATATCACCAATGCGGATGCGGGATGCGGGCTTATCAAGTACGGTAGCTCGCTTGTGCCGTTTGTCAACAGATTCCCCCGCAATACCCGGTTGTATAAGCTGATGACGACGAAGCCTGGCGAAGAAACATTGTGATTATGTAGGATAAGTTGACGGGCAGACTGTATCATAGTCTGCCCGTCATTCTTTCTGCTCACCAATGATGGCACGTTTGGCAATATCATTAGGGAATAGCATCATCCAGCCCAAACACTTTGAAAAATCGCCCGTCCAACTAAAAATCCCTACTGCATCTGGATGTGGCACTTCAATTCTATCTGCTATGAACGGGACTTTCGGCGGTTTGTTCCTATCTGTGACAACCGGAGTAAAGCAATTATCGTGCAAAGCTGCCCATAGCTCAACATTCATCACTTTGGAACCTGCCGTGGTAAGTATGGGACAAAGCCCTTTTTTGGTTTTCAGATGCAGCGTACAGATATAGCTGTCCTCATCTATTTTTGTGAGCTTCAAGTATGTATTATCGATAAAATCTACACCATCAGACCGGACTGCATCTTGAAACATTGCCCGCATCTTAAAATATAACTGTGCATCTATATCATCGACATAGGAATCACGCCGGTGCCCTGTTGTGAGAGTCACATGAGTAATCTTTTTCTCCATAACGAACCTCTATCCTTTTATGTGTCAACTCGTCCATAACGGTATCTTATATCAAATACATAAAGCTATTTCTATTTATTATACCATAAGCAAACCTGTTCTCCACGCCTTGAAGTGTTTTGCTTCAGGCTTTTTTAATATTTTCACAAGGAGGTCATTCGCTTTGAGCAAAGGAATAAAGACACGCAATGTTACCAAGGATGTCAAGGCACTTGATAAGGCGGCAACCGCAGCCGAGCGTATGAAGGATGCCTTTGTTCGCACGAAGGATGGAACCGCACGGGCACAACAGGACGAACGGGAATACGCTTCCCCTGCCGAATACGCTGAAGATAAGATAACTGAAAAGGCAGACAACGCCGTGCATGGAGCCGCCCATCAGGTGAAAAAGCAGGGCGACAGTGCCGTGAGAAAGATAAAGGATGCGCGGCACCGCACCGGGGACGCGAAACGCGCGGCGGATTCTTCGCACGATCCGGTAAATGGCGTTCGACGCCCCTCCGGCCCCATCAAGAAGCAGGCTTCCGACCTGCCGAAAGAGCAGATGAAAAAGCACGCGCAGGAGAATATGCGCCACTCCAGCGCCCGTGCCCGGCAATCGGCGGAACGCACCATCAAGACCATGCAACGGACTGAAAGGACGATTAAGCAATCCGCACGATCTACGGGAAATACCGTCAAGGCTACCGCCAAGGGTACGATGAAAACGGCACAAAAATCCATCAAGACGGCGCAGAGAACGGCTAAAACCACCATCAAGACCACGCAGCAGGCGGCGAAACTGGCGCAGAAAAGCGCCCAGGCTGCCGCGAAAGCGGCCAGAGCAGCCGCGCAAGCCGCGCGTGTCGCCGCAAAGACAGCGGTTGCGGTGGCGAAGGCAGCGGTTAAGGCCACGATTGCCTTTGTTAAAATGGCGATTGCCGCCATCAAGGGATTGATTGCGGCCATTGCCGCAGGTGGATGGGTGGCGGTTCTCATCATTCTGGTGATTATGCTGGTCGGTCTTTTACTCGGCTCCATATTCGGTATCTTCTTTTCCAATGAAACGGACGGCCAGCCCATGTCCGAAGCGGTCAGCGAGATCAGCGCCGGGTTTCAGGCTGGGATCGACGCAAAGCTTGAACAGCTCAAGGCGGGCGGCGACTACGACGAGGTGCAAATCATCTATGAGGGGGATGGCGACGGCGACAGTGCCCATGTCAACAACTGGAGCGACGTACTGGCCGTATACGCCGTCTTGCTCAATACCGACGCAGAGGCGGGCACCGAAGTTGTGACCATTACGCCGGAAAAGCTGGAAAAGCTCAAGGCGTATTTTGAGGATATGAATCGGGTGGCATACAGCACGGAAGTGCAGTCCGAAACGTATACAGAGGTAAATGATGAGGGTGAAGAGGAAACCGTCACCACTACGACGCTTATCATCCATGTCCGCATCACCAGCTTATCCTACGAGGAAGCAGCGGACTTTTATAATATGAATGAGGAGCAGCGCGAGCTTTTAGACGAACTGATGCAGCCCGAGTATGCCGCCCTGTTTGCCGCTATCACCGGCGTGGACGTGTGGGACGGCGTGAACATGACCGAGATCATATCCGGCCTGCCCGTCGGTACGACTGGGGCGGAGGTGGTCAAAGCCGGGCTGACCAAGGTGGGGTGCCCGTATGTTTGGGGCGCGAGCGGCCCGAATAAGTTTGACTGCTCAGGATTCGCCTATTGGTGCCTCAGCCAGACAAGCTCACCCCTGGGCGCATCCCGCACCAATGCGGCGGGACAGGCCAAATGGTGCTACGACAACGGCTATATGGTGGGTCGGAGTGAGCTCCAGCCGGGGGACTTAGTGTTCTGGCAAAATCTTGGCTGCCCAGGTTGCAGTAGATGGAATGAAATCCACCACGTCGGCATCTACGTTGGCAATGGCAAGGTCATGGAGGCCAGTTCCTCTAAAGGGCGCGTGCTGGTGCGTGATCTGTGGGAAAGCACCAACTACCCCATATGGGGCTTCGGACGACCCTACACAGAATAAAAGGCTCGGCAAAAAGGAAGACTGGGTGGAAAATACCCAGTCTTCCTGCACCGTTTCCGCGTTTCTTTTTATTTTTTGCTGTGGCAGAGCCATCAGTTCAGTGTTGTTTTCCTCGTTTTAAGGAAACAGAAATTGCGTCCAAGCCAAAAAATGCGGTCACTATAAAGTGGCTGCACTCCACATATCACTTCTTCTGCAATCTATTGATATGATTCAGTATCAACAAAACATCGCTATCTTCGAGTACTTTCAAGCCTTCTACCGCTTTTTGTATCAGTCCGGGATTTTTTAGCTTATCATCGAAAAATTCAGCGGGAGTAATACCAAAGTAATCGCATATAGCAAACAATTCATTTAGGGGAGGCAAAGACTTTCCTGATGATATGTTGTAGATATATCCTCTGCTATGGCCTAAATCGTAACTCATTTGATATTCAGATACGCCTTTTTGCAATCTTAATTGCGCTATGCGCTCACGAACGAATTTAGCATCCACTTATATTCACCTCACTCAGACAATCATACCGAATTGAAGCGGGTGATTAGTCGAAGCATTTATGTTTTCACCTTTGAAATAGTCTAACATTATATGCTAAAATACTAACCAGTTATGTTACTTAGGTCTGTATAAGGCAAAACAGTCCATGTATGCTTGAAAAAAACATCAATAATAGGGAGGGCAAAAAATGAGGAAATCAAGGGGCGCAAAAGCCATTACCAAACTTGCCGCAGAAAAAGGAATTAGCGTGAAAGAAGTCCGACATGAAATACAAATAGCCATAGATGCGGGCATGGCAAACCAAGACCCAAATGTGCAAGCCTATTGGAACAAAATGATAGAAAATGGCGTTAAGCCTACGCCTGAAGATGTGATCGAATATATAGCCAAACAAGCCAAAAAGATGTAATCTTGTAATGCCTGATAAAGCCAAAGAAATAGAGGCTTATACCTTTGCTTCCTTTGCTTCCTGTATTCCTGTTGCAGTAGCGGCCACGATAATTAAGTCCGTCTCATCCAACTTGTCAAGCTGACTGTCAAGCTGGCGGCGAAGCGTTGTCTTTTCTATATTTTTACGAGGATAAAAAAATTGATCTACCGATATATCAAAAAGAGTAACAAGAATATAGAAAACCTGAAAGCTCGGATGTTGCCCATTGTTTTCAATAGACATGATATAGCGGGGCGCAAGGTTCACCTCCTGTGCCAACCGCTCCCGTGTCCATCCCATGTTCTCGCGCGCTTCCTTTATGGCCCGCCCGAAGGCCGAAAAGTCATATTTGTCTTTTTTGTGCATTATCATATCACCCTATATCATTTTACAAGTCACTACGGAAAAGCTAAACGATATGGTTATTCCCTCTATGTAGTTTATGACATCCTATTAACAAGAATAGAGCGTAAACAAAACCTTGTTTACGCTCTATCCCAAGGTAATTTGAACGCCCAAAAAGTATAGGGCGATGTGTGTGAAGTACATAGCGGCGGCTGGGTATAGCCAAGATTTTTTCCTACATAGTTCTGAAAGCAAAAAATAGCAGACTATATTTCAAGCCTGCTAAAAGAAACATAATTAGTTTCAATTCAAATTCCTGCTTGGCCGCTTGTGACGCACGTTATCTTTCCGCATCAAATCCCAAGTCATCCAATGCCTCAATAGTAACGCCTACATTGCTTTCATCCCCGTCAATGGAGACGGTCTTGTCTTTCAAGGAGATCTGAAAGGCTATTTTAGCGCCGTTCAGTGCGCTCGTAATCCGTTCCACACATTTTTCACAGTGCATATCGGGTACTTTCAGTGTTGTCATGTCCTCTTACCTCATTTCATCAATTTTTGTATGGTTTTCACCAGTTCATCAATTACTTCGTCGTTATCCGCCCGGATGCCATCGGCTACGCAGGTCTTGATATGATTGCTGAGAAGTTCTTTATTGAAGGCGTTAAGCGCCGACTGGATGGCGGATACCTGTGTAAGGATATCCACACAATAAACATCGGTTTCCACCATTTTTCGGACTCCCCGAACCTGCCCCTCTATGCGGTTCAGGCGGTTTATCAAGGATTTGTATTCTTCCTCGGTGCGGTGTTTCTTTTTGCCTGTTGTCATAGCTTTTTCCCCCGTAATCTAAGAGCGTTGGATACCACGAAAACCGAGCTTAAGCTCATAGCCAGCGCGCCGATCATGGGCGACAGAAGCAGACTGAATGCGGGATATAGGACGCCGGCCGCAATAGGAATCCCTATCGTGTTGTAGAAAAATGCCCAAAACAGATTTTGCTTGATATTACGGATGGTCATACGGCTCAAGTTTACCGCCCTGGAAACATCGGTAAGATCGTTTTTCATCAGCACGATATCTGCCGATTCAATGGCGATGTCGCTGCCGCTGCCAATGGCGCAGCCTACGTTGGCCTGAACAAGCGCCGGAGCGTCATTGATGCCGTCTCCGACCATCATGACGATTTTGCCTTCGCTCTGAAGGCGCTTTATGACTGCGGCCTTATCTTCCGGCAATACCTCCGCGATAACCTCGTCCGCGCCGACGATACTCCCAATGTGATCCGCAGCGGCCTTATTATCGCCCGTCAGCAGTATAACGCGCAACCCAAACTCTTTTAGCCTTTGTATAGCTGCTCGGCTCGATTCCTTGACGGAATCCGCCACGCTGATCATACCCGCCAAACTGTGATCGACGGCAATGAACATCGGCGTTTTACCCTGAGCGGAAAAAGCGGCCGCATCTAGCTGAAGGACCTGCGTATCCACGCCGTTTTCGTGCATGAGCTTATCATTACCCGCAAACACTTTTTGTCCATCCGATAACGTTGCGCGCACGCCCTTGCCGGAAAAATTCTCAAAATCCGAGGCCGACAAGGCCGCACTCATTCCATATTCCGTCGCGCTTCTTACAATAGCGTCGGCCAGTGGATGACCGGAACCGGCTTCCACAGCGGCGGCCAACTCAAGCAATTCCTTCTTCTCCATACCAATGGGAACGATATCCGTTACCACGGGTTTACCCTCGGTCACAGTCCCTGTTTTGTCGAGAACAACGACTTTGACATTGTGCGTAATTTCCAGCGCCTCGCCACTCCTGATGAGAATGCCGCTGTTCGCGCCAAGTCCAGTGCCCACTACGATGGCCGTTGGCGTGGCAAGCCCCATAGCGCAGGGACAGGCGATGACGAGCACGGAGGTGAATATCCGGAGCACAAAAGAAGGCTCTTGACCTGCAAGCAGCCATATGATACCGGAAATGATGGATATAACGATGACGATGGGCACAAACACGCCCGCCACTTTATCAGCGATTTTTGATATGGGCGCTTTTTTGCCCTGGGCGTCCTCCACAAAACGGATGATCTTTGCAAGAACGGTATCAGCGCCGATCCGGGTGATCCGAACGGTCAGCGCGCCATTTTGATTCATACTGCCGCCGATGACCTCGCTGCCCACGGTTTTTTCCACAGGCATGCTCTCGCCCGTCAGCATGGATTCATCCACGCCGCCAACGCCGTCCGTCACAATGCCGTCCAGCGGAATTTTGCTGCCCGGTTTTACAAGCACCATATCCCCGGTGTTCAGCGATTTCGTCGGAACCTCCTTCTGCGTGCCGTTCGATTGGACGAGGATGGCAGTGTCCGGCGCAAGTTCCATCAGCTTTTTGATTGCACCAGTGGTTTTCCGCTTGCTGCCTTCCTCCATGTGCTTGCCCAAGGATACCAAGGTTACGACAACAGCGGAGGCTTCAAAATAAAGCCCATTCACAAGCTCCGGCTGATCAGTCAGCAGGAAAAAGATCGCAAGGCTGTAGAGAAAAGCCGCCGAACTCCCTATGGCCACCAACGAGTCCATATTCGGGTTCAGGTGCCATAACGCCTTGAAGCCGCTGACATAGAATCTTCGCCCAATAAAAATAATGACCACAGCCAGCAGCATCTGTACCGCAGCGTAGTTGATAACGTGGCTTTCCATACTGATAAGGCCGGGCAGAGGCGCGCCAAACATCATTGCACCCATGGAAACGTAAAGCAGAATACCGGAGAGGATCAAAGCGGCGATAATACTGTTGCGCTCTCGACGGAACGCTACCTGTTCTTCGTTTTCAGTTACTTTTGCTTTAGGTCGCTTTTCCTCCACAAACGGCAGGGCGCGAAAGCCCGCCTTTTCTACTTTGCCCATGATTTGATCGGGAGAAACCTTGGTTTCGTCGTATTCGATGGTCATTTTATTCGTCGTCAGATTCACGTCGCTACGGGCGACACCGGGTAATTTCCGCGTAACTCGCTCAACGGAGGAGGAACACGCCGCACAGTGCATGCCCTCAATTAGATAGACCTCCTGCTTCATATATGCACCCTTCTTTCCATGATCTCCCTTATGTCAGAATATACCCCACCAGGGTATTTGTCAATGGGCGCAAAGCGCACACATAAGGCCCAGGTTTTTTGAAATTTGGAGACTTGAGCTGCATCTGACCACCGTTATTACACAGAGGTCCCTCAAAATAAAAGAAAGCGGCAGCTTTGATTTTTGACCGAAGCCGCCGCTATTCTATGTCGAAAAGAATTATCTATAAAATCCATTTCCGATTGATGTTGCGAAGGCAGACGAGAAACAATCCAGCCGCGAACGCAAGCAATATACCATAGCATAACATCGGTGACAGAAGATTTGCCCCCGCGATAGCACCGTTTAGAATGTCTGTC
>JAHDPQ010000131.1 GCA_018434245.1 Oscillospiraceae bacterium
CTCCTGCCGGGAAAGCTCCGGGTACACCCTGCGCAGGGCAAAGCTGATGTTGGAGTTCACCCGCCGCCAGGGGAACAACTGGTCAAAGCTCTGAAAGACCACAAAGCGGTGGGGCGAAGGTCCCTCAATAGGCGCTCCGTTCCACAAAGCCGTACCCTGATCGGGGAAATCGTATCCAGCGGCTATTCGCAGCAGGGTGGTCTTTCCGCTGCCGGAACGCCCCAGCAGGGTGACCATTTCCCCTTCTCCCACCATCAAATCCACGCCTGCCAGCACCCTGTGGCGGCCACCTTCCCGCTCAAAACTCTTGTAAATATTCTGTAGTCTTAACCCCTGCACCGTAAACCTCCCGTGGTTTGCCGATTTGACCGTTAGCGTTCCCGTTCCACCGAGGTTATTGGGGAGCGGACATCCCCCAGCGAACCACAGTTTTCTGTTCCGCCAGCACAAGAAGCTCCTCCACCAGCATCCCGATCAAAGCCACCGCAAAGATGCCGGAAAACAGTCCTGCGGTGTCCATCATCACACGATTTTGGAACAGGAACCACCCCACCCCACCCGATGATGCCACGGCGCCAAAGATCATCTCGGCGCTGATGAGAGCTCGCCACGCCCTTGCCCATCCGATTTTCATCCCCGCTAGAAAGGAGGAGATGGAGGCCGGCAGATAGACATGGCCCAGCAGCCATAAGGGGGAAGAACATAGGCTTTTGCCACACTCCACGTAGACCCGGGGAGTGGCCCGCAGCCCGGCGGTGAGGTTGAGGAATAGCGGCCACAAGGTTGAGTGGACGATGATGGCGGTGACAGCGGGATACCCCACTCCAAACCAGATGATGATGAGGGGCAGCAGAGCAATGGCGGGCAGAGGGTGGGCAAGTGCGCAAAGGGTGTCGGCAAGGCTGGCAAACACCTTGCTGTACAGGGAGAGCAGGGCTATCCCCAGACTGACCACTAGGGCAATTCCCGTTCCCCGCAAGATGATGGCCAGAGAAAATCCGATTTGAGCGGCCAGTTCCCCGTAAAACAGCCGGTCCAGGAAGGTTACCAGTACCTGCCGGGGGGCAGGGAGCAGCAGAGGGGATACCCGGCCACTCCAGACGGCCCCCTGCCAAACCAACAGCAGGACGCAGATCCAGCCAAGGCGCTGCACCATCCGGTACCTAAGCAGCTTCTTCATCGCACAGCCTCCGAGAACAGCAAAGTGTCCAGTGAGTGATCCGCCTTGAGGTAGCCTTCCTCCAGCATAAAGCGTTCAAAGGCTTCCACCCCCGCTACCTCGGTGGTATAGGCGGCGCCAGGAGCCGTCATCTCCTGCAGAAGGGCGTCCGGCTCCATGCCGTAAAGGGGAGCCAGCAGCTGAGCTGCCTCCTGTGGGTTTTCCTGTATCCAGCGGATGGCCTCCTCCAAAGCTTTGAGGAACGCCTGATAGACCTTGGGATTCTCGTGATACAGGGACTGCCCCGCCACCGCCACGATTCCGGTGTAAGGCTGCCCCATGGCTTCCTCCCCATCCAGCAGCAGGGTCATCCCCGCCTGCTGCTCCTGCTGCAGGTAAGGGGAGGTGGTAAAGTGGAGGGAAACCTCTCCCCCCGACAGCAGGGCGTTCATCCCATCGGGGTGGGAAAGAGTCACCAGCTGATCATCAAAGCGCCGGGCCTCCCCCAACTCCCGGCTGGCGGCCATGGCCAGCAAAATGTGCTGGATGCTCCCCGGCTGAGGCAGGGCGATGCGCATATCCGGAGTGATGTCGGCCAGAGAGGTAAGAGTGGGGTCACTGGTAGTCAGCCCCATGGGAACCCGGGAGACCCCGGAGCAAATCTGCCACTCCATCCCGGCGTCCCGCCCGATGAGAAAGGGGGGGATAGCCATACAGGCAAAGTCGGTTTCCCCCCCCAGCATGGACTCCCGAATGGCGGCGGTGTTGGCCAGCTGCACCCATTTCACCGTGACAGAGTCAGGCAGCTCCTGTTCCAGCAGTGCAAGCTCCCGCATGACGGCGATGGGGGCGTAGGCGGTTCCGTACTGTTGGGCAACGGTGATGCTCTGCTCCTTCCTTCCGGCGCAGCCCGCCAGCAACAGAAGGACACAGAGGGCAGAGATTAGTTTTTGCATTCATAGACTTCCTATTCTTCTCCCACAGGCAAGAGCATATCGTTTCCTCCCTGATCCAGCACCTGAAACACCTGATGGAGGATGTTAAGGTGGGACTGCATCTGCCTTTCATCGGTA
The DNA here is from genome assembly GCA_018434245.1 of Oscillospiraceae bacterium. Taxonomy (GTDB): domain Bacteria; phylum Bacillota; class Clostridia; order Oscillospirales; family Ruminococcaceae; genus WRAV01. The sequence continues at coordinate 2,233 of JAHDPQ010000131.1, forward strand.
GCGGTCAGCACAATATGGCCCAGACGGGCCCCAGCGTTTTCGAAGGCGGGCAAAACCTGTCCCTGCCGAACATTATACCCTGCATCCCTGACAAAGGGAAGAGCCTTAATGTCCTCCAGCGGGGTGAGGTAGGCAAGCTTGCCCGGCCGGGCAAAGGGCAGCAATACCCGGAAGCTCCCGCAGCCCTTCCCGATCCGCCGGGGCGGGGAAACCTCCCGGCCCAACGCGCCGTCCAACACGGCGGTGAGGATGTCAAATCCGGTGGCTGCCGGTATGGTGACGTCCTCAAAGGCTCCGCCAATGCGGCAGGCCAGCTCGTTGACCACCACCCCCTCCTTCCCAAACAGGTATTGGATGTAAAGGGGCCCTCGGGGAATCCCAAAGGCATCGGTGATCCGCTGCGTGAGGGTGTGGAGCAGTTCCTCCTGCCCCGCTGCATAGCGGGAGGGATACCGGTGGGCAGCACAAACCCCGATATGCCGTGGGTGGGAAAAAGTCACCCGGTCGGTGATGGTGAGGACGGTGGCCTGTCCACCGTGAACCCAAGCGCTGACCGTCACCTCCCGGGAGGGGTAGTACCTCTCGCACAGCACCTTTTTGCACCGGGAATAAGAGGCGGTTTGGGGATACAGGCGGGCAGCCTCCTGCGGGCTGCTCACCCGGAACACCCCCTTCTGCCCCTGACTGTCCAGGGGCTTGATCACCAAATCCCCGGCATAGGGCCAGCGGAGCAGCTCCTCCCCTTCCGCCAAGCGGTAGGGGTTGGTAGGGATGCCGTGTTGGGTGAGAATCTTCTTCATCAGTGCCTTGTTGGTGACGGAAAGGGCCTGCTCTTTGGAAAGATAGGAGGGCAGCCCCAACCGCTGCGCCAGATAGGCAGCGGTGAACACAGGCTGGTCGGTTCCCATGGTCATAACGCCGTCCAACTTTAAACCGGCGGCCTGACGGGCACATTCCCGCCAGTCAAAGGTGCTGATCGGCAGGTGTAAATCGGCGAGCTCAGCAGCCGGAGGGTGTTCCAGATAATCAAACAAAACTGTTTCCAGCCCCAGACTCTTGGCCCGCCGAAAGGCAGAAATCTGACAGTTGGAGCCCCCTAAAATCAAAAGCCTAGCCATGGTGAATCAACTCCCCTGTGGGCATAGGGGCCACCTTGCCGGGTTTTTTTGGGCCCAAGGCGTAATGCCGGATGATATTAACATACAGTGCCGCCAGTTTGGCAAGGCCATAGCCTGACCGTCCCTCTTGCCGGGGCAGATGGGGGTAAGATAGATTTCCTGCCCGTACCGGATGTTCAAACACAGATGCGGAAAAATAAAAGAACTCCTTCCGCTGTGCCAACACCCGCTGAAACAGCCCGGCGGTCATCACCCGAAAGGAGCTGACCTTCACCCCCCGGGAATGGGGGAAGAACAGGCAGAACAGCAGATCCCGCAGGGCACTTCCCCCTTGTCGCATCAGCTTGCGGTTCCCGGTGATGGGCAGTCCGTAGACGATTTCCAGATCATGCTCCCGCAGGTAGTTCAGCATAGGCAGCAGGTAAGCCGGGGGATGCTGCCCGTCGTCATCCAGATTGGCAAGGTAGCGGCCTTTTGCCACCGCCATCCCGCAGAGGGTGGCCTCCTGCTGGCCCCGATTCTCTCGCAGGGCAAGCACCGTCACCCCAGCGTCGGCCCCGGCGATCTCTCTGAGCAGGGTAAGACTTGCGTCGGTGGAGGCATCATCCACAAAAATCAGCTCGTACTCCAACTCTCCCAAGGTATTACAAAGCTCCTCATACAGCCTTAGAAGGGAAGAATATCCATTGTAAACCGGTACAATCACCGAAAGTTCCGGAAGATTCATCCAATCACCTTTTCTATGGTTTCGCAAACCAGATTCACCTGACTCTGTTCCAATGTGTGGTAGAGAGGTAGGCGCAGTAGAGTCTCTGTCGTTTGCTCGCTTGCGGGAAAATCCCCCTGCCGGTAGCCCAGTGCCCTGCCCATGCTCCCAAGGTGCAGGGGCACAAAGTGGGTGGCACAGCCGATCCCCCGGCTGGCCAGAGCCTCCTGAAGTTCCTGTAGCTGGCGGGGAGAACGGCAGCGGATGTAGTAGAGATGCCCATTCCCCCTGGCGTAGGGGGGAATCCCCATGGGATAAAGCCGCTCCCGGGCAAAGGCGGAGGCAAGCCCGGTATCATAGGCGGCGCAGAGCTTTAGCCGTTGCCGGGTGACTTCCTCTAAATTCTCTAGCTGGGCCAGCAGCAGAGCGGCGTTGAGGTCGGAAAGCAGGTGGCTGGAGCCGGTGCATTCCCAAGTGTAACGAGCCCGCTCCCCCGCCAGAAACTGGTGGCGGTTGGTGCCTTTATCCCGGCGCATTTGCATCTGCTCAAAGCTTTCGGCATCTTCCCGTTGCAGGTAGGCCCCTCCTTCCCCGCAGTGGACATTTTTGGTGGCGTGGAAACTGTAGCAGGCCCGGTCCCCCGCCGCCCCCAGCGGAATTTCCTCATATGAGGCCCCCACTCCCTGTGCAGCGTCCTCCACCAGCAGGAATCCATAGGCTTTTTGCAGCTCCCAAAAGGCCTTCATATCGCAGGAGATTCCGGCATAATGGGTTAGGCAGATCGCCCGGGTGCGGGGATTGATCAAAGTCTCCGCCTTATGGGGGCTGATGTTTTGGGTGGAGGGGTCAATGTCGCAGAGCACCGGCTTTCCCCCGGCCCGCAGTACGGCGTTGGCGGCGGAGGGAAAGTTGTAGGCGGGTAAGATCACCTCGTCCCCCGGCTGCAAATCCCAGAGCGCCAGCTCCAGAGCGTGGCTGGCAGAGGGGGTGAGAAGGATTTGCAAAAGCCCGGTCAACTCCCGGAGCCTTTGACAGACCAGCCGGGAATAAGGTCCATCCCCTTGAAGCATCCCCCGCTCCTGTGCATCGCTGAGGTAATCCTGCTGGCGGGGGGACCGGTATGGAAGATAAAGCGGGATCAAAGCAGGAGGCCTCCTTTGGTGAGCTTGCTCTCTTTGATACTTTTTTCATTGTTTTTAGGGGCAAACATGATATAATAGCGTTAGACGGCTGTTTTAGCTGCTTTTGGTGCCGCTCAGGCTGCGGTGGAGCTTTACTCTGCAAGCCGGAATGGCTTCTTCCGCGAGGGGCATCGGGGCGCCAGCTTGCCGCTCAGGCCACGGCAGGGGGCTTATACCGAAGGGGCGGCTTCTTCTGTTTCCAGAGCGGCTTCTCCTTCCGCGAAGGGCATCGCAGCCCACACTTGCCGCTCAGGCCGCGGCAGGGCCCCTCCTTTTGTTCGTGCAAAAGGAGGCAAAACACGCCGTGGATGGGTCCCCGGTCCCCTCTCAAAGGGGTTTGACACCCCTTTGTATCCCCGCGTTCCGTAGCTGCAAAGCTATAGATGCTACTCCTGTTTAAGGTTTGCTGGAGAGTTGTATTCCCCAGCGACATCAATGCTTGGGTACGTAGGTGCGAACAAAAGGAAAGAGCAATGTGTGCCCCTTTGCTTTGCCCCCGCGAGGGACGAGGGCGACGAGTGGTAGGAAAAAGTGACGCTTTTGCAGTTCCCTTTCTTCCAGTGGCCGTTGTCGCAAAGCGACGTTTACGGCCCGCTCACCTAAGGTGAGGATGCTCGGGAGAATGCAATCTTTTCGTGGCAGTTTCTTTGACGCGGGGGGTTGCGAGGGGGGCCGGCCAGGC